>JAFYAT010000102.1 GCA_017540585.1 Bacteroidaceae bacterium | reverse complement strand
GTGTCCGATTATCTCGACTACGACCGTGTGTACAACGTGGGAATGTACCCTTATGGCGGTACTCTGTATGATGGCGACAACGTGCTCGTAAGCGATTGGGGACAATACACGGTTCCGACACATGAGGCATTCTTCACGAACAACGTTGTGCTCACGAATCCGAAGTTCAAGCTCGTATCCGATACGCTCTACTACTATTCGGACATAAAAAAGGCACGTATTGTGTCGCCTACAAACATCACTTCTGATGACGGTACATTCGTCTATGGCGAGAGAGGTGACTATGATACGAACACGGATGAGGCTTTCCTGCTTGACCGCTCCTACATCATCAAGGATATGCGCAAGATAGTGGCTGACAGCCTCTACTATTGCAAGGGCAAGGATGTGAGCGAGGCTTTCGGCGATGTAGTCATCACGGATGAGGAGAACCTCTGTATGCTTACCGCCAACTATTGCCAGTACAACCAGAAGACGGGTTTTGCACTCGCAACTGACAGTGCTGTGGCGTACGAATATTCGCAGAAGGATACTCTCTATGTTCATGCCGACACGTTGAAGATGTTTACATATAATCTCAATACTGATTCGGTGTATCGTGACCTTCATGCTTATCATCATGTCCGCATGTACAGGGTTGATGTTCAAGCTGTATGTGACTCAATGGTGACACACGAACTTGATTCTTGTACTTACATGTACGGCAACCCTGTCCTTTGGAACGAGGGACAGCAGGCAAAGGGCGACGAGATTCGTGTTTACAATAATGACAGTACTATCGACTGGATTCATATCATAGGTAAGGCATCGACGGTAGAGAAGATTGACTCGCTGTGCTTTAACCAGATAGAGTCAAAGGAAATGTTTACGTACTTCAAGAATGGTCAGCTTGACAGGAATGAGGCGGTGGGAAATGTCTTCGTTGCGTACTACATGCAGGAGGATGACGGATTTATGATTGGTATGGTCTATAATGAGACGACCAAGGCAATCATGTACATGGAGAACAAGAAGCCAAAAAAGATATGGATGGCAGGTTCGACAGGTACGATGTATCCGCCTACGGGAATCCCGAAGGACAAGTGCTATCTTGCACGCTTCGTATGGCTTGATGATATACGCCCGAAGGATAGATTTGATATCTTCAACTGGAGGGTGCATGATCCAAATAACAAAGGAGTTGGCAAGTAAGCCTGTATTTGACATTTTGTAATAAAATCGAATTTATTATGAACAAAACGATTTGTTGACACATGTCAAAAGGCTTCGTTAACCCTTCGTTAACCTTTCGTGATTCTTCCGTGATGCTTATATTTGCATTATGGTAAGTGAAAATGTTTAATTCGTTTCTTTTTGTCAAAAGAGGTGGCTGGTTACAACGTAGTCCTTCCTTTTGAGATTAAAGAAACATAAAAGATGAATGATATGGGAATGTTTTCGGTAAGAAAGCCTCGTGGTTTTCATCATAATTATATCTATTACGATCCTCGTAAGGAGAAACTTGATAAGATAGAGGAGAATGCAAAGCGTGAACTCGGCTTACTTCCTCCTAAAGAGTTCTCTCCAGAGGATATTCGTGGAAAGTTTGTCGAAGCTACAACTCACCTCAAGCGTCGTAAGCAGAGTGGAAGGAAACCTCTCTCTTATGGTGTGCTTATTGGTGCTATAATCGTGCTTCTTGTTATTGCTAACTACATAATCACAGGAGAATTACCATTCTAAATGGAGGATATCATACATGTCTTACCCGATTCTGTCGCTAATCAGATAGCGGCAGGAGAGGTTGTGCAAAGACCATCTTCGATAGTAAAGGAGATGGTCGAAAACTCTATTGACGCAGGTGCCCACAATATTCAGGTGCTTGTGGTTGATGGCGGAAAGGCTAATGTGCAGATTGTGGATGATGGAAAAGGTATGTCGGAAACGGATGCACGTCTTTCGTTTGAACGTCATGCTACTTCAAAGATTCGCTCGGCTGCCGACCTGTTCTCTCTCTCTACGATGGGTTTCCGTGGCGAGGCTCTTGCTTCTATTGCTGCAGTTGCACATGTGGAGTTGAAGACAAGACGTGAAGAGGATGAACTCGGAACGAGCATAGAGATTGCAGGCTCTAAGGTTGTGTCACAGGAGCCAGTTTCGTGTCCTGTGGGAAGCAATTTCTCCGTAAAGGACTTGTTCTATAATGTCCCTGCAAGAAGGAAGTTTCTGAAGTCTGCCCAGACGGAGATGACTAATATCGTGCAGGACTTTGAACGCATAGTACTCGTAAATCCAGACATCTCGTTTAATCTCTTCAATAATGGTGCGGAGATGTTCCGTTTGCCGGCAACTTCCGTCCGTCAGAGAATTATCGATGTCTTTGGCAAGAAGATAAATGCTGACCTTCTCCCTATAGAGGCAGAGACGTCTTTGGTAAAGATTTCTGGTTATGTCACAAAGCCAGAGTCGTCAAAGAAGAAGGGAGCTAAGAGGTTTTTCTTTGTCAATGGTCGTTACATGCAGCATAATTATTTCCAGACGGCTGTAATGCGTGCTTATGACAACCTTATTCCTCCTGGAGACCAAGTGTCTTTCTTTATCTACATGGCTGTTGACCCAGCATCGATAGATGTGAATGTTCATCCAACAAAGACGGAGATAAAGTTTGATAATGACCAGGCAATATGGCAGGTGCTTTATGCTACCGTAAAGGAAACGCTCGGCAAATTCTGTAATGTGCCTATGATCGACTTTGACGTTGAGGGAAAACCTGAGATTCCAGCGTTCATCCCTACGGCTGCCAGTAAGATGTCAAGTTATGCTCCGCCAAAGCGTACGGTTTCCGATTACAATCCGTTCAAGCAGAGTGGGGGAGCAGCGGGAAGTCATGGTGAATCAAATTGGGAAAGTCTTTATGAAGGACTAAAGGATTTGGAAAATGAATCACAGGAAATAGTTTCCTCTGATTATAATCCTACGCTTTTTGACGATGGACTTGTCTCTTCTTCATCAAACGATGATGGTGAACTGGTACCTTCCGAGAAGAATTATGAGGATGAAAAAGGTGAGAATACACCTTATATATATTATAAGCCAGATGGACAACCTGCGGTTCTCGACCCTTCGGTGCCAAAATTCCAATATAAAGGCAAGTATATTGTGCTTCCTGTAAGTTCAGGTTTGATGCTCGTTGACCAGAACAGAGCACACATCCGTGTGCTTTATGAACGTAACATCAACTCCATGACCACACACGGACATATTGTGCAGAAAATAATGTTTGAGGAGATTGTGACCTTCAATCCTGGTGAAGCTGCCGTTTTTGAAGAAATATTTGATGATGTCACGAAACTTGGCTTTGAACTGACCAACATTGGTGGCGGCTCATATTCGGTTTCGGGGGTTCCTTCAAACATTCAGAACATAAATGTGGATGAGGTCCTCCACGAACTCGTTTATTCAGCCATGGACAAAACGGGCAATATGAACGAGGAGGCAAGGGAGGCTATGGCTCTTACTTTGGCAAAATCCTTTGCTATTGGATATGGTGAAGTGCTCTCTCAGACGGAGATGACTAATCTCTTACGTGATTTGTTCTCTCTCTCGACACCTGCACGCACACCAGATGGCAAAATTGTGTTCTCAATCGTGGAAAATAAGGCAATTGACAAGCTTTTTTAACAAAAAATGAAAAAAAACGCTGTTTTTGTGCATTTTTTTGTGAATTTATGTGGCTCGTATTAGAAAAAAGACTTATCTTTGTGCCAAATAAAGTGAGGAAAATGTGTAAATGTCTATTTATGTGACAAACATTTTTCCTTCGATAGAGAAATTGAATGAAAATAATTGTTGTAAATAAATGGATTTCTGTATTATGAAAAAGTTCATGATGTGCATGGCCTTTATAGGTCTATGTTCTGCTGCAAATGCGCAGGACTGTGAGTTTGAAACATCTGCAACTGCTGACTACAAGTACACTAAGGTGGCTACTAACTCGTTTTGGGCTAACTGGTTTACACAGGTAGGAGCTGGTGTAGGCATGGCTCAAAAAAATGGTTTTACTTTTAGTGAGGGATTGGATTATGGCCGTACTTATGGTATTGCTCTCTCCGTGGGTAAATGGTTTACTCCTGGTTATGGAATGCGTATTACTGTAGATTGGGAAGCATTTGGCGGAAGAGATAATGTGACATTGACTGAAGGTAAGTATGCGGGTATGAAAGTCGATTATGAGATTTCAAGTGGTAGCAAGAATTATGCATATGTAATGTATGAGAACTTGTTCAACTTGTCTAATCTTATCTATGGCTATAATGAGAATCGATTCTGGAATCTTAGTGTAGTACCAAAAGCAGGTGTTGCTCGTAACTTTTATCTTAATACATATACTCCTGTTCTTGGTGCTGGAATCCAGTCAATGTGGAGATTTAGCAATGAGGTAGGTGTCTATCTTGAGGGTAGTTGGAATGTTACTACTGATGCGTTCTTTAAGAACCTCACTGGTGATTATAAGAATGGTTCGGAGAAAATATGCGATCTTAAGGTAGGTGTTTGCTACAACTGGGGTAAGAATACATGGTCTAAGGCAGTTAATCTCGAGGATTATGAGGCTCTCTCAGAAGAGGCTTGCGCTAAGTTGAATGATCTTCGTAGTCAGCTTCAGAGCGAGCAGGATGAGAATGCTCGTCTTCGTGAGGAACTTGCAAAGAAGCCAGTTGAGGTACCTGCTCCAGCAGAACCAGAGAAGATTATTTGTGGAAATACAGTTTCAACATTCTTCAATATCAACTCAGCTAAGTTGAATTCTAAGAAGGATCTTATCAATCTTGAGGCTGTTGCTACAACAGCAAAGAATACAGGTGCTAAGGTTGTCATCACAGGTACTGCCGATAGCAAGACTGGTTCTTCTGCATACAACCAGACTTTGTCTGAGAATCGTGCTAAGGCTGTTGCTGAGGAACTTATCAACCTCGGTGTAAGTAAGGATAAGATTGAAACACGTGGTATTGGTGGTGTGAACGATGTAACTCCTTACACTCTCAACCGTCGTGCTATTGTTGAGCTTAAATAAGTAAAAAATATATTTGTAAGTTAAGCAAATAATATACAGAATCATAATGGGGCGTTGTCGCGGTGACAGCGCCTCTTTTGTCTTTTAAAGGTTGCATTTTGACTGTTTTTTCTTGTCTTTAGATAAAAGTTGTTGCTTATGGATAAAAAATGCTAAAGTATTGCGTAAAAATAGAGAAAAAATATTTACCTTCGCAATGAAATTGTATAATGGATAAAACTATTTGGCATTTTATAAGGTTATGAGGATGAAAAAGCCTTCAGGTAATACTCTACATGAGCCCTTGATAAAGATGCTTTTGGCGTCAATTCTGTTTGGATGCTCGATTTGCATCTCAGCTCAGAAAATTATGGGTACTCAGGGTATGATGAATATTCCTACGGCAGATATGTATCCTGCTAAAACCTTTGTCGGAGGAGTTGATTATATTGCTACTGGTCTTACTAATTATGATTTTCCAGTATATAATTATTTTATAGACTTTACTCCGTTCTCATTTGTGGAATTGACTTTTCGTTCTACGTTGATAAAGATGAAGAATGAGATGCCCTCGGATTCATACTGTGAACAAGATCGCTCTTTTACGGTTCGTATCAGACCTATAAGTGAAAAAGCGGGAACTTGGCGACCAAGTGTCTTGATTGGCTCTAACGATTTCTTTTCGTATATGGGTCATAGCTATTTCTCTACTGTATATGGGGTAATGACTAAACATTTTCAGGTGTCTGATATTTGTTCGGTAGGAGCTACCGTTGGCTACTCAAGAAAAATTGCCAAAGGCGTTGTCTATGACGGAGCATTTGGTGGGGTGGAAATCTCCCCTGATTGCCTTAAGGGATTGCGTGTAATGGTTGAGTACGATACAAAAGGAACCAATTTTGGTCTTGAACTTAACGTTCTTCGTCATTTGAATCTTCTGATATATACAAGGGAGTTTGACAAGTTTTGTGGAGGACTTTCCTATCAATACACTATAAAATATTAAAGTATGAGAGTAGTTGTGTTGATATTAATGATAATTCTTAGTTCGTCTTCGTCTTTCGCTCAGCAGGTGGAGAACGAATTGAAGAAGTTGGGGTTTGAGAATATTGACTATGTATATGGACATGATACTATGTATGTGTCAATTGAGGATCCTGTTTATCGTGGTACCTTTAGAGGTGCTGGTGTGGTTTTGAAAAATCTTTCGCATCTGTGTCCTAACGTGCATTATTATAATGTTGTGGTTAAGGAGGATGATGTAGATAAATATGCAGTAGTAGCTTTCGTCGATGACGGACATTGGACGGTGGATGTGAATTATAACAGCTCGCTGGTGAATGAGAAAATACGTTCAAACTGTAGTTCAGATATACCTGTGAGAAATTATAATAGCTCCTTTGGTAAGATAGATGTGACATTATATCCTTTTGTCAGTTTTACCAATAACTCGACGAATAGGTTGTTTAGTTACGGAGTTTCTCTTGCTCCAGCCATTGAGACGAGTCTTTGGAAAGGAAACAGAATTTTGTTTCAGCCTTTGATTCCGTTGTGTGACAATTATCTTGAAGAGGATGGCGATATAGAATTCTCTCATCTTCAGATTGCATCATTTCTGATTCGGCAGGAATTTGTTAACAACGCGAGATGGTGGTGTAAAGGCTATGCGGGTATTGCTCATTACAATAGTGTGGGCTTGTATGCAGATTTTGGATTGCACTTGAATAAGTATTTTGATGTAGGTGTGATTGCAAGTGCTACCCGATGGCAGGATCTGAACGATGGTAAGTTGAAAGTCAAGGGTGACAATCGTTATAGCGCCTTGCTTTCTTTGAGCTATTACGAACCTGTTTCTTCTGTCGAGGTTAAAATGACGGGTGGCCGTTATATGTATGGCGACTATGGCGGAAGGTTGGATGGAATTTGCCATTTTGGTGAGTATAGTATAGGTCTTTATGGTATTTATTCGGGTAGTGAGTATAATGGAGGTTTCCATTTTTCTATACCTGTGGCAGGAAAGTACCAGAAGCGAATGGGTAATCTCTCGCTTCGTGTTCCAGAGTTCTTTGATTGGGAATACTCAATGGTGAGCAACTATGAATGGAAAGAAAAAAAATGCGGTAAGTATGCCGAACCATTGCCGGCGAGAAACCGCTCGGGAAATTATTGGCAAGCAAGATATGTTCAATCTTATCTGCAGAAATATCTGGATGGAAAGGTTGAATAAATGAATAAGAATAATAAAACAAAGAAATATAATAAGATGAGAATTATGAAGAAGTTTGGCTTTCTTGTAGGCGCAGTATGTATAGCGTGCTCAGGTCTTTTGACTTCATGCTTCAGTTCTGGTGGTGAAATTCCTGGCTCAAAGATTTGGTATCAGGGTAAGCAGGCAACTTGGCTTAACCTTGATAATGTTACAAGAGTTGAGGCGTATTGTGATGTTGAGGGTTTGAAAGGCCACGCCATGGTTGAACCTGAGACAAGCCGTGAATTGTATACTAAGAATATTGATGGTCTTTTGATATGGCTTAGAAAAAAGATTGACGATAAACTTAAGCCGTTGAAAACACCAGAAGATGTGTTGGACCCAACTTACGCATTTCCAAAGGAAACAAATATCATCGAGGCATTCTGTTATCCTCATGAGGTAACGTTCTCAGAGCCTATTGAATTGACAGTTGAAACTGTTGATGCGGAGGGCATGAGTTTCTTGTTCTACTTTATGAATAAGGAAAGTGATAATATGCCTGTTTCTACGGATGCTGATGGACTCCATACTAAGATTCCTCACTTCAGTTATTGGATGTTCAGAATGAATATTGATGAGATAAAGGTTCTTGACACAAAAATTGTCAAATCTGAAGAGATGACTTCATATTGTGGTTTGACAAGTGAAAATGAGGTTAAGCGTGCTGAGTATAATGTGCCATGGGGATATAAGTCCAATATAAAGAATCCTTTCGTTACTGTATTCTTGAACCAGTGGGCAGGAGTAAAGAAGAAGACAGGAAATGTTGTGGATTATATCGCAAGTTCTGAGAAGACTTTCGTTCATGAGTTCTGGTGCAAGGATAAGCCTGGTACAGAACATTTCCACTATGAGCAGCCTATTTACACTCTTTCTTTGAGGTCAGGCACAAAGGAGTTTACTTTCGAGCTCTATGGTACACCTGTTTCAAAGCATGATAGCTTCGCAAGTAGTGACCATAATGGTGGTGGCGGTGTCAATCCATAATGACAAATGCTCATGTGTATGATGAGGAAAACATCATAATTGAGACAAGAAAAATATATAAGGCGAGTTTCTGTTTTGAATGAAACTTGCCTTTTTTTCTATGATAATTTAAAAAGACGACCATGTTTTTGAAAAAAACGTAGTAAAATGTATAATAGATAAAGAATAAATTCTTACCTTTGTCGCAAATTATGTAATAGTATAAAAGGTTTTATAAGAATGTTAGGTGAAATCTTGTTTTGATGTATGAACAGAGTATTTGCGATTTTATGCATAATTGTAATGTCCATCTTCTCGGCTCAAGGTCAGAATGACATACGCCTTTCACGTCAAATCCTTTCAGACAAGGGCTTTGAAAACGTTAAAGTGACGGTTGATGCCGATACGGTGTTTGCTGTTATTGAAGATCCTGCTTATCGTGGGAATTTCAGAGGTCCTGCTGAAGCGTTGAAGTTACTTAAGAAGTGCTTCCCAAAATGCTCTCATTACGAAATGTCCGTTCTCGAGTATGGAATCTCAAAGGTGGGTGTCCATGCGGAATGTGATGTGGATAAGTGGATTGTTAATGTTGATTATGATGTAAAAAGAGTTAATGACAGGTTGAAAAATGACTCAAAAACATGTAATAGTTCTTACGGTAATATTGATGTCAATTTAATTCCTATCGTTACGCTTAATAATCATAGGTACGATAAGCTCTTTGAGGTAGGTGTCTTTTTTGCTCCTTCTCTTGAGACAAGTCTATGGAAAGGCAATCGTTTGACTGTTCAACCGATTATACCTTTATATACGAATCTTGATAAGATGAATTCTAATAGAAATGTGCGCCTTGGCGTTGCTTCTATAAGTCAGGATTTGTTTTATTCTGGACGTTGGACAGGAAAAGTTGCTGCTGGTTGCTTCTATCCCGATTATATGGGATTGTATGGCGAGCTTGGCTATCATGTGAATACGAATTTTGATGTTGGTGCTCACGTTGGATATGCTTACAGGTCTTTGTTTTATGAAAACAAGTGGTATGTTGGCGAGCCGACTGCTTTTACATTTATGGCTAAAGCATCTTATTTTGATCCATGGAGCAATTTCCAAATTCAGGCACAAGGCGGTCGCTTTTGTTATGGAGATTGGGGTGTGCGTCTTGATTTGACGAGACATTTTGGCGAATATGCCATTGGTCTTTATGGTATCCTTACTGGCGGAGAACATAATGGAGGATTCCATTTTGCAATACCGTTTGGAGGTAAGTGCCAGAAACGAAATGGTCGGATACGTATCAAGGCACCTGAGTATTACGATATGCAATACAGCATGGTGTCATATTGGAGATACGAGGAAGAGTCCATGGGTAGGGAGATTGAGGAAATCCCTGACAAGAATCGTTCTGCTCATTATTGGCAGGCTGAGTTTATTGAGAAATATATGCAGAAGTATCTTGATGGTACTTTCGAATAAAATAAAAATTGAAAAAATAATATTATAAATATAAGGATTATGAGGAAATTTAATTTTCTTTTTGGAGCTCTACTCCTTGCTTCAGCAAGTCTCTTTACCTCTTGCTTTAGCAACGATATTCCAAGTATAGTTATTAATGGCTCTAACGGACCTGGAGATAATGGCAAAGAGGTGAAAATTGAAAAAGTTACCCAGTCGAATAACTATACTTACACTATTATGTGTAATGCTGCCGCTGACATTCGTGTCGGTAAGAGTTTTGAAAATCTCCAGAAGGTGGCTTCTACTCTTTCTTATACAGGTAAAGGTGGTATTGGCGAGAGAATTTGTATTAGAGTAACTCCAAATGTTCCTGGTTATGTTACTGATACTATCAAGAAGGAAGTTACTCTTGATACAAATGGTAAGGTTATCTATCTTACATTTGCAAAGAATCCTTCTGAGCAGACAACAGTCGATCCAAACCGTAAATATGCTATTCCTCTTAATGAGGCATTGGAAAAGACTGCAGATGGCTCTCATATCTTTATCGAAAATACTCCTGCAAACAAGAAGGAACCATATCCAACGAGAACAACAGATGTTAAGATGGAGATTACACATCAGATGACAGAAAATGCTCTCGCAAATGGCGCATCTGGTGAGTCTTTATATTCTATTACAGCTAAGGAAGCTGTTATGACAGATGTCGCTTGTAATCTTAATCCTGTTGAAGAGTGGTTCCCTGTTCTTTCTGTAATGTGTAAGCCTGATGGTGCAAATTTTGTTAAGGCGTCAACAGAGCCTGCAACGGTTATTGTAACAAATAAGGATTTTGAGTCTGATATGAGTTTCTGTTGTGATGGCTCAAGCTCATTTAGTGTTGCTCCAGATGGTGGTTCAGTAACTATGAAGTTTGATCACTTCTCTGATTACACAATAAAGTCTTTTGTTAAGATTGAACGTGATGAGGCAAATGATGGTATTGCTGAGACCAAGACACTTTTGGAAGCAAAAGTAGGTAACTTGACATATAACTATTTCGTTTATTCAGGATGTAAGCGTGATGGTCTTTATATGGATAATGAGTTTATCAACAAGTACCTTGAGGCTAAGTATGGTAAGTTCAGGTATGAAGGAAAGGGTGAGATTACTGTAGAAAATACATCTCAGCGTGCTACTGTATCATACACAGTAACTCAGAAGATTTATGGATATAAGGCAACATTTGGTTCTCTCGTTATAAGATTCCAGGTATATGGACCAGAAGAGATTGTTGTTGACGTAGATAAGGCTGTTGTATATGATCCAACAAAGCATTCAGGTGGTGCTGCTTGGTAATAATACAAAATGATATAGATAGAGAAGGAGGACGTAAGTTCTCCTTCTTCTTTTTTGGAGAAATAAGTCAATATGTGATTTTCTTTTTTGCTTCTTTTTTTGTAAGAGTCAGTAGTAAGTCTCATGTGTGCCAGTACTTAGTCTTATCTCAAAATCTGCAACAAATAGTCTAAAGCTAATTTATAGAACCTGTCTTATAACGGTATGCTTTGTACATAATGTACCAAGTTTTTTCGCCATAATTGTACTTACATTATGACACATCAGACACATCAGGAATACTTCGGGAATGGTTCGGGGATTGTTCGGGATTCCTTCGGTTCGTGTTTTTTGACGTAATGACACTTACGTGTTCACTTTGTTGTGACAGAATGTTGCTTTCAAGGACATTTTACTTTCTTTGCAGCACAGGCCATTGTCATCGTTTTGTCATCTTTAAAGCAGATTTTTTAGCGGACAGTAATAATTTTTATTCCTATATGACATGTCCGTAAATTTATTTTTGTTTTTACAGGTCTTGGCATGATATTGTGATGTGGCAATAAAAACTGTTATTAAGGTGCGCCTTTGACTTACGAATGGTACTCTTTGGTAGATTTGTTTGCCTGTTTTGCTTTAAATGATGCTACGGATAAAGAAAAATGCATGTTTGTGCAAAAAAAACTCTTGAAATGTTTGCTGGATAAAAAAAAAGCCGTACCTTTGCATCGCTTTTGAGAAATGAGCCTCCTAAATAAGTCTTAAAGAGACTTGAAAACGGGATGTAGTACAGTTGGTAGTATACTTGGTTTGGGACCAAGGGGTCGCACGTTCGAGTCGTGTCATCCCGACCAACAAAGAGGTAAATTGATTGAAAGTTTCGGGATGTAGTACAGTTGGTAGTATACTTGGTTTGGGACCAAGGGGTCGCACGTTCGAGTCGTGTCATCCCGACCAACATTAAACGATAGTTTAAGGGCGTTTAGCTCAGCTGGTTCAGAGCATCTGCCTTACAAGCAGAGGGTCGGCGGTTCGAATCCGTCAACGCCCACGAAAGTATAACTTGTTATTTATGAAAAGGAGAGATTTCTATCTCTCCTTTTTTGTTTTCTTTAACACTAAATTGTTTCACGATTGTTGTTAATGTTCCACGGATTTTTCTTATCTTTGCAAGCAAAATGAACGTAAGAGTAAGAGGAACCTCCTTGTGTGGTTTCTCGCTTGAATGAAAAAGAAATTAAGTATGGGAAAAATCATTGCTTTAGCAAATCAAAAGGGAGGAGTTGGAAAAACAACAACTGCTATCAATCTTGCTGCATCACTTGCCACTCTTGAGAAGAAGGTGTTGGTAGTAGATGCGGATCCTCAGGCAAACGCATCGTCAGGACTTGGTGTTGACATACAGCAGGTAGAATCATCAATCTATGACTGTATCATCAACTCTGCTGATCCTCACGAATCTATATATACTACGGATATTGACGGTTTGGATATCATTCCGAGCCATATTGACCTTGTTGGTGCAGAGATTGAAATGCTCAACGTAGAGAAGCGTGAGACAGTTCTCAAGCGTATTCTTGATCCTATGCGTGCCGAGTACGACTATATCCTTATTGACTGCTCTCCTTCGTTGGGTCTTATTACCGTGAACTCCCTGACTGCAGCTGATTCTGTCATCATTCCTGTACAGTGCGAGTATTTTGCTCTTGAAGGAATAAGCAAGCTTCTCAATACAATCAAGATTATCAAGTCAAAGCTTAATAAGAACCTTGAAATCGAAGGTTTCCTTCTTACTATGTTTGACCAGCGTCTTCGTCTTGCTAATCAGATTTACGAGGAGGTTAAGCGTCACTTCCAGGAGCTCGTATTCAAGTCTGTCATCCAGCGTAACGTCAAGTTGAGTGAGGCACCATCACACGGAATACCATGTATTCTCTATGATGCCACATCACAGGGTTCAAAGAATTATATTTCGCTTGCGCGTGAGATTATCGGAAGAGAATAGTTGATTTCGCGGAGGTAACTCAAGGGGTGAAGTATTGACTTAGGCTATCAACTTTTAATTCTGAATTTCTAACATTGAATTTTATTGTAATTAAATGGCTGTTACAAAGAAATTTCCAGCATTGGGTCGTGGACTTGATGCATTGATATCTACTGAAGATGTAAGGACTGAAGGTTCTTCTACCATAAATGAGATTGCGCTCGACCTCATTTATGCCAATCCTAACCAGCCTCGTCGTGAGTTTGATGAGGAGGCGCTTCAGGAGTTGGCTGATTCTATTTCGGAAATAGGTATTATCCAGCCTATCACTCTTCGTGAGCAGGAGGATGGCAAATATATGATTATTGCGGGTGAACGTCGTTTCCGTGCTTCGCAGAAGGCTGGTCTCCGTTCTATTCCTGCATATATACGCAAGGCTTCTGACGAGAACGTGATGGAGATGGCTCTTATCGAGAACATCCAGCGTCAGGATCTTAACTCTATAGAGATTGCGCTTACTTATCAGCATTTGATTGACCAGTACGGACTCACTCAAGAGAAACTATCAGACAGGGTAGGTAAGAAGCGTGCAACCGTTGCTAATTTCCTTCGTCTTCTCAAGCTTCCTGCACCAGTTCAGGTCGCTCTTCAGAATCACGACATCGATACTGGTCATGCGCGTGCACTTCTTGCTCTTGATGATCCAAAGGCTCAGGTTAAGCTCTTCAAGGAGATTCTTCAGAAGGGATACTCTGTACGTAAGGTCGAGGAAATCATCAAGCAGATGAATGAGGGAGGTAATGCTCCTTCTGATTCTAAGAAGAAGCCTGCTTTGTTGCCAGAGTTTGACGGCCTTCGTCAGGAATTGTCAAACAAGATTGGTTCTAACGTGAGTGTTTCATGTGCAAAGAATGGTTCTGGTAAGGTTACATTCTCATTCAAGAATGCTGATGACCTTAGAAGAATTGTGGCGATGTTGAACGTGTAAGAATTAGAAATTGGGAATGTTGAATGTGAATTTGTTTGTATCTCGTTACAAACTATTATGAAAAAATCTACATTGGACTTATTCCTATTAAGATTCTCCTAATTCGTAAATTAATTACAAAGGCGAGTACTGACTTGCAGAAAAGTGCTAATAAAACATTTTTTACATAGAATAATCGTTTTGTCAATGGTACTGCTTTCACATGGTTATGCGTGTGCAAAGCAGGCATTTTCTGTCCCTGACGATAGTGTTGTGACAGATTCTGCGGCTGTTGTTCGTGTCGATAGTGTAAAGATTGGTGCGCCAGTAGAAATGGCAGAAGTCGATACCGTCGTCGTCGATTCGGCAGTTCGTCTTATGACAGCCATGTCTGCCGAGTCGCTTAGTACAACAGACAATAATATTCCCATTAAGAATGAACGATGGATTCCAGATCCAAAGAAGTCAATGTGGCTTGCCATCGTTTTTCCTGGTGGAGGACAGATATACAATAGGAAATACTGGAAACTGCCTATTATATATGGTGGATTCATGGGTTGCTTCTATGCTTTGAACTGGAACAATACGATGTACCGTGACTACTCACAGGCTTACATCGATATTATGGACAGCGATGAGAATACCAAGAGTTTTATGAACTTTCTTCCTGCTGGTTACAACGTGGAGCAGAATATGTCGCGTTTGCAGGATTTGTTCAAGCGTAAGAAAAACTTCTACAGGCGCTATCGTGACATGAGTCTTTTCTGCATGATTGGTGTTTACTTGATTTCTATCGTCGATGCCTACGTCGATGCAGAGATGTCAAGCTTCGATATCAGCAAGGATCTATCTATAAAGTTGTCACCAGCCGTGATAAACGACCGTCTGAATGCAAGGACAATGCCTTCGCTCAATGGTTCGTCGTATGGAATAAATTGTAGTTTGAACTTTTAGGACATGATGTATAATATGAAATATATATTGCTTTCTTCATTCTTGTTCCTGTCATCATGTGCTTTTGCGCAGAATGTGACTGGAAATGATGATGACAAGACAGAAGATATTGATTTGCCAGAGGGAATGTTAGTTTCCGATGAAGAATTGATGGAAGACTATGTGAACAAGGAGAATCTTCACGTCATTGCCAATCCTGCCATCAAGGATTTGTCATACGACGATTCTGTCCTTGTGAGCCGCCTTCTTCGCATCCCTACAACTATAGAGATGCCGCTCAATAATGTTACTCGCAAGTTTATTGAACAGTACTCCAATAAGCGTAAGCGTTCTGTGGCAATCATGCTTGGTAGTGCCAACTTCTATATGCCTATTTTTGAGGAAGCTTTGGAACGCTACGGACTTCCACTTGAACTCAAGTACCTTCCTGTCATAGAGTCAGGACTTCGTCCTTCTGCCACTTCACGAGTAGGCGCAGCAGGTCTTTGGCAGTTCATGATTCATACTGGTAAGCGTTATGGACTTGAGATAAACACACTCGTTGATGAGCGTCGTGACCCAATCAAGTCATCTGATGCTGCCGCTCGCTACCTCAAGGATTTGTACGATATGTTTGGCGACTGGGGCTTGGCCATCTCTGCCTACAACTGTGGAGAAGGTAACGTGCAGAAGGCTATACTTCGCTCAGGCAATACCGACCATGCTGATTTCTGGACTGTATATGACCGTTTGCCAAGAGAGACACGAGGCTATATGCCAGCCTTCATTGCGGCAAACTACATCATGAACTATTATTGTGATCACGGCATCAACCCGTACGAGGCTTCATTGCCTGTGGAGTCAGATACGGTTGTTGTAAAGGCGGAACTCAAGTTCTCTCAGATTGCCTCGGTATGTGGTATCTCGATGGAGGAACTTCGTGCACTCAATCCGCAGTATCGTCGTGACATCATTCCTATGGGATATGCTCTTCGCCTCCCATCTTCAGCTATTGAGCAGTATGTGACACATGAGGTGGAGATTGCGACTACAACTCCTACCGATGGTTCAATCCGTCGTCCTGTTGTGGAAGACCCGGAGACATGGCGTCAGACAACGGCAAGGAACAATAAGAGAGGCAGGAATATAGCCGCGGTTAGTACTGCTGGGGCAAAATACCATACTGTCAGGAGTAACGAAACACTTGGTAGCATTGCACAAAAATACCATACATCGGTCAAGGCTTTGCAACGTTTGAACGGAATGGGTAAGAAGACGCTTATCAATGCAGGAAAGGCTATTCGTGTCAAGTAAGATATATAATGAGTAATTAGTGATGAGAAATAAGTAATAACTGTGTAACAGTCAGATAACTTACGGGTACAATGTGAGTTTGTTCTGAACCGAAGCTATTACTCATTACTAATTACTCATTTCTCATAAAAATGGGTATTAACGGTAAAAGAATGTGGTTATGGATGAAGAGAAAATGATACAAGAGGCTTTTGATCACCTCATTGAAAGTTATCTTGCAACAAAGCATCGCAAGAAAGTCGAGAAGATAACCAAGGCTTTCAATTTTGCTAAGCATGCTCATAATGGTGTGCGTCGTCTCTCTGGCGAGCCATACATCATGCACCCACTTGCAGTTGCACAGATTGTATGCTCCGAGATAGGACTCGGCTCAACATCCATTTGTGCAGCACTTCTTCACGATGTTGTGGAGGATACCGACTATACCGTTGAGGATATAGAGAATATGTTTGACCCAAAGATAGCACAGATTGTCGATGGGTTAACAAAGATTTCGGGTGGTATCTTCGGAGATCAGGCATCTGCTCAGGCTGAGAACTTCAAGAAACTATTGCTCACCATGAGCGATGACATACGTGTCATCCTTATCAAGATTGCCGACCGACTTCATAATATGCGTACTCTCGGTTCACAACCTGTGAACAAGCAATACAAGATTGCGGGAGAAACGCTCTACATCTATGCTCCGCTCTCTCATCGTCTTGGTCTCAACAGTATCAAGACTGAACTCGAAGACCTCAGTTTCCGCTATGAGCATCCTGAAGAGTATGCCATGATTGAGAAGAAACTTGAGGCAACACGTGCCGAGCGTGATACCGTGTTCGACGAGTTCACCGCTCCTATACGCAAACAGCTTGATGCACTCGGACTAAAATACGAAATCAAACAGCGCATCAAGTCGCCTTATTCCATCTGGAACAAGATGCAGAACAAGCATGTCACCTTTGAGGAGATATACGACATTCTCGCTGTGCGAATAATATTCGAGCCTAACGATGTTGCTGCCGAACTCAATGAATGCTTCAACATTTACGTTGGCATTTCCAAGATATACAAGTCGCATCCTGACCGTCTCCGTGACTGGGTTTCTCGTCCAAAGGCTAACGGCTATCAAGCGCTTCATGTCACACTCATGTCTAACAAGGGTGAGTGGATAGAAGTACAGATACGTTCACGCCGCATGGATGAGATTGCAGAGAAGGGCTTTGCTGCTCATTGGAAATACAAGGATGGCGATAAGGATGAGACTGATGCTGAGAACGAGCTTGACAAGTGGCTCACTACCATCAAGGAGATACTTGATGACCCACAGCCAGATGCCATGGATTTCCTCGATACCATCAAGCTTAACCTCTACGCATCTGAGATATTCGTCTTTACTCCAAAGGGAGATATTCGTACAATGCCAGCAGGTTCTACGGTTCTCGACTTTGCGTTCTCAGTTCATACATTCGTGGGTAGCCATTGTATCGGAGCAAAGGTGAATCACAAGCTTGAGCCTATTACTTACAAGCTTCAGAGTGGTGATCAGATTGAGGTACTCACATCTAAGACACAACACCTCAAACGCGAATGGCTTGATATTGCTACTACAGGTAAGGCTACAACAAAGATTCTTGCTGCACTTCGCAAAGAGGAGCGTGAAGCTCGTCGTGTTGGTGAGGAAAAACTGGATGCTTTCCTTCAGGAGGCAGGTATTGAGAAAGATGCTGCTGCAGTTGACAAACTATGCAAATTCCATGGTTTTGACAAGGCTGACCAGTTATATATGGCTATTGCCAATGGTGATGTTCAGCTCAGTCATGATGACGTACTCCGCATACAGAACAAGACACAGGCTGGTTGGCGTCGCCTCTTCTCCTTTGGTAAGAGGAAACAGGATGCTGATGTTGAGACGAAGGATGACAACAAAGGTAATGTGATAGACAAGAAGACGATTCTTGCCATCTCTGAACCTAATATCAATAATAAGTACATGCTATGTGATTGCTGTCGTCCTATCCCTGGTGATGCTGTCATGGGATATGTTGATGAAAACAATAAGGTAATCATTCATAAGCTACAGTGCACCGTGGCACAACGTCTCAAGGCGAACCACGGCAACCGTATCGTCGGTGCACGTTGGGAGATAAGTAGTTCGATGCAGTTTGAGGCATCAATCTCGCTCCGAGGAATTGACAAGCCGGGTGTACTTAATCAGATGACTGATGTTATTTCTCGTGTACATGGAGCAAATATCCACAAACTTGAGATTGAGTGTAATGATGGTCTCTTTGAGAGCAAGATAAAGCTTTACGTTTCCAACACCAAGGAGCTCAAGGATATTATCCAGTCTCTTAAAAAGATTGCCAGCGTGGAAGAAGTTGCTCGTATTTAGCAATACGGTGAAAGTACGTCGTGAACGAACTCGTAGTACGTTGCGAACGTACTCACAGTTTGTTGGGCACGTACTATGAGTACGTACGCCTACGTACTGAAAAATAAAGAAAAGAAGAGTCGGTACACTCGCTGTGTGCCGACTCTTCTTCTTTGTAAAAACTATATTTGATTAAAGAGTAATAACTATTCGCAATCAGCAAGTCTATTCCTTTCTGAATATGTATTACTAATTCCTCATTCGCAATTACTCATTAGACATCATACCAGTCCATTGAGTTCTCTATTGAGACATTGAAGGTCTTCACGTAGCTTCTTCAGTTTCTCAACCACTTCTAACTGGGCGTTAGACACGCCTTTCTTGCTGCGGATGGCATCACGCGCACCTTGAAGCGTCAAGCCACGCTCCTTTACCAAGTGGTAAACGAGACGTACCTGCTCTACGTCCTCCTTGGAATATTGACGTATTCCACGACCTCCCTTTGCTGGATGTATGTTTGGGAATTCCTTTTCCCAGTAACGCAGGAGTGTCTCGGTCACGCCGAACATCTCGGCTACCTGCTTGATGTTGTAGAACATTCTCAGGTCTTTGTCTTTGTTGTATGCCATCGCTTTAAGAATTAAATGTTAGAAATTAAAAGTCAGAAGTGGAGAGTAAAGAACGAAAATTTAGAAAATTAAAGAAAATATTTTCTTAAGTTTAATGGTGTGTGAACCCCAACAATATATATATAATTTTCAAGAATTTTCTAAATTTTCGTTATAAAACATTATTCTTCTGGAATATTCTTGAGAATCTCAAGTACGAAGTTGTAGAACTTCTCCACGCTTGGGATGTGGCAACGCTCACTTGGTGTGTGAGGGCTGAGTAGGGTAGGACCCATGCTTGCCATATCCATGTCTGGGTAGTTTACGCCAATGATACCGCACTCAAGACCTGCATGACAAGCTGTCACGACTGGCTTCTTACCGTACATCTTCTCATATACGTCGCTCATCATAGCAACGAGCTTGCTCTTTGGATTTGGCTGCCAACCGCTATAGCCACCCTCGAGCTTAACCTGCATTCCTGCCATTGAAAAGCAACTTACGAGTCCGTTGCAGAGATACTGCTTCATGCTATCCTGAGATGAACGTGCAAGGATGGCAATCTCTGCCTTGCCTCCCTCGATGTTGATGATGGCGAGGTTGCTTGATGTCTCCACGAGGTTAGGAATGCTTGGAATGAAACGGAGCACTCCGTCGTGAGCAGCCATGACAGCGTTGATGATATTCTCCTGAATGTCGGCAGGCAGAGCCTTTGATGGCTTGTCACAAGATTCTGCTGTAAGGAGGATGCCATCCTTCTCTATCTCTCCGAACTCAGCGATGAAGATGTTGCGACACTTGTCGATAAGTGCAAGGAACTCAGCCTCGTGCATCTTTGGTACGAGAACTACAGCCTCGCCGTCACGTGGAATGGCGTTACGCATATTGCCACCATGCCATGAACAGAGCCATGCAAGCTTAGTATTTACAGCAGCAAAGAGGATGCGAGCCATGAGCTTGTTGGCATTGGCACGTCCTTCGTTAATCTCAAGTCCTGAGTGACCGCCGAGGAGTCCCTTGATTGCTATGCGGTAAGCAACCATGTTGTCGGCATCTACGTCAAGCTCCTGATACTCCATAGAGCATACCACATCCATACCACCAGCACATCCTGTGAGAATCTCACCTTCAGTCTCTGAGTCGAGGTTGAGGAGATACTTACCCTTGAGCTCACCAGCCTTGAGGCCGAATGCACCATACATACCAGTCTCCTCATCCTTTGTGATGAGTACCTCGATAGGTCCGTGCTCCACTGTTGGGTCTTCAATGACAGCCATTGCAGCAGCCACACCCATACCGTCGTCGGCACCGAGTGTAGTACCGTGAGCCTTCACCCATTCACCGTCGATATACACATCGAGAGGGTCAGTCTCAAAGTTATGGTTGCTCTCCTTAGTCTTCTGAGGCACCATGTCCATGTGTGCCTGAAGCACAACCATAGCCTTGTTCTCATATCCAGGGGTAGCACCCTTGCGCATGATTACGTTGCCAGCCTCGTCAATCTCGGCTTCAGCACCATTCTTCTTGGCAAAGTCCACGAGGAACTGAGCCACCTTTTCCACGTGTCCACTTGGACGTGGTATCTGTGTGAGTGCGTAGAAGTTTCTCCACACTGCCTGTGGGTTAAGTTCTGAAATGTTCATATATAATTCAGTTTTTTTAGTGTTGGACCTTCCCCCAACCCCTTCCTTTCAGGACGGGGAGAAATTACCTTGGGGAAACAAGGTCGGTTATAGATATTGTTAAATCATGATTCTAAATTAGCGATTGAGTATCTACTCTCCGTCCTGAAAGGAAGGGGTTGGAGAAAAGTCTTTTTCCAGCTCCTTCATGGCTTCGTAAGCTGTAAGGTCGAGTTGCAGAGGAGTGACTGCCACGTATTGATTCTTGAAAGCCCACGTGTCGGTTGCCTCATCATTACCGTCTGTCGGAGCATAGTAGCCAGCAATCCAATAGTATTCCCAACCGTGTGGATGAATGGACTTTTGCCATTCTTCTTTCCAGTCACCCATACCCATGCGACAAATCTTGATGCCTTTGAACTCATCGTATGCTCCACAGTTCACGTTAAGACATATACCCTTAGGAAGTCCCTTTGTGAGAGCGTGTTCCACAAGTTTCTCCACCCAAGGTGTCATGCCGCTGAAGTCAGCATCCGCACTCGTGTAGCCACTTGAGAAGGCTATGGCAGGCACTTGCTTGATGCAAGCCTCAAAGGCGATGCTCACCGTGCCAGAGTAATGAGCGTTCACCGCACAGTTGTCGCCGTGGTTTATTCCGCCCAGCACAAGGTCTGGAGTACGAGGGCAAAGATTCTCAAACGCCATCTTGACGCAGTCGTCAGGAGTACCACTGCATGACCATATTGTAAGACTACCTTCTGCATCAGAGCCTTTCTCCTCTTTGATGAGTTTGTTCCTCACAGGAGTGCTACTACTTATGCTCATCGACGCTCCGCTCCTGCCGCTGTCAGGTGCCACGACCACTATGTCGCCATACTTCCTGACCATGCCGATGAGCGAGTGCAGCCCCCTTGCCTGATAGCCGTCATCGTTGGAAATGAGTATCAGTTTTCTTAGCTTTGTCATATTTTTTCCATTATTTTGCTCGCAAAGTTACAAAAAATGCACACTACGACAAAAAAAAATCGAAAAATGCTTTGCAGGTATTGGAAAAACACCTACCTTTGCACCGCATTTCGGGAGAGACGGTGTCTCAACCATTGCAAATGACATAACATTGGGCTATAGTATAAGGGTAGTACAACAGATTCTGGTCCTGTTTGTCCTGGTTCGAATCCGGGTAGCCCAACCACCTTTCCAACGGTGGTTTTCTTTTTGATTTTGTTATGTGTATTGGGCTATAGTATAAGGGTAGTACAACAGATTCTGGTCCTGTTTGTCCTGGTTCGAATCCGGGTAGCCCAACGAAGAGAGTCTTGAACATAGTTCAAGGCTCTTTTTTGTTTAAGTTTGTGAGTTTTTAAGTTCTCAGGTTCTTAAGTTTTTTTGTTCTCGCTGATATGAATTTTTAGTTCTTGCAGACTTAGCTTTTGCCATGACTTATGCAGCTCCTGACTTGATTGTAGGATGGTATTTTGCATGAAAAAGCAAATTATATGAAAAAAACTTGGTTTGGGAGGGAACAATAACCTGCCTTTTGCGTCTTTAGAGTGAATGACCTCGAAAAATGAAAGACTTTTGGTCATGGATACACATAAAATAAATGGTAAATACGATGGATAAAGAAACGTTTAACATACTGGCTCATAGGCTTCGGCGTGACATCTATGCCCAGAGTCTTCGCTTCCTCAAGGATGAGGACGAGGCAGAGGACAATACGCAGGACACGCTCTTGAAGCTATGGGTGATAAGGGAACGGCTTTCGCAGTATAGGTCTGTGGATGCTCTTGCCATCGCTATTTGCAAAAATCTATGTGTGTCGAAGTTGCGTAAGAGGTCGTTCCTGACCGTGGAAATTGACGAAGAACTGCAACATGTCTCGAATCGGGATGCACAGATGATGATGGAGGAGGACGAGGACCGAGGGTGGCTTGCAGATACCGTCAACGGATTGCCTGCATCGCAAATGACGATACTGAGGATGAGTCAGCAAGACGGACTTGAGAATGCCGACATAGCCGAAATGCTGGGAATAAGTGAGACAACGGTACGAACAACTCTTTGCAAGGCGAGAAAGAACCTACTTCTTGCACTTAAAAAGAGAGGAAACTAATCTCAAATGTCAAATTTATAATTTATGCGTCCCGAACTAAAGCAGCGGAGGCATAAATTTGAAATAATAGATTTGAAATATGAATACAAACGATATACATATTCTTCTCGACCGATATATGGAAGGCGAGAGCAGTCAGGAGGAGCAGAAGGAGATAGAACGTTACTTCCGTGAGACGAAAGACATACCTGAGGACTTGGAGGTCTATCGCTCAATGTTTGAGGTTATCGGTCAGGAACCGGACGTTCCAACGCAGGATGAATTGGATAGGTTCTGCAAGGCAAATGGTTTGGAACTTCTACCAGCCGTACCTGTCGATAGTGACACTTGTGATGGCGGGGTGAGTGTTCCCCTCAAACCAAAGATACGACCAATGTGGTGGAGCATGGCAGGAATTGCCGCTTCCGTTGTTCTCGTGTTCAGCCTTTACACAATGGGCTTCCTTGGAGGAGGCTTGGACGAACATGATATGGTGGCGGAAGAAACAGATACAACGTCGAATGTGGTAAGGGATGTGGAACGTATCATTTATGATTTGCCACGTCATGAGATGGCGCAGACGGAAGTACGGAAGGAAAAGGTGACAACCTTGACGCATGACACCGTGGCAGTTGCTCAAGCCGTGACACATAAGGCAGAAGTGGATGACGAGGAGTACGACGACTATACTGAGGCCGTAAGGGAGATGTATGAGCGCAACTACCAGTCAATCCTCTTGGCAGAGATAGAAAAAGAAAGCTTTGACGAGGTCGTGAAGTCGATAAGGAAGTCGGGCGACGAGTTCTTTGAGTCGCTGAAGGAAGACTTCGAGATGGCAGAGTCAAAAGGTTATTAACTCAAAAAACAAGGATTATTATGAAACGAATTATATATGTATTGTTGATGATGCTCCCAATGATTGCATCAGCACAGGTGAAGAGTGAAGAGGACGTTCGTAATGGTTTAAGAGGTGCAATAGTAAAAGCCTTTAAGAATGTAGCTCATAAAGCTGGTGATGGGGGATATAGTATAAATGGTAAGGTGGAAAGATATTCTGTAGTTCTGGCTTCATTTAGAAATGGTTTTACTTTTTCTGCTTCTAATGGAAATGAATATCCCATATCAGTAAAAGATAGTGATGCCGTAAAACAAATGGAGAAAATTGGTTTTGTGTTGAATGAGTTTTGTTCGTTATATGACAATTACTATCGCTTGGTTCCTAAATCGTATAATGTGTTGGTGCGTTCAAGAGAGGGTATAGACCTTGATACTGTTCGTATAGCGCTGGGCATTACTCCAAAGGAAAATGTGAAGATGTCTGATATAGAGGGCACATTCCGTGAATATTTACTTTTTGATTTCAAAAAGGGCAGTAAAGAAGATCCATATTACAATTCTGTGTCCGTAGAATATAAGATGAGTAAGACTGATGAGGCTGGTGTGTATTATGCTTCCTTTGATGATATGGCGGAACTGAAAGGCATGGTATCTGACTATATAAAAACATTGAAGGGCTATAAGATGAAAGCGTATAATGTCTCTTATGAATATAGTGATGATTATAAGAAGACAAAGGATGCAATGCCTACATTAAATTATCTTGATGGTCCTTTTGGTGGAATAAAAACCACAGGAAAGCATTATGTCATACAGATGCCAAAGGAAGATATTCCGTCAAATTGTTCTGTCATTATAAATAAAATGATAGAAAAGGCAAAAGTGCTTGGTGCTATGCAGTTAGATGCTCCTATCGACCTTGCTGCAACTATTGAGGAATTTGACCAAACTCAAGATTTGTTGGCGACTCACACTTATATATGGGATGAAAAAACTCAGAAGCACACGTTTTATAATGTTTATTTGGGCTTTGATGAGAAAGGTCTTCACATCCTTGAGGCTGAGTGTAATAATTATGTGAATCCTATTCCGATGATGTGGATGAACATCAAGACTCTGTATAATGATAAGGTGAAGTGGGAGAAAGGACTTGAACCATAACCCTTTTATAATAGTAATAGGCAAGCTCACGACTGTGAACTTGCCTATTGTATTATTCATTACTAATTGCTCGTTTCTCATTCCTCAGCAGTTCCACCATCATCTTGGCAGCTTTTGCGGATGCGCCAGCACCACCGAGCTTCTGGTTGACCATTTCGTATTCGCGGAGCATTTTCTCACGTGCTATACCTCGTGGCATGATGAGCAGAAGCTTGTTGCCGGTGTTCTGCATTGTGGCTTCGTCTGCCACAAGCTCGTGTACAACTCGCTTGCCTGCAACCAGATTTACAAGTGAAATGTATTTGATGTTGAGGAGGAACGGACGGATGAAGCTATAGATTGCACCCATTGGGAGGCGGTAGCATACCACCTGTGGAGTGCGGATGATGGCTGCCTCAAGTGTTGCTGTGCCTGATGTGACGAGTGCTGCTACAGACTCCTTGAGGATGTCGTAGGTCCTGTCGTATATGATTGCTACATTCTTGTGCTCCTCTGGCAGGAACTTGCGGTAGTATGATTCCTCGATGTTTGGTGCTCCTGCTATGACTGGCTTGTAACCCTCAAAGCGTCGTGCTGCCTGAATCATCATGCACAGATTGTCCTTTATTTCCTGTTTGCGTGAGCCTGCAAGGATAGCTATCAAGCCGAACTTGGCCTTCTCCTTCACTTCCTCAAGTTGAGGACATGGCTCATGCTCCTCGCTGAAATATTTCTCTACTGCATCCACGCATGGGTTGCCAACGTAG
This sequence comes from Bacteroidaceae bacterium, assembly GCA_017540585.1. Lineage (GTDB taxonomy): Bacteria > Bacteroidota > Bacteroidia > Bacteroidales > Bacteroidaceae > Minthosoma. The sequence continues at coordinate 132,051 of JAFYAT010000102.1, read as the reverse complement.
CGGACATTGTAGCCACGCTTCTTGTACCATTCTACTTCAAAAGGAAGGATGGAGAATACCTCGTCAATGTCACGCTTGATATTCTCGATGCGGTGTTCCTTCCATGCCCATATCTTAGGACTTATGTAATAGTATATCTTTGTCTTGAGTCCTTTGCTCTTGCGTACCTTGTTGAACCATTCGGCTATGCTGAGGTTAAAGCCTGGGTAGTCAACAAGTATGAGGACATCTGGTTGCCACTTGAGGATGTCTGCCTTACATTCGCTCCTTCCCTTGAGAATCTGTGGGAGGTGCAGGAGTACAGGAATCCATCCCATGTATGCGAGTTCCTTGTAGTGCTTTACTAATGTACCACCTACGGCCTGCATTTTGTCGCCTCCGAAGAATCGGAACTCGGCTTCGGTGTCTTCCTTCTTTATCTCAGCCATGAGGTTAGACGCATGAAGGTCGCCAGATGCTTCGCCCACTATGAGGTAATATTTCATAATGCTTCTTTTACTCTATTGGTAAGGTTAATGAAATCTTCTACGGACAGTTGTTCTGGACGTAGATTGAATATTGGGTCATTGAGGAGTGGGGAGTCCTTGCCGACAATCTGCTTCATGCCGTTGCGCATCATCTTGCGTCGCATGGTGAAAACAGTCTTGACTATTCGGCGGAAGAGGGCTTCGTCACATCCCAGGTTCTCTTTCTTGTTGCGTGTGAGTCGTATGACTGCGCTCTTCACCTTTGGTGGTGGGTTGAATACGTTCTCGTGTACCGTGAAGAGATACTCTACGTCGTACCACGCCTGAATGAGTACGCTAAGCACTCCGTATGTCTTGCTGCCCGGCTTGGCTGCCATACGCTCAGCCACCTCCTTCTGTATCATACCTGTGCAGCAAGGTATAAGTTCCTTGTGCTCCACCATCTTGAAGAATATCTGAGAAGAGATATTGTAAGGATAGTTGCCTGTGAGTACGAAAGGCTTGCCGTCAAACACCGTGTTGAGGTCGAGTTGAAGGAAGTCTGCCTCAATGATGTTGTCGCCAAGCTCTGGGAAATGCTCCTGAAGATATGGCACAGATTCGCGGTCAATCTCGACTACCTTGAATGGTCTGTCCTTCTTCAGTATGTATTGCGTGAGCACACCCATACCCGGACCTACCTCAAGGACAGGGATGTCTGGACATGCATCCACTGTGTCGGCTATATTGCTGGCCACCTTTAAGTCCGTAAGGAAGTGTTGGCCAAGGAATTTCTTTGGTTTTACTGCTGGCATTGTTGCTACCTCTTATTTTTTTTGTAACTTTGCACGCAAAGATACGACTAAGTGAGTGAAAAAACAAATTTTTGCCGCTTTTACTTAGGATAGCATCTAACTTACAACATTGAACAGAACCACAGATGAAATACAATAAATATATCAAGGCAACCTTTAACGTGCTGCTTCCGTTCATCCTTGGAGGAGGAATACTCTATTGGATGTACAGGGAGTACGATTTCTCGAAGCTTGGCGAGACCATAGCCGAGGACATGGATTGGGGATGGATGGCATTCTCGATGGTCTTTGGTGTGCTGGCTCAGGTGTTCCGTGGATTGCGATGGAAGCAGAGTCTCGAACCGCTTGGTGAGCATCCGAGTGTGATGGATTGCATTCATGGTGTGTTCATATCGTATGCAAGCAGTCTCATCATTCCTCGTAGTGGTGAGTTCACACGTTGTGGAGTGCTGAAGAGATACGATGACGTGAACTTTTCAAAGGCATTGGGTACTGTACTCTCTGAGCGAATAGTCGATTCGGTCATCATGCTTGTGATGATTGCACTCGTCATTGTCTTTCAGGTTCATGCTTTTGACATATTCTTTGACAAGACAGGAACAAATGTGATGGACAAGCTTCACAGCTTCACAGCAATGGGCTACATTGTTACTGTTCTTTGTCTTATAGTCACTTGCGTTTTCTTTTGGATTGCATTCCGTCGTTTCACGTTCCTTGCTCGCCTCAAAGCGGCTATGGCAAATGTGAAGGAAGGTTTCTTGTCGCTCTCTGGAGTGAAGAACAAGTGGTTGTATGCTTTCAATTCTGTGATGATATGGGTAAGCTATTTCCTTCATTTCTGGATTGCATTTTATTGTTTTGACTTCTCTGCCGACCTTGGATTCACGGTCGCAATCGTCAGTTTCGTGGTCGGGAGCATATCTGTCATCGTTCCTACGCCTAATGGTGCAGGGCCTTGGCATTTCTCTGTCAAGACTATCCTCATCCTATATGGCGTGGCAAGTGTGAATGCAGAGACCTTCGTATTCATCGTCTTTGCACTTCAGACAGCCTTGGTTCCTCTGCTCGGACTCTTCTCCCTTGCCTGCTTAGGTTTCAGAGCACATAAATAATATTTAACGGTCGTTTAACAAGCGTTAAACGGCCGTTAAATGTTTTTGCACTGTTGGTGCTGATTTTGGGGCACGAATTATCATTAATTAACCACGAATTAACATAAATATTTAATGAAAATTCGTGAATAATTGGTGATAATTCGTGCCCCCAATAATATCCGATTATTCATGTTGCGGCTGAGCAAGCACATACACCAGCGCTGCCCGTCTTCCCTTTGCTACGAACAGGGCGCCGTCGCTGTGCGCATAGTCATGGAGTTCGCGAGTGGCGGTGGACTTTGGCAACCGTGTGAGCGATACATAATCGTCCACACGCATGTAGCTGTGAGTCTTGATGTGCTCCACAGCCTTGCTGATGCGCTCTTCCTTGCTGAAAGGCGAGCGGTTCATGCGTGATGTGCCGCCCAGTTCGAGCTTGCAGGCACGGTTGATGTCACGCAGGAACTGCTTGTTGGCACGGAAGTTGACTCCCTTCACGTGTAAGCTTCGTGCATTGCGCTTGGCATCGTCGCCGTCCAGTTCCTCGCTCTCCCTTCCTTCCTTCAGTCCGAGTGAGAGGCTGAAGCTGCCGATGTCGTCAAGCCTCACGCTGTGACCATTGGCAAGGTAATACTGCATGACCTCCGCCAACTGTATGAGCACCGCCTTTGCCGCACCCACGGTTATGCCCGACCGTCCGTAACGGCACATCTGTTCGAGCAGCTCGTCCTGCTCAATCACGCCTCGTGATGCCACACGATAGCAACACCTCTTTGTCCCTTCCTCCTGAAAGTTCGGCATTTCCGTCTTTATGTACTGTGTCATATCCTTATGAATGATTCTGGCATAGGCGGTGAATTTTCTCGTTGTTGCCCGTAACTTTTTCGTTTTGCCGAGATAAATTAACCTCTTGATGCCGATAAATTATTAAATTCACTCAGTGATTTATTAAAATCACACACTGATTTTACAAAATCACTGAGTGATTTTAATAAATTAGTATGCAATTTTAAGAATTTATCGTGAACAGACAATAAATTTATCGTGGTAAATGAAAGAATTTACCACCATCATCAGATTTTATTACGCCTTCTGCCGTATTTGCTAATCGCAGATAGCAGATATGCCAGCCGCTTTCAGGTGTTTCCGTACCAGCCTTTATCCTGCTTTGTCATACGTATGGGCAATGTTGTTAGCTGCTAAAAAACATAAAGAGAAAGGCGACCTGCGCCTTTCTCTTTATGCACTTGTTATAAGGACAAACGGTTTCTATCCCGAACTGGATAGGTTGTGAAAATATTGTATCACGATGAGAGAAAATCAAAGGTCGTCGTCATAATAGACCTTCTTGTCGTTGATGAATGACTTGAGTTTCTTCCACTCGTGTGGAAGACAATTTTCGCCCTTGTTAGTGTTTATGAGAATGTAGAATCCATTTTTGTCCATGTAGGTCATGATGTCTATGCTGTATTTCTCGTGTGCTGAGCATTGGATTTCTTCGTCGTAGTGATTTGCTCCACAAAATATTTTCGTTACTGCCGTGCCATAATATTCGTCCGAACAGATTGAATACGCTTCGTTCGGGTTCTCGGCAATGTGCTTGCGTGCGCACTCCATTATCTGGTGAAGAACATCCTTTGCCTTGCTCTCGTTCGTTATTTTGTATATTGTGTAGTTGCTTTCTCCGCCAGGAGAGTCTTCTGTCTTTGACCACATTTGAAATCCTTTTCCGTATTCTATAGCATTGTTGATGTTATAATCGCCTAAGTCAAAGTCTGGGTCATGTTTGCATGTCATAGTACGGCTTTTGATGGATTTGTCCTTGAGAATTGGCGCAATTGCCTTTCTGAATTTGATTATGTCAAAGTCCTTGGTTGCATGAACTGAAGTGTCAACGATTCCATCGTATCTTAAATTACTATAGCCACAGAGTCTGTCTTGGTTTTTGGAAGAATAAGAAGGGCTGTTCTTGTAATGGAAACTGATATATTCAGGTGCGAAAAATACCTCATTCACGTTGCTTTGTGGACTCTTGAATTTGCGGATTGTCTCGTTGCTGTTGGATTTATTCTTGAGTGCAATTGTTGTCGTAATGGTATCTGCTCCATTCTGGTGGTACTCATAGCTGTAGCTCTCAGCGGCCTCGTCCAATAAATCTGCAAGCGTCTGGCGAATCTGATTGTAAGCATCTCTGTATTGTGCCCATCTTGCTCGTGTTATACTGTCCGTTTTATGGTCAACTTCCTTGCCGTTGAACAATATTGGCTTAGGACTATCATGGTATAATTGAAAGAATGCGTTAAAACTTTTGCGCAATCCACCACTTTCGGTGTTGCGAAGTGTATATGACTTAACAACTCCTTTTGCCTTGAGATAGGCATAGAGACTTTCAATCTTTGGATTTGTCTGTGCAAGACATACTATTTGTGCCGTTGCAAGTATGATGAATAAGAATAATCGCTTCATGTTGGTTCTTGTTTATAATTTATGGGAGTTAATAGAAGTTAGCGGAAGTTAACGGGAGTTAACGGACGAATGTCTGTTTGCCGATGTCAAGTCTATAATGTTAAATTTATACGTCCCGATATGAACCGAAAGCATAGATTACAGATTTGAGATTGATTCATTCGGAGTATCGTCCGTTAACTCCTTGTTAACTTCCTGTTAACTCCCGCTAACTACTTGCTTGCATAGCAAGCTAATATCTTGTCTCGTACATGCTCATGAGGCGTTCGCCACGTTGACGAAGTTGACGGATTTCGTCCTCGATGTTGAGTTCCTCCATTGTCGGAATGTCTTCCGTGAGACTTGCCATGAGCAGTTCCATTCTCGTCTCTTCACTCATCTGTACGGAGTCTTCTTCCTCCACGGCAGGCGTGTATGTATCATCAGTTGCCTTTGGCTGAACCGTACGCTGGCGGATAGGTGCCTCGACTTGTACGCTTGCCTTTGTCTCGGCAGGCTTTGTGTTCTGTCCTTGTGTGCTTAGCGTGATGTCTGTCTTTGGCTGTGATGTCTGTTCAGTTCTTGCCACGAGTGACTGACTGTCGGATACTCCGTCTTCTGTACTCTTTGGTGGAGTGAGGTAGAGTGCTACGACGCCTATGACGCAGGCGGCAGCCAACCATGCCCAGATTTGACGCTTACGTTCAGGGGCTGGAGTGAACATGGCGTCTATCTCTTCCTGTGAGAAGTCGAACGCATCTGTTGTGAAGCCACAGAAGAGTTCACGGTATGCTTCCCATTCCTCTGGGATGTCCTCGGCTGAGCAGAAGAACTGCTTCAGCGTATCTTCTTCCGCCTCTGTCGTCTGACCTTTGTCAAAGCGATTGAGAATTTCTTGTATGTATTCTTTTGATTGTTTCATCTTTTCTCCTTCATTTGGTTCATTATTGCAGTTCGTGCCTTGCACACCATGGCTCGTGCCGATGATTCTGTCGTGCCCAACATCCGTGCGATGTCTGTGTAGGAGAGACCTTCGACGTTTCGCATTCGTATGAGTGCCTTCTGTTTGTCGGAGAGCGTCCCTATTGCTCGTTGCAGTCTCTGGTGGTTCTCTGCTTCTTCCATCTGTTGCTGTGCATCTATGTGGGTGGATAGTGAAATATAGTTGTCGAGATCGTCGCACCTTCGTCTGTCACGAATCATGTTGAGCGAAATGTTTCTTACCACCACACTTGCGAGGTTGCGCATCTTCGCAAAGTCGTCTATCTCCTTGCGCTTCAGCCACAGCTTGATGAAAGCTTCCTGAACCACATCGTCTGAATCATCTGGATTTGCAAGATAGTGCAAGGCTTGCTGATGCATCTGCATCCGCAGTCGTTCTGCATTTTCTGTAAACTCTTGTAATTCCATAGTGATGTTTGTTTGTTATAATAACACGTCAGGTTCTGTTTCGCTACCACAAAAATCATTTTTTTTGTTTTCTTGTTTTTTTTCATGGTTTGCAATTGCAAATGTAAACATTTTCTCCAACATAACAAAAGACGGATTGATTCATGTTTGAATCAATCCGTCCTGATATTGAGATTATTGTTTCTGCTATTACTTGATAGGAAGGATTCCTACTTCGTTGCCTTCGTCGTCCAATTGTGACCAGCGTCCCCAGAGTGGGTCTGCCTTGTAGGCATCTAATGACTCGGCAGGAACGTAGAGTACGCTGATTTGTTGCAGATACTCTGTAAATGCCTTGTATACAGAATGTTCTCCATGTAACTCTCCACATTCAGGGATTGTCGTTGCCTTGCATGTGAATGATGAAGTGTGACCATCTTCCAACTCGAAACTTGAGTGACCCAAGTACTTGATTGTGCTTGGAAGTGTTATCTCTTCTAATGCATGACATGCAGCAAAGCATCCATTTCCAATGGAATCAATTCCTTCTGGTATTGTCACACTCTCAAGTTTGAAGCATCCTGCGAAAGTGTTGTCATGTAGCTTTGTAACACCTGTTGGTATGTTTATTGTCTTGAGTTTTATACATCCTTGGAAACAAGTAGCACCAATTGATTTCAAGTTTGTTGGCAAAACTAATTCTGTTATTTCTCTACAATCGAAGAAACAGCTGTTCCCAAAACTTGTGATGCTGTTTGGCAATGGAATGTCTTTAAGAGACTTACATCTATAGAAGCATTCTTTGCCTAAGGATTTGAGTTTGTTTGGGAGCTTAATGTTCTTGATTGCAATACACTCCTTGAAACACTTATCACCAAATTCCTCTATTGAGTTAGGCAAAGAAACAGAAATGAGTGCGCTGTCACCCTCGAAGGTGCATGCAGGAAGTGTATTGATGCCTTCTGGGATAACGACAGTCTCAAGTTTCTTGCAAAATCGGAATGTTTCTGCGCCAATCTTTTCAAGGCCGTTAGGAAGTGTGACACTTGTGAGGCAAGAGTCTAATGTGAAGACGTTTCTACCGATTGTCTTTACAGAACCGTTGAATTGTACATCTTCAAGTTTGTAGCACATGTAGAATGTACTATCCTGAATAGTTGTTACCGTACTTGGAATTGTAATCTTCTTGAGTGACTTGCATCTCTGGAAGAGATTCTTCTCGATTGTTGTTAATCCTGCTGGAAGATCGATTGTCTCAAGCTTTTCACAACCGTTGAAAGAGTTGTTTCCAATCTTTACCATGTTTGATGGCAATGTCACGCTCTTCAGTTCCTTACAGTTGTAGAAACAGAAGTCACGTATGGAAATAACTCCGTCTGGAATTGTTATAGAGGTAATCTTTGTGTCGAAGAAGTCACGGATTGCCTCTGTCTTGTAATATGTGCCGTTGAAACCGATTTCTGAATAAATCTTGATGTCTGTGTTGTAACTGATATTGTTGTCGTCAATACCTTCGCAGATTGCCATATTACCAGAAAGCGAATACTTTACGTTGTCAATAATTACGTATCCATCCTTGACCTTTACGTGTGCACCTTTATCATTCAAAAGGTCACTCCAGATGGTGATGAAGTAATCTCCTTGTTTTTCTGGTGTTGGGTGGTCGGCGATTGTTGTGTCACCACCACAAGACGCAAACAAGACTGTTATAAGGAAGAGAACTACAATTTTCAATGCCTTTTTCATATTTTTGTTATTTTAATTTTCTTTGTTTATTTATTTGAATTCATTCACTTGAGTGTAAGTGTCTTTTGTTATCCTTTTTTGTTTTTTTTGTCACTATAATGTACAGAATACGTTTTACATTCTCTAATATTTTGTAAATGTAAACATTGTAAATTAAATGAGCAAGAAAAATCGATAGAAATGATTGAAATGCTAAAATGTTTGTGTTTATAGCCATGCTTTCAAGATATTTTTAATATCTTTGTGCGATTAAAGGGCAATATGAACAAAGGGAATGCGTTAAAGATATTGAAATGAAGAAGATAATTATATTGTTGATAGCAGTTATGGGATGGCATGGCATGGCTAATGCTCAGAAAATCTCATTTGACAACAGCACGATAGTAAAGGGAACGACATTGTGGAAGACGCCTGTGACGGCTACTTTCACGTTCACGAACAAGGAAAGGACTCCGCTTGTCATCAAGGATGTAGATGCAGGATGCGGCTGTCTCTCTGTGGATTGGACAAAGACACCTGTAGAAAAAGGTGGCAAGGGTGAAGTGAAGGTGACGTATGATGCAAAGCAGCTTGGTACGTACGACCGCTTCATCGATGTCTATACCAACGGCTCGGCTAAGCCAGTAAAGGTGAGGATGAGCGGACGCATCAGTAATGTGGAGGAGATAAATGTTGACGAGATGTTCCCTTACGTGATTGATAATGTCCGTGTGAGCACCAACAACATAGAGTTTCCTGATGTCTATGGCGGCGACTCTGCCACGGTAAAGATTGAAGTGTATAATGCAGGTCGTGAGGTCTATACTCCTCAGCTTATGCATGTACCTTCGTACATAACCATGGACATAAAACCTAAGCTTCTTGCCGCAGGCAGAAGGGGAGTCATTGAACTTACGGTGCATGGCGACCTCGTCCCAGAACTTGGATTGAACCAGACGTCTGTCTATGTGCCTCGTTTCCCTGGCGACAAGGTAGGCACGAATAATGATATCGAGATTTCAACCGTCAAACTCTCTGACGTGCAACTTGACAATAACAGCAAGGTTGCTCCTAAGATGAAGCTTTCTACTACTGAGCTGGTACTTAACAGTCATGGCAGGTTTGCCAATGCTGTGGGCAAGTTAGGCATCAAACCTGATTTCCTCGGCAAAGTGGGAATAAAGACTAAGATGCAGGGTGTGGTGACTATCACCAACCGTGGTAATGCGCCACTCACTCTCACAAATATACAGGCATTCAACCGTGCCATCACGGTGAGCATTCCTAACACGACGATTGCTCCGGGACAGAAGGCTCAGATGAAGGTGGCTGTTGACAGCCGATTCCTCGGAATGTCAAAGGCACAGCCTCGCATCCTCATCATCACGAATGACCCGAAGATGCCTAAGGCGGTTATAAACGTCAAGTTCGAGTAAACTCCTTTGGTGGTTATGAGTCGTGAATTATTAGTCCTTGTGTCCAACAATAAAGTAGCGGCAAAGTAGTGACTAAGTACTGACTCAGTAGCGACTAAGTACTGACTCTCCTGTGGAGTGACGTAAGAACAAATATTAATCAGATAAAAACTCTAAACCTATGGAGCACCCAGAGAATTCAGAAGAGTATGCCGGATTGAAGGTCAATTCTGGTGTAGCCCAACCTTCCATCGTCAATCCTTATCTTTCACAGATTAGGAAGAAACGCCATAAGCTCTATACGGCTGGTGAGTATCTGGAAGGAATCTTGAAAGGTGATGTCTCTATGCTCAGTCAGGCGGTGACGCTGATTGAGAGTGTGCTTCCTGAACATCAGGCGTTGGCACAGGAGGTGATAGACAAGTGCCTGCCTTATTCTGGCAATTCTGTCAGGATAGGAATAAGTGGTGTGCCAGGAGCTGGTAAGAGTACGAGCATTGATGCGTTTGGCACGCATCTCCTCGACAACTATGGTGGTAAGCTTGCTGTGCTTGCCATCGACCCAAGCTCTGAAAAGACAAAGGGTAGTATTCTTGGCGACAAGACACGAATGGAGAAACTGTCGGTTCATCCGAAGTCCTTTATTCGTCCAAGTCCGACGGCTGGTAGTCTGGGTGGCGTGGCACGCAAGACGCGTGAGACCATCATCCTGTGTGAGGCTGCTGGCTATAATCATATATTTGTAGAGACCGTGGGAGTAGGGCAGAGCGAGACTGCTTGCCACTCTATGGTTGACTATTTCCTCCTTATCCAGCTTGCAGGTACGGGTGATGAACTTCAAGGCATAAAGCGAGGCATCATGGAGATTGCCGACGGTATTGTGATAAACAAGGCTGATGGCGAGAATGTGGAGAAGGCAGAGCTTGCGGCAAGTCATTTCCGTAATGCGCTTCATCTCTTCCCTATGCCTGAGAGTGGTGTGTTGCCAGAGGTTAGATGCTATTCTGGTTTCTATGAGTTAGGAATAGACGATGTGCTGAAGATGGTTTTCGACTATATAAATAAGGTAAAGGAGAACGGATATTTCCAATACCGCCGCAATGAGCAGTCGAAGTATTGGATGTACGAGAGCATCAACGAACACTTGAAGAATGACTTCTATTATAATAATAAGGTGAAGGAACTACTTCGCAACACCGAACTTGATGTACTCGGAGGTAAGATGACTTCGTTCGTTGCAGCTAAGCGTCTCCTCGATACGTATTACGAAGACATACGAAACAATAGATGAGAAAAAGACTATTATACATACTTGCGTTCTGCGCATCGCTCGGTGCTTCGGCTCAGAGCGGAAGTGACGCATACGAGTTTCTAAACATACCTGTGTCAGCTCACACGGCAGCACTCGGAGGACGGAACGTGAGTATCCTTGACGACGACGTGACGCTTGTGTTTGACAATCCAGCTTTGCTGTCCAACGTGAGCGACAAGATGCTTTCACTCGACTATACATCATACATAAGCAGTTCGCGAAAACTGGCTACGGCATTTGCAAAGACCATCAATGACCGTGCTTCATGGTCAATTGGTGCGCAGATGCTCAGCTACGGTTCCATGACAGAGACTGATGCTTCGGGCAACGAGGTTGGCGAGTTTTCTGCCAAGGACATCGACGTGCAAGGTTCGTTTGCCTATATGCTCAGCGACTATTGGTCGGGCGGTGTGTCTGCCAAGGTGCTGACTGCCAGTTATGCGGAGTACTCTTCCGTTGCGTTGGGCGTTGACCTTGGACTTAACTACTGTGACGAGGTGAAGGGATTATCCATGTCACTCGTTGCCCAGAACCTCGGAGGACAGGTTGACCCTCTGTATGAGACGCATGAGTCGTTGCCTTTCAACCTCGCGTTTGGATTCAGCAAGAGTCTCTCCAATGCTCCTCTTCGTCTCTCATTCACGTTTGACGATATAACCAACCGCGATGACAATCCGTTCGTTCGCCACTTGACAATGGGCGTTGACATACTTCCTTCACGCAATTCGTGGATTGCACTCGGATACAATTTCCGTCGTGCAAAGGAGATGAAGCTTGCGGACGGCAGTCATTGGGCAGGTCTAAGCCTCGGTATGGGTATCAATATAAAGAAGGTGAAGATAGGTGCTGCATGGGGCAAGTATCATGCAGCCGCATCATCATTGGTGCTTAACGCTTCGGTAGCGTTGTAAGCCCCCCGACCCCCAAAGGGGGCGGCCATTCGGGTCGCAGGGGAATGTATAAGACTAAATTAACAATAAAGATGTAAGATATGCTCCGGATGGACGCCCCCTTTGGGGGCTGGGGGGCTTCAATTATGAAAAAGATAATAATAGCAATAGACGGTTACTCTTCATGTGGTAAGAGTACCATGGCAAAGGATTTGGCAAAGACAATAGGATACGTGTATGTGGATACAGGTGCAATGTACCGTGCCGTAACATACTATGCGATGCAGAATGGCCTCTTCCCAGAGGAGGGAATCAAGGAGGCTGAACTCAAGGCAGACATTGATGCTGGTAAGATAAACATCTCGTTCAAGTTCAATGCAGAGACAGGTCGCCCAGACACTTACCTCAATGGGGTGAAGGTGGAGACAGAGATTCGTCAGATGGCAGTATCTACCCGTGTGAGTCCTATTGCTGCTCTTCCTTTTGTTCGTGCGCTCCTCACTCAGCAGCAGCAGTTGATGGGCAAGGAGAAAGGTATTGTGATGGATGGCCGTGACATAGGTACGGCTGTATTCCCAGATGCTGAACTCAAGATTTTCGTTACGGCTTCGGCTGAGATTCGTGCTCAGCGTCGCTATGATGAGTTGAAGGCAAAGGGTGAGGCTAACCTCGACTTTGACGCCATCCTCAAGAACGTACAGGAGCGTGACTACATCGACACGCATCGTGAGACTGCTCCTCTTCGTCAGGCAGAAGATGCACTTGTGCTCGACAACTCACACATGACCATTGCTGAGCAGAAGGAGTGGCTCATATCCGAGTACACTCGGAGAGTTAACAGTTAAAAAATTAACAGTTAAAAGTTGAGTTCAAAAGTTGTGAAGTTAAGACGAGAGCCTATAGTTTTCTATTAAACACAGAGGGCACAGAGGACTCAGAGGGAAAAGTAGATTCCATGTTTATAAACTCTGTGCTCTCAAAAATGTTTTCGATTCTCCTTCATTCCGCGATAACATAAAAACTCAAAAACTTATAAACTCAAAAACTCAACTTGCATAATGTTATGCTAATCGAAATAGACAACGGTTCAGGTTTCTGCTTTGGTGTTACCACAGCAATAAAGAAGGCGGAGGAGGAACTCGCACAGAGTGAGTCGCTCTACTGCCTCGGCGATATTGTGCACAATGGCAGGGAGTGTGAGCGACTGAAGAACATGGGACTTGTGACGGTGGAGCATGAGGACATTGACACGCTTCACGACACCAAGATGCTCCTGCGTGCCCACGGTGAGCCTCCAGAGACTTACGCCAAGGCTAAGGAACGCAACATCACACTCATTGATGCTACCTGTCCTGTGGTGCTCAACCTGCAGAAGCGCATACGTACCGACTATGCTGCCTATCCTGATGCACAGATTGTCATCTATGGCAAGACAGGGCACGCAGAGGTCGTAGGGCTCGTGGGACAAACACAGGGCAAGGCTATCGTCATAGAGAACCTTGAGGATGCCAAGCGCCTCGACTTCACGCATGACATACGTCTGTACTCACAGACAACGAAGTCGCTCGATGGCTTCCGTGAGATTGTTTCCTACATCTCCGCCAACATGAAGGAGGGTGCAACATTCCAGTCGTTCGACACTATCTGTCGTCAGGTGGCAAACCGTATGCCTAACATACGCCAGTTTGCGGAGAAGCATGACCTCATCCTCTTTGTGTGTGGCAAGAAGAGCTCAAACGGTAAGGTACTCTTCAACGAGTGTTGCAAGGTCAATCCTCGCACCCACATGGTTGACGACCCGTCTGAGATTGACCTCGCATGGTTCGACGGTGTACAATCGGTAGGAATCTGTGGTGCAACCTCTACGCCTAAGTGGCTGATGGAGGCTTGCAGCGAATTCATAATTCACAATTCATAATTGAGATTTATCTCGGGAATTATGAATCAACCAAAGGTAAGAAATAGATAACAAACACTAATAGAATAGTTATGGGAGATATTAAGACAATCGGAATTGTTACTTCCGGCAATGACGCACCGGGCATGAACAGTGCCATCCGTGCGGTGACACGTTCGGCAATCTACAACGGATTGCGTGTGAAGGCTGTTTATCGTGGCTATAAAGGTCTTATAGATGGCGATATTGTGGAGTTCAAGACTCAGAATGTGAGTAACATCATTCAGCAGGGTGGAACAATCCTCAAGTCGTCACCAAGTACCGAGTTCCTATCTGCCGAAGGTCGTCAGAAGGCGTTCGAGAATATCCAGCGTGAGGAGATTGATGCCCTCGTGGTGATAGGCGGTGACGGCTCTATTCACGGAGCACGTGTGTTTGCACAGGAGTTCGACTTCCCATGCATCGCCATTCCTGCCACTATTGACAATAACCTCTGTGGCACAGATACGACTATCGGCTACGACACGGCTCTCAACACCATCATGCAGACCGTTGACAAGATACGTGATACGGCTACGAGTCACGAGCGTCTCTTCTTCGTGGAGGTCATGGGCGATGAGGCTGGTTTCCTCTGTCTCAATGGTGCCATTGCATCAGGATGTGAGGAGGCAATCATCCCAAGTGTAGATATTGAGGAGGATCAGCTCACAACATTCATCCAGAACGGATTCAGGAAAGCCAAGAACTCAAGTATCGTGCTTGTGGCAGCTAATGAGAAGAACGGTGGTGCAATGCACTATGCCGACTTCGTGAAGCAGCAGTATCCTGAGCTTGATGTGCGTATCTCCATCCTCGGTCACCTCCAGCGTGGTGGTCATCCAAGTGCTCACGACCGTATCATTGCGAGTCGTATGGGTGCTGCAAGTATTCAGGCACTCCTCAAGGGCCTCCGCAATGTGATGGTGGGAATTGACAATGATGAGATTGTCTATGTGCCATTCTCACGTGCCATCAAGGAGAATCGTGTCATCGACCGCAACCTTGTGGCGATACTTCACGACATCTCCATCTGATACGCCCTTCTCTGATATAAGGATAATCATGGTGCGGCCGTGCGGTTTCCCCCGTATGACCGCACTCCCTTGCTGCACGCCCCCTTGTGGCTATCCAGTATGATTGCCCTCTCCTTTAACGACGTATAAACTATCAAATAAAATAATTATTAAACGGAATGAAAAGAACATTTTTTATTGCTTCAATTGTTGCATTGTCTGCCTTGTCTGCATCAGCTCAGGACAGCAATACTGAGTATTCAGCACAGGACTTGCTTCCTGCCGAAAAGACTTACAGGTACAAGCCTACCCACAACACTATCCGTACCAATTTTAATTTGGGCAAAATCACATCTGATGTGTATTATGACAATGATTCCAAGCGTGCATACCATCCAGCAATGTATGGCTATCAGTTGGATTACGAACATTTGTTCGGAGATGAGGATGGACAGCACGGCTTCCGCATCACTGGTGCAGTTAGTGGAACGAGTGAGTTGCCTGATGTTACCCTTATACATTGTGGTGCAGCTTATGTGTATAACTATACTACGACATTAGGTTGGGTATGGTCTATGTCAGCAGGTATGGGTTATTCTTATTCTCACGAAGAAGAGGAGAGTGGCTTTGGTGCTGTTGTAGGAGTTGGTTGTGACTACAAGATCTGTCGTTGGTTTGGCTTTGGCGCAGATATTCGTTACAGGTCTGACCGTTTCTCTACACCAAAAGGTGTGAAGCTGAAGGACAATGAATTCTATGGCTTCAAGCATATCTCATTGCTTGTCGGTCCACGCTTCTACTTCTAAGTTATAGAGTATAAACTATAAGAAATATAAAATGAAAAGAATTTTATATCTGACTTCTATTATTGCATTGTTCAGTTTGAGTGCATCAGCACAGGATGATGTGTATAGCTTTTCTACTGGTGAAGCAAGACCAAAGACGGAAAAGTCGTCTAAGACCGTTCATGAGTTGATGCCAAGTGACAAGCCGTATCTGTATGAGCCTACTCATAACTCGATACGTTTAAGTTATTCATTAGGTGAAATCACCTCTGATGTATATTATGAAAGGAAAGATAAAATTCTTCATCCTGGAATATATGGCTTGCAGTTAGACTATGAGCATTTCTGGGGCGAATATGGTGGTCAGCATGGCGTACGTGTTACGGTTGCAACAGGAAAGGCGGAATATGAAAAATATTGGAATTTCAGCCTTTATCATATTGGTGTAGCCTATGTGTATAAATATACAACAACATTGGATTGGGTATGGTCTGCGTCAACTGGTTTCGGTCCATCTTTTTATAGTGATACAGATTCTGATGAGACGGGCTTTGGTGCTGTTCTCGGCGTAGGTTGTGAGTACAAGTTTAACCGCACTTTTAGTCTTGGTGTTGAGGCTCGTTACAGGACAGACCGTTTCCATGCACCTGAGAATGTGAAGCAGAAATACGAATCCCGTGGTTTCCAGCATATCTCATTGCTTGTCGGTCCACGCTTCTACTTCTGATGACAGAATACATATTACGTTTTTAACGCCTGTTTAACGCTTGTTAAACAGGCGTTAAATGTTTGTGTCGTTCGCCATATTGCCGAAAAGCAAGCACCTGAAAGTGGCTGGCACATCTGCTATCTGCGATTAGCAAATACGACAGAAGGCGTAATAAAATCGGATGATGGCGGTAAATTCTTTCATTCACCACGATAAATTTTTCCGTTTACCATGGTAAATTTTCTGTTTGTTCACCATTAATTCTTAAAATTGCACACTGATTTATTAAAATCACTCAGTGATTTTAATAAATCAGTGTGCAATTTTAACAAATCACTTAGTGGTTTTGATAATTTATCGGCATCAAGAGGTTAATTTGTCTCGGCAAAACGAAGAATTTACGGGCAACAATGATGTAATTTATGGCTTATGTATAATTCGTTATTGGTAGTGGCGGACCATCCCCCGACCCTTTGCCCTCCGTCGAGCAGGGCACTGCTCTCCCCTCATTTTGGGACAGAGAGACATTTAGTCTCTCTTCTACGCCCTCATTCGCCTGAATGGAGGGGAGTAGTTACTAAAGGGACGCATAGTCCTTTCTGTAGGGGAGAGGGGCACGTTAATTGTTAATTCTTAATTGTTAATTAGCAATTCCTCATACCTCATTCTTCATTAAAAAACATGCCGTTCAGACACCTTGTCCGGACGGCATGTTAATTATTAATTGTTAATTGAACCTCATCAATTCTCTTTCTTGAGTGCAGCAAGCTTTTCCTTAACCTCTTCGAGGTCAGACTTGAGCTTGTTCATCTTGCGGTTAAGCTCCTCGACGAGGCCGTTGCCCTTGCTGTTCTTGCCAAGGTTGAGGAAGCCAAGGTTGTTCTCGTATGTCTTGAGTTCGTTGGTGAGGATGTCCTTCTGACGGAGGAGACGCTCGCGGATGCGTGATGTGTCACCCTCTGCAATGTCGCTCTTGAACTTGTTGACACGGCGACGTGTTGCATTCTCGTTGGCAGCACCGTAGAGACGGTCCATCTGCTCACGGAAAGCCTTGAAGAGCTTGTCCTTCTCCTTGAATGGCACGTGACCTATCTTGTTCCACTCGTCCTGTGCCTCACGGAGCTTCTCGCGCAACTCGTTTTCGAGGTCCTTAGGGTCGATGGCTGCAAGGCGCTCGATGATTGACTTCTTCTTTGCAAGGTTCTCTGTCTGCTCCTGACGCTGGTCGCTTGTTGCCTCTTTCTTTGCTGCGAAGAAGGCGTCGCAGGCGTCGTTGAAACGCTTCCATATCTCCTCACTCACCTTCTTAGGCACGGTGCCTATCTCCTTCCACTGCTTCTGGAGCTCGATGAGTGCGTCGGTTGTTGCCTTCCAGTCCTGGCTGTCCTTGAGTGCCTCAGCCTTCTCGCAGAGTGCGAGCTTCTTCTCGTAGTTCTCGTTGAGGCTGTTGCGTACAGTCTTGAAGTATTCCTGCTTGCGGTTGAAGAACTCGTCGCAGGCGTTGCGGAAACGCTCGAATATCTGCACGTTCATCTTCTGTGGAGCGAAACCGATGGTCTTCCACTGTGCCTGAAGCTCGATGACCTTCTCTGTGAGAGCGTTCCAATCGGCGAATGTCTTGAGTGCGCTGAGGTCGAGACCTTCCACCTGTTCGCAGATGGCAGTCTTCTGTGCGAGGTTGTCCTCCTCCTTCTGCTTGCGTGACTCGAAGAAGTCCTGATGACGCTTGTTGACTACTGTTGAGGCATTCTTGAAGCGTGTCCATATCTCCTCACGAATCTCGCTTGCCACAGGTCCTATCTCGCGGAAATCCTGATGGAGCTGCTGGAGTGTGCGGAATGCTGCCACCACGTCTTCCTCAGAGGCGAGTGCCTCAGCCTTCTCGCAGAGTGCTGTCTTGAGCTCGAGGTTCTTCTTGAAGTCGTAAGCACGGAGCTCGTTGTTTATCTTGAGATTGTCGTAGAACTGCTCTACGTACATCTGGTAAGTCTTCCAAAGGTCTGTTGCCTTGTCAGCTGGCACGAGCTTAATCTCGTTCCACTGTTCCTGCAACTGCTTGAAGTCATTGTAGTTCTTGTTCACCTCATCAGGTGTGGCGAGCATAGTCTTGATGCTCTCGATGATTTCAAGCTTCTTGTTGTAGTTCTCCTCCTTCTGTCTCTCGAGTTCTTCGGCAGCCTTGGCGCGGCGCTCCTTGATGAGGCTCATCTTTGCCTTGAACTGTGCCTCGTCGTCGAGAGGTGCTGGTACATACTCGTCAGGGTTTCCGCCCTCGGCGATGTAAGCCTTGTAAGCCTCGTCGGTCTCCTGCTTCTGCAAGCGGTAGAACGCATTCTTGAGGATGTCGAGGTCCTGTCGTGCTACTTCCTCTCCTGTCTCGAGAATCTTGTCGAGGCGTGCGAGAACTTCTTCTTTGCTCTGGATAGGAGCAGTTGTTGTCTTCACTTCTTCTGCTGGAGTCTCTACTGGCTCAACTGCAGGATTCTGAATGTCAGTCATTAGCTTTTGTAATTTAGTGTATTGTTGTTTTTACTTTCGCTTTTTAAGGCCCCCTGACCCCGAACTTAGTTGGGGAATGTGGGGCTATTATAGGAACTGTATCGTATAAACATATACTACGGCTGCGGGGAATGCGAGGATGCTGCTGTCAAAGCGGTCGAGCATGCCTCCGTGACCTGGGAGTATGTGTCCTGAGTCCTTGATGCCGAGCTTGCGCTTGAGCATTGACTCTACAAGGTCGCCCCATGTACCGAATATGACCACCGTTGCTGCGAGGCCTGCCCATTTGATGTAGCTGACGTCGCCGAGTGCACCGGTAGGGTCATAGCATGCGATGAGCTGGCTTGCGAGGATGGCGATGATGCCGCCTCCTATGCTGCCTTCCCATGACTTAGCTGGCGATATGCGTGGAAACAGTTTATGCTTTCCGAGGAGAGAACCGACACAGTATGCTCCTGCGTCGTTGCACCATAGGAATATGAATACGCTGAGTACAAGAACAGGATTGTAAACTGACTCGTACTCTCCGTAACCCATTGGTACTGCAATGAAAGCAAGTGCGTTGATGCTGGCAAAAGGTATTGCCACGTACATCTGGCACATCATAGCGAAAGCCCAATTGTAGATGCTGTTCTTGTTGTCGAAGTACAGCTCACTCACCATCAGGTAGATGATGCTCACAAGGTAGGGTATGAAAGCTTCCGAACCTGCCATATTGAGATTGTATCCCATCACAGCGAGAAACAAGTAAACGCATGAGATGGTCGTTATGAGCTTATTGACCTGCAGGTCTGCATGTCGGTTGACTATCGTGCAGAACTCCCAGGCCGTCATTGCGGTAATTGCTCCGAAGAGCACGGCATACGCAAGCGGATGCCAGAGTATGCATCCCACAAGCACGACTACAAATACTATGCTCGTAAGGGTGCGCGTTATGAAATTCTTCTGTTTGTCTGTCATTTTCTTGAGTTTTGGGGTTTGTAAGTTTTTGAGTTTTTAAGTTCTGAATATCAAACGTCAGCGTTTTAGTATCAAACCTAATGACCTCATAAACTTACAACCTTCTAACCTTATTTGTTCTTTTCTTCTTCCTTCTTCTCCTCGCTGTTGCCATTCTTTTCTTCCTCGGCTTTCTTTGCCTTGGCTACTATGGCATCAACAGCCTTCTGGCGGATAAGCTCCTCCATCTCGCTCTTTGTGTCGGATGTGTCGCCGTCAGCTGCCTTGCGACGCTTCTCCTCCTCGTCGTTGAGGGCAAGAATCTCCTCTGTACGTGAAGTGAATGGACGCTTGCCGAAGATACGCTCAACGTCCTCTGCAAGGATGCCCTCCTTGTCGATGAGAAGCTGTGCAAGTTCTGCATGGCCTTCCTTGTGCTCAAGGAGTACCTGCTTGGCACGTGCATACTGCTGTGCAATGAGGTCGCGCACCTCTTCGTCGATAATCTGTGCCGTGTGCTCAGAGTAAGGCTTTGTGAACTGTTCCTCGTTGCTGTAGTAGCAGAGGTTAGGAAGTTTGTCGCCCATACCTGCGTAGGCAATCATGCCGTAAGCACGCTTTGTCACACTCTCAAGGTCATTCATGGCACCTGATGAGATACGTCCGATGAAGAGTTCCTCTGCGGCACGTCCACCGAGTGTGGCACATATCTCGTCGAGCATCTCCTCCTTAGTGGTAATCTGACGCTCCTCTGGCATGTACCATGCAGCACCGAGAGCCTGTCCACGTGGCACGATTGTGACCTTGACGAGTGGGTTTGCGTACTCGAGGAACCATGATATTGTTGCGTGACCTGCCTCGTGAAGTGCTATTGCACGCTTCTCGCTTGCAGTCAGGAGCTTTGTCTTCTTCTCCAATCCGCCGATGATACGGTCAACGGCATCAAGGAAGCTCTGACGATCCACCCATTCCTGATTGCGTCGTGCAGAGATGAGTGCTGCCTCGTTACATACGTTGGCGATGTCGGCACCTGAGAATCCAGGAGTCTGACGTGCAAGCATGTCGAGGTCAACTGTCTCGTCAATCTTGATAGGACGGAGGTGTACCATGAAGATTTCCTTACGCTCGTTGAGGTCAGGAAGGTCAACGTGAATCTGACGGTCAAAGCGTCCTGCACGCAGGAGTGCCTTGTCGAGAATCTCTGCACGGTTGGTTGCTGCAAGGATGATGATACCGCTGTTTGTGCCGAATCCGTCCATCTCTGTGAGCAACTGGTTGAGGGTGCTCTCACGCTCGTCGTTACCGCCTATTGACACCGACTTGCTTCGTGCACGTCCTATGGCGTCAATCTCGTCTATGAACACGATACATGGTGCCTTTGCCTTTGCCTGCTGGAAGAGGTCGCGCACACGGCTTGCACCTACTCCCACGAACATCTCCACGAACTCTGAACCTGAAAGGCTGAAGAATGGTACGCCCGCCTCGCCTGCTACTGCCTTGGCAAGGAGTGTCTTACCTGTTCCCGGAGGACCTACGAGGAGTGCTCCCTTAGGAATCTTACCTCCGAGGTCTGTGTATTTCTTAGGGTTCTTGAGGAACTCTACGATTTCCTGTACTTCCTGCTTTGCGCCTGTCTGACCTGCTACGTCCTTGAACGTAACCTTGTCCTTGTCGCCGTTCTCACCCTCGATGAGCTGTGCCTTCGACTTGCCTACGCTGAAGATGCCTCCTGCACCACCAAACATGCCGCCACCGCCCATACGACGGAATATGAAGAGCCATATACCTATTATAATAAGTATTGGGGCAAAGTTGATGATAAGGTTCCAGAAGAACTCCTCCTGCTGCTCATAGCCGATATTGCCTGTGAAATGGCCTTCTTCCTTCTGCTTGTTGAGGTATTCCTCCACAAGGGTGATTGAACCTATCTCCACGTGTACGGCACGAGGTGCGGATGTTGTGTTCTTGTTGCCGAACACCTCACGGTCGTGAGCCGGTTTGATGTACATGTTGAGAGTGAGGTCGCTCTTGCTGATCATGATGTCGCTTGCGAATCCCTTCTCAACGTATTCCTTGAAGTGAGTGTAATCTATGTTCTTTGTTACGTTTGACTCTTTTCTTGTGAAGAACATCACGACAATGCCGGCGATGAGTATCACATAGAGCCAGGTGAAGTTGAAGCGTGGCTTAGGCGTCTTGTCGCCCCCTTGCTGCTCCGTCTTCTCCTTATTCTTTTCTTCGGAGTCGCGCTGTAGTTGCTGCATCTCCTCGTTCATTTCCTTTTTATCCATCAATCTTTTTTAATCAAGGTTTGGTATTTCTTCTATCTTAGCATCCTCCCAGAGTCCCTCAAGGTCGTAGTATTCGCGGGCATCTGGCACGAAGATGTGAACAGCCACCTCTGAGTAGTCGAGAGCCACCCAGATATTGTTTAGTGTTCCGTCTGTGGCAGTTGGCTTTGCTCCAGCCTTCTTGCGTGCAAACTCCTTTACGGAGTCTGTTATTGCTGCAACCTGAGTTGGTGAGTTGCCTTCGCAGATAATGAGATAGTTTGTTAATGTATCGTAAATCTCAGAGAGGTCAACCACTACAATGTTGTGACCTTTCTTTTCCTGAATTCCTTCAATTACTGCATCAATAAGTTTCTTTGTCATCTATTTTTTGAGTTTATAAGTTTTTAAGTTTGTGAGTTTTTATGTTCTCGCGAAGTAAAGAGAAACGAAAATTAAAGAAAATATTGTCTTGACTTATATACTTTCTAACTCTTAACTTCTCAACTCAACTTTTTATTTTTAGTTTTATGTTTGTGAGTTTTTTCGTTTGTGAGTTTCACGGAGAAGATTTCCGCGAGAACATAAAAACTAAAAAACTCATAAACATAAAAACTTATTCTACATTCTCGTAAGCCTTGAGACGTTTCTCCTCAACGAGGTGGAAGTCCTTAGGACGATAGACGAAGTTGGAGCCGAGGTACTTGTCACGTACAATCTCATTGGCGGCAAGCTCAGGAGGAGTACCCCTGAAGAGGATGCGTCCCTCAAAGAGGAGGTAGGCACGGTCGGTGATACAGAGCGTCTCCTGCACGTTGTGGTCGGTGATGAGAATACCGATGTTCCTGTCCTTCAGCTTCCACACGATGTACTGGATGTCCTCTACCGCGATTGGGTCAACACCCGCAAATGGTTCGTCGAGCATGATGAACTTAGGGTCGATGGCAAGGCATCGTGCAATCTCGCATCTGCGTCGCTCGCCACCTGAGAGACGGTTACCGAGGTTCTTGCGCACCTTCTGGAGGTGAAGCTCGTTGAGAAGGTTCTCAAGATGCTCACGCTGTTCTTCCTTCGACTTGTACTTCATCTCAAGCACAGTCATGATGTTGTCCTCCACACTCATGGTGCGGAACACGCTTGCCTCCTGTGCAAGATAACCCACGCCTTTGCGTGCATGAGTGCTCACAGGGTCACGTGTGATTTCCTCGTCGTTGATGAAAGTCTTTCCTGAGTCAGGGATGACAAGTCCAGTGGTCATGTAGAAGGAAGTGGTCTTTCCTGCACCGTTAGGTCCAAGAAGTCCTACTATCTCTCCCTGTCGCACACTGAAGCTTACATCGTTCACTACAGTTCTCTTTCCGTATGTCTTTACAAGGTGACGGGTGTAGAGCGTCTGTCTGTCGTCCGAATATTCGGGTCTCTCCTTGTCACCTGCGTTAGTAGTTGCAAATTCCATATAAATTCAAAATTGAAGACAAAAATACGAATACTTTACCGATAAATCACTTTGTAAAGATAAAAACTATGTTAAAATACCCTCACTTTCCTGTATTTTGCCTAATTTTGTGCCGAAAATGTAATTTATATGATAACTGTAAAATCATCATTGACCGCTCTCGGGCAGTATGTTCAACTTATGGGCCGCGTATGTTCAAGACCTGACCGTATGCGAATGTTCCTTAAACAGTATGTAACGGAGATGTACCAGCTCGGTTACAATTCTATTCCAATCGTGCTCGTTATCTCATTCTTCATAGGTGCGGTAATCTGTCTGCAGATCAAGCTCAACATCCAGTCACCGTGGATGCCTCGCATGGTCGTGGGTTACACCACTCGTGAGATTATGCTCCTCGAATTCTCAAGTTCCATCATGTGCCTTATCCTTGCAGGTAAGGTAGGCTCAAATATTGCCTCAGAGATAGGAACAATGCGCATAACTCAACAGATTGACGCCCTCGACATCATGGGTGTAAACTCAGCCAACTATCTCATACTCCCAAAGATTACGGGACTTATGACCATCATGCCTATCCTCGTTACATTCAGCGTGATGGCAGGTATTCTTGGTGCTTACGCCACATCGCTCATGGGTTACACGTCTGTGGCAGAACTTGACGAGGGTTTCCGCTATCAGTTCAACCAGTGGTTCTTCTGGTGCGGAATGATTAAGGCAGTTGTCTATGCCTTCATCATCACATCTGTGTCATCATACAAGGGTTATACGGTAGAAGGCGGCTCTGTGGAAGTCGGAAAGTCAAGTACGGATGCTGTTGTACACAGCAGTATCCTCGTGCTCTTCTCAGACATCTTCCTTACGAGTATTCTTACATAGTCACCATAGTTCAAGTACTGACTAAGTACTGACTCACTACTGACTAAGTACTGACTCTTGACAGAAATTTACGATAAGCCTTACGAGAGAATCTCGAAGGGTTACCGAAGGATGAGAGACGGCAAAAATGATGCGTTTTTTACGATAAGGGTATCGGCTTGCCATGTTCGTAAGACACCCGAAAGGCATTAGACAAACAACAAAGAAAGATGATTGAATTAAAACACTTATATAAGTCCTTTGAAGACAAGGACGTACTCAAGGACATAAATGCGACGTTCAACAACGGCAAGGTGAACCTGATTATCGGACAGTCAGGTTCGGGTAAAACCGTGTTGATGAAGAACATCGTAGGACTCCTTGAACCTACCAAGGGACAGATTCTCTACGACGGACGTGACTTCGTGTCACTCGGCAAGAAGGAAAAGATTCTTCTCCGTCGTGAGATGGGAATGATATTTCAGGCAGCGGCTCTCTTTGACTCCATGAACGTGCTTGAGAATGTCATGTTCCCGCTCGACATGTTCTCCGACATGCCTTACGAGGACCGTGTGAAGCGTGCAAAGGATTGTCTTGCACGTGTCAACCTTACAGGTTCGGAACACAAGTTCCCTGGGGAAATATCAGGAGGTATGCAGAAGCGTGTGGCTATTGCACGTGCCATCGTTCTCCAGCCAAAGTATCTATTCTGTGACGAGCCAAACTCAGGACTTGACCCTAAGACATCAATCGTCATAGACGAGCTAATCTCAGGAATCACTCATGAAGACAACATAACAACCATTGTCAACACCCACGACATGAACTCCGTAATGGGCATAGGTGAGAACATCACGTTCATCTGTAAGGGTAGGGCAGAATGGCAGGGTGCCAATACGGATATCATGGATGCGACGAACAAGGAACTTGAGGACTTCATCTTCTCAAGCGACATCCTCCGTCAGGCAAAACAGCTTCATGACCAACAGAAAGGTAACATAGGATGATTGTTTGTATTGCAGAGAAACCATCGGTGGCTCGTGACATCTGTAATGTCCTTGCCACCAAGCAGGGTATTACGGTCGATTCACGTAGTACCTCAAATGGCTATTGGCAATGTGGTAACTATCAGGTTACGTGGACATTCGGTCACCTGTGCGAATTGAAAGAACCACACGAATATCAGCCACGTTGGAAGCGTTGGGACGTGTGGGACTTACCTATGATTCCTGAGCGTTTCGGTATAAAGCTCAAGGAGGACGATGGCATAAAGAAACAGTTCTCTGTAATAGAGAAACTCATGCAGAATGCTGACGGCATTATCAACTGTGGTGATGCCGGACAGGAGGGAGAATTGATTCAGAGATGGGTGATGCAGAAGGCAGGTGCAAAGTGCCCAGTCAAGCGTCTCTGGATTTCTTCACTTACTCCTGAAGCAATCAACGAGGGATTCAATACTCTGAAGGACCAGAGTGAGTACCAGTCACTCTATGAGGCAGGACTCAGTCGTGCCATAGGCGACTGGACACTTGGCATGAATGCAACCCGACTCTACACCATGAAATATGGACAGAACAAGCAGGTGCTTAGCATTGGACGTGTACAGACGCCTACGCTTGCCCTTATTGTCCGTCGTCAGCATGAGATAGAGAATTTTGAACCTAAGCAGAGTTTCGTGCTCTCCACCATATATCGTGACACCAAGTTCACGGCTATTGCTCACGATGAGGAGGCAGAAGCGGAGGCTCAGGCAGAAGCTGAAGAAGCTCAGAAACAAGGTAAGACAGTCAAGGCAAAAGGACCTGTGTTCCGTCAGGTGGAATACCTGTCAGAGGCAGAAGGTCTTGCTGTTCTTGACTCTATAAAAGATAATCCTCTGACTATCTCCGATATTCAGAAGAAAAAAGGCTCGGAAGCACCACCGCGCCTCTATGACCTTACGTCCCTTCAGGTGGATTGTAACCGCAAGTACGGATTCTCTGCCGACCAGACGCTTCAGGTCATACAGAGTCTTTACGAGAAGAAGTTTACGACCTACCCACGTGTAGATACGACTTTCCTCTCGGATGATATCTACCCTAAGTGTCCGGGCATACTTGCTGGCATAAAGGGCTATGAACAGTTTACGCAACCACTTGCAGGAACAAAACTTAACAAGTCGAAGAAGGTGTTCGACTCATCAAAGGTGACCGACCACCACGCCATCATTCCTACGGGAGTGGCAGCTGTCAATCTTACCGACTTCGAGAAAATGGTCTATGACCTTATTGCTCGTGCATTCATAGCTGTATTCTATCCCGACTGTAAGTTTGAGACGACAACCGTCTTTGGCGAAGTGCCTATGACGGGAAAGAATGAGACGGTCATGTTCCGTACAAGCGGACGCAAGGTCTTGGATGACGGCTGGAAGGTTATCTATAAGAAGGATGCTGCTATTGCAGATGAAGCAAGCCCTGATACAGAGGAAGCAGACACGCTCCCTTCGTTCTCCAAAGGCGAGTCAGGTCCTCATGTTCCTTCTCTTGCAGAGAAATGGACACAACCACCTAAGCCTTACACCGAGGCAACCCTTCTCCGTGCAATGGAGACGGCAGGTAAGTTTGTGGATAACGAGGAATTGCGTGACGCCATGAAGGAGAACGGTATTGGTCGTCCTTCTACTCGTGCTGCCATTATCGAAACTTTGTTCAAGCGCAGGTACATCCGTAAGGAACGCAAGAACCTCATAGCTACTCCTACGGGTGTTGAGCTTATCGGCATTATCCGTGAGGAACTCCTCAAGAGTGCTGAACTCACGGGACAATGGGAAAAGAAACTTAGAGACATAGAACATCATACTTACGAGGCACGTCAGTTTATTGCCGAACTCAAGCAGATGGTTACGGATATTGTCACGACAGTACGTAGCGACAATTCCAACCGCTCTGTGGCAATCACAACGGAAGAAGACCTCAAAAAGAAAACTCCAAGGAAGAAGGCAGAGCCAAAGACTGATGCGGCTCCAAAAACATCCGCACCATCTGCACAGATGGCAAAGGGTGAGGCACCTGCAGGATTTCGACCTAAGAATGATGGCAAGGCTTCAACAAAGCCTTCTGTCAAGGCAGATGTTGAGGCTATCAAGGCATCATACAATCCTGACGATATGATAGGAATGCCTTGTCCGTTGTGCCACCAAGGTACGATTATCAAGGGCAAGACGGCATACGGCTGTTCACGCTGGAAGGAAGGTTGTACGTACCGCCAGATGTTTTAGCCAGTATTGTACTTACGGATGTTTATGCTTTTTGAAAGAAGCCTTGGGTTTATACAATAAAAGACCGAGTTTTGCGTTTATAATTATGTATGCGTGACTTTAGATGGCTTTTCATGAAATATAGTTGGATGTGTGTTATAGCACTACCCCTTATGTTGTTTTCATGCTCAAATGCTAATGTTGCCCAAAAGAAGGGTGAGCAGAGCATGGCAATAGGGGAATACTATAATGCGTCAATCCAGTTCAAGAAGTCTTATTCGGCAACACCTGCCAAGGATAAGGCAAAAAGGGCAGAGAGGGCTTTCCTTTTAGGAGAGTCCTATCGTCGTTTTGGCTCTTCCACAAAGGCTATGGCTGCATACCAGAATGCTGTACGCTACAAGTATCCTGACAGTACGGCACTCTATTACCTCGGTCAACAGCAGTTACGATGCGGACAATACAAGCAGGCTGCCGAGAGTTTTACGGCTTATCTTGAGAGAGACCCTGACAATGCTCTTGCAAAGGCAGGTCTTGAGTCTGCAAGGCTTGCTCCAGAATGGAAGGAGAATCCTAATCTTTATCAGGTAAAGAAGGAGACTGTGTTCAACTCCCGTCGCTCCGACTTCTGTCCTATGTTTGTAAATGCTGAGGGTGACCAGATAGTCTTTTCCACTACACGTGACGATACTGAGGGTGATGACATAAGCGGTATAACGGGCGTGAAGTTTGCGGACTTGTTCTTCTCCAAGAAGAATGAGCAAGGCAAGTGGTCAAGCCCAGAACCTATAGAGGGTGGGGTGAACACGGAATATGACGAAGGAGTAAGTTGTATGAGCCCAGACGGCAAGACGATGTATTTTACCAGATGTTCGAGCGACCCTGACTATCCACGTTTTGCTGAGATATGGAAAACCACGCGTAGTGATGCTTCGTGGGGTTCTCCAACCAAGTGTGACATAAGTAACGATACTCTTTCTTCTTTTGCTCATCCAGCTATCTCTCCAGATGGTCAATGGCTTTATTTTGTGAGCGATATGCCAGAAGGTGAAGGTGGACTTGATATATGGCGTACAAGAATCACGTCAGCTGGTTTTGCTGGTATTGAGAATGTAGGTCCAGAAATCAATACTCCTGGAGATGAGGCGTTTCCAGTATTCAAGCCTACGGGAGAACTATTCTTTTCAAGTGATGGTCATCCTGGAATGGGAGGACTTGACATCTTAAAGGCAACGCCTAAGTACGAGGATGATGGTCCTGGATATGGGGATAATGACGAACCTCTTGGTGCACCAGTAAGTTGGACGGTTGAGAATCAAGGTTATCCGCTAAATTCAAGTGCAGATGATTTCGGTATGACATTTGAGGGAGTACATAGTCGCGGCTATTTCACGTCAAACAGGGCAGATGGTAAAGGATTTGACCATATTTATTCCTTTGAACTCCCAGAGATAGTACAGTCTGTTACTGGCTGGGTGTATGAAAAGGATGGTTACGAACTTCCAGAGGCACTTGTATATATGGTGGGCAATGATGGAACAAACGAAAAACTGAGCGTGAGGGGCGACGGCTCTTTCACGCAGGTCATCAAGCCTGGAGTGGAGTATCTTTTCCTTGGAACGTGCAAGGGCTATCTTAATGTCAAGAATGAGCTGAAGGTAGAGCCAAGTGAGGACAGCGAGGAGTATGTCCTTCAGTTCCCATTGCCACCTATCAATGTTCCTGTGTTGATAGATAATATCTTCTACGGATTTGACAGCGCAGACTTGACACCTGAGTCAACTGTGTCGCTTGATAAACTCGTCACACTCCTTAACGACAACTCCAACGTAACCATCGAGCTTGGCGCACACTGCGACTACCGAGGCGTGGACATCTATAACCTTGACCTCTCCCAGCGACGTGCCCAGTCCGTAGTGAAGTATCTCGTTGAACATGGCATCAGCAAGGAACGTCTCACCGCTGTAGGTTATGGCGAGACGCAACCAAAGGTTGTCACCAAGAAACTCGCATCTCAGCATGACTTCCTCCAGGAAGGCGACATTCTTACTGAAGAGTTCATCACTCACCTCACAGAGGAGCAGCAGGAAATATGCAATGCACTCAACCGCCGTACTGTGTTCAAGGTTCTCAGAACTACATATCAGGAACAGAAGTCGGAAGAACAACAAAAAACAGAGAATTAGATTTGACTCTAATTCTCTGTTTTTTATTAGGGGTATATTGATTAGCTATTTTCTCTAACTTCTCTATATTCCCCAATTATATTGATATCTCCTATCTCTCCCCCATTGGGGGAGTCGGAGGGGGCTTTTATCCCAAGAATTTATATGTAAAGTTCTGGCTCTTGGCAGATGGGAACTGGCTGCGTGTATCAACATCCTTACGGCACTTGAGGTTGTCAATCATTCTTTCGTAGCAATGCATTGCACTTTCAGCCTTGCAACGTACTGTGAAAGTTGTGTCCTGATACTCACACTTGCCTGTAGATGGGATAGTAATAACTCTCTTGAACATAATAGAGCCTTCGTACCATCCTGGATTTGGTGTTCTGAGTTCATCAAGGATTGTACGCTTGCGGTCAGCCATCGTCATTGGCTTCTGCTCACGACGCATCATCTCGATGTCCTTGAATTCCTCAAGGCTCTGTGCTTCTGTCTTGAGGAAGAGCACGTAGTTGCTATAGCTAACCTTGAGACGGAAAGGATAGATGTTGCTTGAGTCCATGAATGTCTTGATGCGACTTGCCACATTTGTCTCAATCTTTATCTCCTTGATGGAGTAGAGAAAATCCATTGCTTCATCTACTGTTGAAACAACAACTTCGCGGTCAAAATATCTAATATATAAGTTTGTCATTGCTTTATAATTATTAAAGTTTAGAATTCTGAACTTAAATTAGGTTTGTTAATAGTCCTTCCCTGATTTCTTGTTCTTGATTCCTCATTAATTTCAAGTTGCAAAGTTAGTAATTTTTTCTTATTTTCCACTCTGCTGGATATAAATTATTGACTCTGTTGCCTATATTCTTGCCAAAACCGAGTGGTATGCCTTTGTATGTAAGCAAAATGAATCCTTTTGGAGCATCTACACATATTGCTTCTGTACGCAGATATGCTATTGCATTATCCTTGTCAAGCTCCACGTTTGCGAAGGTGTCTTTGCGTAATGAATTACTCATGGCAAGGCTGTGTTCTGGTTGTAGGTTCTTGCCTTTGACTGTGGCAAGCTTGATGCCAGAATGTACGACGTGGAGGCTGTTTCTCGCTTCTTGCAGATAGGAGAGATGTTCTGTTGGGAATGCATAGTATTTATCTTTTTCCTCGTATATCGTAAATGACTCTGCATCGTTCAGATAACCCTTCAACTCTTTAGCTATAGGTGTGTTTGGTTTTATTGCCGTGATACCTTTGGCATCCTTTCCTTTCTTGTTCTTCTTGCCATTTCCGTAGTCATCGTAATCTTCTGTGTCGTCATCATCTGTCTTACGGATAGGACATACGAAGAATCCTTCACCTGTGATGTGATGAGGAAAGAAATGGCCTTCTTTGATGCCCCAATCCTTGTCATCACAAAGTGGCAGACGTTTGCCGCCAAGTTCTGACTCAATCCATGAGATGATGTCCTCGTCCTCATAGTGGTTGTAGGTGCATGTGCTGTAAATGAGTATGCCACCCGGTTTGAGACAATGCCAAATATTGCTTACAATCTCTCGCTGACGTTTCCAACATGTCTCTACATTGTTGAGGTTCCATTCTTTTATTGCTTCTTCGTCCTTGCGGAACATACCTTCGCCTGAACATGGCGCATCGCATATTATAAGATCGAATGTGTTGGTGAAGTTTGCGAAATCCTCAGCATAGTTGTTGGTGACTATCGTATTTGGATTGCCCCATTTCGTAATGTTCTCTGCAAGTATCTGGCAACGCTTCCTGTTCACCTCATTTGCAATTAGGAATGAACCTTCGGGCAGAGTGGAGATTGCGAGTGTTGACTTGCCTCCAGGAGCTGCGCACATATCAAGCGCAATTACTGGCTTGTTGATATAATTGCGTATGATGTGTGACAGGTACATGGATGATGCTTCCTGCACATAGTAAGCACCGCAATGGAATAGAGGGTCGAATGTGAAAGATGGTCTTTCATTTAGTAACCTACCTTCCTTACACCATTTTACCTCATTCCATTCTTCTGCGAGTACGCTGTCAGATGAGTTTTCGCATTTCTTTATTGGATTAATTCTTATAGATGTAGGTGATGGCATACAGATAGCATTCGTAAGTTTCTTTGTTTCTTCCGAACCTATTTGTTTTTCCATCATTTCTATAAAATCATGAGGTAAAATCATACGGATTGTTATTTTTTGACGTTAAAAACTATTATTTAGAAAAAAATGTTTACCTTTGCACCACAAATTATAATAAAAACATATATCAATGTCAGATTTTCAACTTGATAAATTAGACCATCAAATTCTTAGTATGGTCGGTGATGACGCTCGAGTGCCTTTCCTTGAAGTCGCTCGTATTTGTGGCGTCTCTGGTGCTGCTATCCATCAGCGTGTTACCAGACTTACTCGTCTCGGAGTCCTTCGTGGTTCACACTTTGATATGAATCCAGAGGTTCTCGGATATGAAACGATTGCTTTTATCGGTTTGTATTTGAAGGATGTCAGCACATTTGATTCTGTTGCTGAGAAGCTTCGCAAGATACCTGAGATTGTTGAGTGCCATTACACTACTGGCGGATATGATATGTTCATCAAGGTGTATGCTAAGAACAATAGTCACCTTTTGAGCATTATACACGACCAGCTCCAACCACTTGGTCTTAGTCGCTCTGAAACAATCATATCATTTCGTGAGGCAATCAAGAGACAGATTCCTGTACCTAAGTTTGTTGAGGACGAAGAGCAGGAATAAGCAATACAATTATAATGAGTGAAAAGAATGAAGAACTTAGTTTTTTCATTCTTTTTTTGTAGAATTATTTGATTCTATAGTTGTTCATATCCAGCATGAGTGTGTATCAACTCCTCACTCTTTATTCCTCTTTATTCCCCAATTAATTTATCCGTTCCAAATCTACGAAAGCATATTTCTGGTTATGCTTCTCGTCTATGTCGTGCTCCTCACGAAAAACTTCCTTCCATTCATTTTTGTTAAATTCAGGAAAGAAGGTATCTGCTTTGGCTGGTGTGTTATATACATAAGTGAGGCATAGACGATCCGCTATGTCTAATGCTTGCTTATATACGGATGCTCCACCTATGATATATACGTCTCCTTTGCATGATGCAAGTGCCTTCTCAAGGTTAGGGTAGAGGTCTGCTCCTGGGAAGTCCTCAGGTTTACCAGTTCGTGAGAGTACTACATTCCTTCTGTTGGGTAGTGCTCCCTTTGGAAAACTCTCAAAGGTTTTTCTTCCCATTATTATTGTATTGCCAGTTGTTAATGCCTTGAACCTTTTCAAGTCGTTAGGCAACCAGTATATGAGTTTGTTCTCAAACCCTATGGCATTGTTCTCTGCTATTGCGACTATGATGGAAATCATATTTGAGTTTTTAAGTTTTTAGGTTTTTAAGTTTTTTAGTTCTTGAGTTTGTGAGTTTTTAAGTTTTTTAGTTCTTATGTTTGTGAGTTTTTAGGTTTATTTTTTTGAGTTTTGTTAGTTCTTAAGTTTGCCAGTTTATGTAGAGACCTGACTGTGCAAGTATTTTCGTGATAACCGAAAAACTCAAAAACATAAGAACTCATAAACTTATATACTTACAACCTCAACTTTTAACTTTTAATTTTTAACTCTTAACTTCTTGTTGTGCCTTGGCACATCAAGATTATACGCTCACTGTTGCCTTGATATGTGGATGTGGGTCGTAGTCGCAAAGTTCAAAGTCCTCGTATTGGAAATCGAAGATAGACTTGACATTTGGATTTATCTTCATCGTTGGTAACTTACGTGGCTCACGTGTGAGCTGAAGCTTTGCTTGCTCGATATGGTCATTGTAGAGGTGTGTATCACCTGTTGTATATACAAAGTCACCAGCCTTGAGTCCTGTTACCTGTGCCACCATCATGAGAAGTAGGGCATAGCTTGCTATGTTGAATGGTACTCCAAGGAAGGTATCCGCACTTCTCTGGTATAGCTGGAGTGATAATCTTCCGTCTGCTACGTAGAACTGGAAGAGTATGTGGCATGGTGGAAGATTCATGTTGTTGATGTCTGCCACGTTCCATGCACTCACGATTAGACGACGTGAGTTAGGATTATTCTTTATCTGGTCAATGACTTCTGTTATTTGGTCTATGTGTCCACCGTTATAGTCAGGCCATGATCTCCATTGGTAACCGTAGATGTGGCCGAGATTACCGTCCTCATCTGCCCATTCGTTCCATATTCTTACACCACGTTCCTGGAGCCACTTTGCATTGGTGTCTCCACGCAAGAACCAGAGTAGCTCGTATATTATTGACTTGAGGTGTAGTTTTTTTGTTGTGAGAAGAGGAAATCCTTCTTCAAGGTTAAAGCGCATCTGGTTACCAAATACAGATATTGTGCCCGTACCAGTACGGTCACCCTTCTGTACTCCTTCTGTTAGAATACGATTTAGTAGGTCGAGATATTGTTTCATAGATCCTTAATTTCTTTTGATTACAAAGGTACACATTTCTTATGTAAATCAAAAAAAAAAATACAACTATTGCTGGCTATGTATTCTCTCCATTCCTTTGGAGGGGTTAGAATTGGAATTTTGACAAAAAAAGAGCAACCCTTTCGGATTGCTCTTTATTATTGTGTTTATTGAAGTATTACTGCTTCTTCTTATCAGAAGAGTAAACAATCTTCAATGCGTATGCCTTTCTAAGAACCTGCTTAACATCGGTGATGATACCCATTGGAGTGTGGTGGTCAACCTTCATTGACACTGTGTAGAATGGCTTGTCTGATTCTGCCATGCTTGCACGGTCTGCCATGATGAAGTCGTAAACCTCGTTAGCCTCTGCGTATCTGTCGTTCAACTGAATACGTGTACCAGAACCGTACTGGCTTTTAAGCATATCAGTTGGCTGACCAATGTAGATGAATGAAGTACAAGACTTACGAGCAAGTTTCTCAATCTGTGACGCCTGTGGCTTCTGTACCTTTACCATCATTGTTACCTCACGCATAGATGTTACCATCATGAAGAAGAACAAGATTGTAAAGATCAAGTCAGGGAGAGATGATGTATTCATCTCAGGCATTTCCCTTCCGCCGCCTTTGTTAAATCTACTCATAATATCTTATAATGCTTGACCATACTTCTTTGGTTCTGCCTCGGAAATCTTCTGTGGATAGATTTCACGAAGTGCAGCCTTTTCTTCTTCTGTACAGAATTCAATGTGGTGATGCCACTCTGCAAAAGCAAACTCATCACGGAGCTCGTTGTATGCCTGAATGAGGGCGTCCTGAACGATGATGTAAACACCATAGTCAGTACCACGGTCTGTCTGAACAGAGATTACGTGATTATCAGTAACAGGAACATTACGTCCGAGATACTTAATCTTCTTGGAAATAACCTCTGGAAGATTTGGATCATTCTTCTCGTTCTTAATAAACTCTTTGGCTCTCTCCTTTACATCCTCAGGTGTAGCGTAATCGTTACCGATGAGGAGGTAGTTGTCCTTATTGATACGAATGTTAAGGATGTTACGTTCCTTAACCTTCATCTCGTTGTTCTCCTGGTTTTCCTCTGGTGGTTTTGGCA
Source organism: Bacteroidaceae bacterium (assembly GCA_017540585.1). Taxonomy (GTDB): domain Bacteria; phylum Bacteroidota; class Bacteroidia; order Bacteroidales; family Bacteroidaceae; genus Minthosoma. Next base: position 97,073 of record JAFYAT010000102.1, on the reverse strand, counting down.
ATGTACGCGCAAGACCAGCATCAGTATCCATAGAAGTTGTAGTAAGGAAGAAGATGAGCAACATGAATGAGATATCTGCTGTTGAACTTGTGTTCAAGCCCGGCATTTTTCTTTTCTTTCCCATAATATTGCTTCTGAGTTTAGAGTGTTATTACTTTCTTGTAATCATGCTGTAAATAGCAGCAACGATTGTTCCAAGAGTAAGAATACCGATTGACCAGATACAGATGTCTGACATGATGCTCTCGGTCGGGTTCTGCCATGCCTCATTGTTGATGATCATTGGCTCGTCCTTGAATGTTACTCCATAGATAACACCAACTACGAGAGATACAACCATTGTACCCCAAGCGATAGGGTTAGAAACCTTATCTGCAATAGTAGTCAATTCCTCATTCTTCTTACCACCGATTGTGAGTGAGTTGATAGCACCACCACACATCAAGAATGCACAAAGAATGATAAGTGCAATCTGGAGAATGATAAGTCCATCAGAGAAAAGTGGGGCATTGAAGTCTGGGTTCTCCTCGTAAGGAGTGTCATATCCCCATGCAAAGAAGATAACCAACACAACTGCACTTACAGCCATAATAGCCCAAAGTACATAGTCAGCATACTTCTGCTCTTTAGATTTTTCTATAATTATCATTGTATAAACCTCTTTTAAATAATTAATAAATGTGTTAATTAGAAGGTGAGTTATTGATTGTTGTCCTTATCACCTCCGCCCAAGTGATTAATTACTTCTTGAGGTTGTACTTTGCAACGATATCAAGGAGTGAAATTGTAGAGTCTTCCATCTTAGAAGTAAGACCTTCGATTTCAGCAAGGATGTAGTTGTAGAATACCTGAAGAACGAGGGCAACAATGATACCGAAGATTGTTGTCAAGAGGGCAACCTTCATACCACCTGCTACGACTGTTGGAGAGATATCACCAGCCTTCTGGATGTCATCGAATGCCTGTACCATACCGAACACTGTACCAAGGAATCCGAGAGATGGAGCCATACCGATGAAGAGTGTGATCCATGAGCAGTTCTTCTCAAGACCTGATGCCTGAACAGCACCGTAAGCAACAACTGTCTTTTCAACCTGATCAGCACCTTCGTTCATACGGAGAAGACCCTGATAGAAGATTGAAGCGATAGGACCACGAGTGTCACGAGCGATGTTCTTAGCAGCCTCAAGGTCGTTCTTGTTAAGAAGTGCGTCCTCGATAGCGTCGATCATCTTAACAGAGTTGACCTTTGAGAGTGAGAGGTAAACGATACGCTCGATACAGAATGCAAGACCGAGGATGAGGGCTACAGCTACGAGAGCCATGAAGCCAGCGTCACCTTCGATGAACTTTTTCTTAATACCCTTGTAGAAACCTGTCTCCTCAACCTGAGCTTCTTCCTCTGCTGGAGCAACTTCCTCAGCTGGAGCCTCTGCTGCTGTTGAATCAACCTGCTCAGTTGCAGCACTGTCTGCAGCTGCCTCTTCGTCCTGAGCTGAAACTGACTGTGTCATACCGAAAGTAAACACACCCATCAACGCAATAATTGCAAATACTTTTTTCATTGTGTGATCGTAATTTTTTAAGATTAATACTTTATTTAATTGTTATTTTTTCTTATTTGATTTTTTTGTTCACTATTTTTGTATTTATTCATCCTCCTCTTCCTGCGGAGAGAGGGGGATTCTTTCTGCGAAAGCGCAAGCGATAACGAACCCTTGGGTTCTCATCCCTACTTCTCCTGCGGAGAGAGGGGGATTCGAACCCCCGAAGCGCTTTTGACGCTTACACGCTTTCCAGGCGTGCCTCTTCAGCCACTCGAGCATCTCTCCGAAAAATATTTTTGGCGAAGATACACCTATTTTGTCGAATGACTTCAATAAATCACGACAAAAATAATGATTTTTTTAATTGGAAGTATTCTAAAAAGACAGAAACTTTCATTTTTTATTGAAAAAACTGCATTTTGAGAATACTTTGACTACATTTTCTTCTGTTTGTAGCATCAAAACGGGCTTTTCTATGCCGTAAACCTGTGAGAGTTTATCAACAATGTGCGTTAAGAATGCGCTTTCGTTCCTCTTGCCTCTGTTTGGTACTGGTGCGAGGTATGGAGAGTCTGTTTCGAGTACGATTCTATCCATTGGGATACACTCTTTTAAGACTTCTGGGAGTGTCGATTTCTTGAATGTACACACGCCTCCTATGCCAAGCATGAAGCCTGGGAAAGAAAGCAAATCCTTTGCTTCTTCTGCTGTTCCGCTGAAGCAATGAAATACGCCTTTGAGATTGGATGCTCTGTGCCTCTCCATCACTTCCATAAGCTCCTTGTGGGCATTACGTGAATGTATCATGAGTGGTAAGTCGTATTTCTCTGCCCATATAATCTGCTTTTCAAAGACTTCAATCTGCTCTGTCTTGTGCGTGTCGTCCCAATAGAGGTCGATGCCCACTTCGCCTACGGCAATAGGCTTTGTGGTACATGACTCATCTGCAAGCATATTTTTGAGCATCTTCTCCATTTCGTCAAGCACATAGTGATAGTCTTCATCCATTATGTTCTCAGGGTGAAGTCCAATCATAGGGTACAAGTATCCTTCGTATTTCTTGCAGAGTTCAAAAATATGTGGCGTGTCCTTGAGACAAATGCCAGGGATGAAGATGCATTTTACACCTTCGTCCTTGGCTCTCTGTATCGTTTCATCGAGGTCGTCTGCAAACTCGGGACCGTCGATGTGTGAGTGAGTATCAATCATTGATTAGTATTTTCTATTTAGCAGTTTATTTGCAAACTCGTAGAGTGCAACTTTCTTGCTTTCATCCACATTCACACTCTTGAGACTGTTGATGGCTTCTGCAAATAGCTGGTTGATGCGCTCGTCGGTAATCTCCTTAATGTTTACTTTGTCGTAGATAGCTTTTACGGCTGCAATTTTCTTGTTAGAGTCAAAGTTTGTACTGCTAATCCAATTCAGAAGCTCTTCCTTGTCCTTACCTTCGGCTCTCTCAAGTGCCTTGATAAGGAGGTATGTCTTCTTGTTGTCAACGATGTCTGCTCCTAATTTCTTTTGGAAAACCTTCGTGTCTCCATATACATCGAGGACATCATCCTGCAACTGGAATGCGAGACCGATTTTTTCTCCGAAGTCATAGAGCAGGTTTGCGTCATGCTCTGTGGCATTTGCAAGTTGTGCGCCAATCTTGATTGCGCCGGCAAGGAGTACAGATGTCTTGAGACGAATCATTTCCATGTACTCTGACTCTGTGACGTTGTTGCGTTTCTCGAACTCCATGTCATACTGTTGACCGTCACATACTCCGAGCGTTATCTCAAGGAATGTCTTGAGTGCAGCGGGTATAGTGGCACTTGGTTCTCCGTTCTTTGTGCATGACTCAGCAAATAACTTGTATGCGAGAATAAGCATGGTGTCACCAGACAGTATGGCTGTGTTCTCGTCCCATTTTTTGTGGACTGTCTGGTTACCTCTGCGTAGGTCGGACTTGTCCATAAGGTCATCATGGAGCAGAGTGAAGTTGTGGTATGTTTCTACTGCTATAGCATTTTCAAGTATTGTATCTACATCGTTCTTGTACAGATTGTATGCCATAAGCATGAGTACTGGTCTCACTCGTTTGCCTCCGAGTGATAGGATGTAGTTTATTGGTTCATAGAGTCCTTGTGGCTCCTGCTTGTATGGATTGGACTCTATATACCTATTTACTTTGTCTGTTAACTCTTTAAATGAATACATAGGAAACAATAAAAAAGGACCCTCTCCCCAGCCCTCCCCCTCTATGGGGAGGGAGACGGTTACAATGTTCGCCATTTTTTGCGTTCTGTGTAATTTGCCCCCTCCCCATAGAGGGGGAGGACCTGGGAGAGGGTCTAAAAAATGCCGCATAACCAGTTGTGATTATGCGGCATTTATATCAGTAAATATTTTATAAATATAATCTTATTACTGGAGACGGAATGTAACAGGGAGTGTGTACTTTACACGTACTGCCTTTCCGCGCTGCTTACCTGGCTTCCAACGTGGCATTGAAGATACAACACGAGCAGCCTCCTTATCGAGTGATGGGTCAACTGAACGGATGATCTTTGGCTCAACGATAGAACCGTCCTTGTTTACGATGAATGATACGAGTACACGACCCTGAATACCATTCTCCTGTGCAGCTGCAGGATACTTAAGGTTCTTCTGCAACCAAGTCATAAGAGCAGCGTCACCACCTGGGAATGAAGGGTTCTCTTCTACAACATCGAAGACCTCACCTTCGTCATTCTCTTCTGCTACTGGAGCTGGAGGACCCATCATAACAGGACCTGAGTGTGGAGAAGAAGGACCAGAAACAGCAATGTTTGTATCCTCGGCAGTCTCGATACGTGCATCTTCAATCTCAGTCTCGTTGTCCACGATGTCGAGAATTTCTGCTACCTGTGGAGCATCTGCTGGTGGTGGAGGTGTGTTAGCGAAGACTGGCTGTGTGATTGGCACGATTTCCTCTTCAACTGCGTATGACACTTGCGCAACTGGCTTTTCAAGCTCTCTGTACTCGTGTGTTGTCCACTCGAATGCAGCGAACATGGCAGCAAGGCTCACCACATAGCCTATAAGCAGGCTTGTGCCTTTCTGACCTTCAAGGTCGGCTTTTTTAGATTTCTTTACTTCCATATTGTTGTTTTTTATTATGAATTCTACGTTTTGTGGCAAAAGTAATACTTTTTTTGTTATCGTCGTTTACTTTTGGCACTTTTTTTCTCGCTTACATGCGATTTTTTTGTTTTTGTCTCCGAAATTTGCCTATTTTAATTCGTTTAAGGATGTATTTTCGCTTGTGATGTTCCTGATGTAGATATCCTGCTGTGGGAATGGTATCTCAATGTGATTTTCGTTCAGGATATTGTAGATTGCCTCCTTTGCCTTTGCCTGATATGATATCTTCTGGTCAACGAGAAGCCATTGTGTAACGAATAGGTCAACACTACTTGCTCCGAAGTCGGCAAACACCACGTTGATGCCCTTTGCTGGGTCAACGATGTCACGTCCGTCTGCGGTCTTTGTGGCAAGAGGACGGAGACCGTCAAGCAAGAGCTTACGTACCTTTGTGATGTCTGTGCCGTATGCCACACCCACAGGAATCTTGATAAGCTCATACTGGTGGTTGCGTGTGAGGTTCTTAAAGTTCTTGCTGAAGAGACTTGAATTGAGAAAGGCGATGACAGAACCGTCGAGTGCTGCAATCTGTGTGCTCTGATATGTGATGCTGTCAACCTTTCCCTGTACACCGTCACACTCTATATAGTCGCCCACACGGAGTCGTCCTGTCATGAGTGAGATACCATAGAAGAAGTTCTCGAGCAAATCCTTCATGGCAAAACCCATACCTGTTGCAAGACCTGCTGATACGACCTTTATACCGTCCTTAGGAATCTCAAGGAGTATCATCGTAATAATGGTGTACATGCCCCATACGGTTATTGCGACTACGTTGCGTATAAGCGTCTTGTTGAAGTCATTCCTTGTCTGCTTGTTGCCCTCGTCCTCGTTCTCCTGCTCTCTTATCTTTGCTTTCTTATACTGATAGTAGAATGAGCGGATGGTGTAGTTCAGATAACGGAACACGAAGAACAGAGCCGTAATAAGGCATATCTTGTCAAGCGAAATCTTGATTACGTCTGGAGCGTTCACAAGTTCCTTTGTGAAGATGTCCTTGCATATTGCCACCATCTCGAATGTGTCGGCAGCAAAGACGATGCTGAGGAGTACGGAGAGCACTCCAAGTATAGGTACGATGGCTCTGTTCACGAGGTCATATATCCATGTGTGCTGAACATAGTCGCCGTCATGCATCTTCTTTGCTATCTGCTCTTCTGCTATGCTTGCGTCGCCGTGATGTTCCTTACGCATGATACGCTTTACGAGATACTTGTTCTCGTACATCTCCATGAGGTCATATAGACATGTTATCGTCTGTATTGCTGCAAGCTGGAATGTCCACCATATTGTCACTTGTACGGCAAGCATGGTGTATCCTATCCATGAGATGAAGCATGAACTGATGATGGTGAAGAGTGAGATGATGTTGTAGAACTTGTCTGACATAGGTACGTTCTTGCGTGTCTTGCGTGCTATAAGTATCTGCCAGATTGTGAACAACAGCATGATTGGTGGGAATACGAGGTTGAGCAACTGGTTTGGTATGAGGATTATACGGAAGAGTATAACCACAAATGCCAGTGCCATGAAAGGCTCGTACATTCGTACTCCTGCCTTTATCTGGTCACCGTCAAGTCGTATGAGCAACGAAGCGATTACAACAATCATGAGCCATGTCATGTTGAGCATCAACTTGGTTGCCATCGTGATAAGACTATTCTCTGCAAATGTGTTCTGTATGACGATGAGCGCGATACTGAAGATGATGATACCGAGAGAGAGGATATATGCGTGACGCTTCTTCTTGTAGCTCTCGGTTCTGTATTTCTTTGGAACTATCCACCTGAGAATGATGTTGCTGATGATGGATGCTATCAAGAGATAGAATATCATTGCAAAGCTGACAAAGATGACCTGTGGACCTCTCCATTGTGAATATCTGCGGTCATTCTTGTTGAGAGGACTGTATTTGTCGGCGAAGTCATTCTTTATCCTTTCCCATGTCCTTGGGAGACTTGACAGGAACTTGAAATAGTTAGAGTCTCCCTTCTTGAATATCTGTTTCTGTATAATCTTGTATCTGAAGTCTGCATACTTCTTCAGACGTTCCACTTTGTTGTTTACGTTGTCGTAGTATTGCTTGTCCTTGGTCAGAGTATTGAGGATGCGCAGCATGTTGTTACGCAATGACTTGGCATGTATAATGCACATTTCTCTGTCCTTCTGCTCTTCTTTTGTAAGGATGTATATGTCATCGTCAGCATTTTCGTTACCTTTCTCAGCCTCAATTTTTAGGAGGAGAGTGTCGGCTGCCGTGAGTTCCTTTTTGCCTCTACCTATGGCAGGTGGCAGCTGCTGGAGTACGAGTATGAGGCTGTCGTAACGTGCCACTTCACGGAGAATGTTCTCTCTGTACTCGTCGTATGGCATGTTGGTTCTGTTCATCTCGTGGTACAGCAACGACGCCTGCTGACAGGCGTATGCCATATCGAACATGAAGTCGTTCTTCTGTGAGTAAAGCATGAGACCAATCTGCTCACTTCTCTGCATATAGTCCACGAGCTTGGCATGCTGTAACTTCTGTTGTGACTCAAGTCTGTCCATGAAGTCACGCTGCTTGATGTGGTTGTTACGCAATTCAAGTTTCAGACATCCGATGGTTCTGCTGAGGTCTTTCTCCTTCAGTACGGCATGCGACTGCATCACAGTACATACCAGAATGATGAGTGTTATGAAATATCTTTTCATAAATATTTTGTAAATCGTTCTACCGCATTCTCAAATGCGTTGTTTTCTTTTTTGTTTTCTTTCAATTCGCGAAGGAGGTCTTCCTCGCTTTCCGTATTTTCGTTGGTGGTCTTGTTCTCTTCAGAGACGAACTCTGTGAGCGACTGCTTTATTGTTTCGCTTTTAGCCTTTATAATCGCCTTGAAATCTTTCTGGCGAAGCTTCGTGAACCCTTCGTGAATCCTTCGTGCGAGGTATGCTATCGTAGTTCTGAGATGCAGCAAGCCGTGGAAGGTATTCTTCGATGCCCATATTATACCGAACACTATGGCAGCTATGCCCTTGCAAATCCATTTGAAGATGAATCTGCTGAGGCGCTTAATTTTTGTCCACAGTATTTCTCTCTTTGCTTTGGTGTTGCCGTCTTTCCACCACGATATGAGCCACTTGATGCCCTTGTAGATGTAGTAGAAAAACAATATTATGCATTTTAGTATGAAGCGTAGTGACTTCTTGAGCAATACCCACAGAAATAGCACCAGCAGGTGCGCAATACCGCTTGCGCTACTCGTGTCGATATTGGGCTTTTCCCTTTTGCTTATTTCTTCTTCTGTCATATCGTTTCATACTAATCCGTTGCAAATATACATCATTTTTGTATCTCGTTGATATGATTTCAGAATAATTATAATTTTTTATATAACTTTGCAGATAAATGTGATGTAAATAAATGAAAAAAATAGGACTTATATCAGATACTCATTCATATTGGGATGATAGATACGAAAAGTATTTCTCTGAGTGTGACGAGATATGGCATGCTGGCGACATAGGCTCTATGGAGGTAGCAGACCGTCTTTCGGAAATCGCCTTGCTCCGTGCCGTCTATGGTAATATCGACGATACGGACATGAGGTACCGTTTTCCTGAGATTCTCCGTTTCAAGTGTGAGGACGTTGATGTGCTTCTGAAACATATCGGTGGCTATCCGGGAAAGTATGATGCATCTGTACGTCGTATGTTGTTTGCCAATCCTCCTAAGCTGTTCATTAGCGGACATTCGCATCTGCTCAAGGTGATGTATGACAAGAATCTTGGTTGCCTCCATGTCAATCCGGGAGCAGCTGGGATGTCTGGCTTTCACAAGGTTCGCACGCTTGTACGTTTCGTAATTGATGGAGCGGAGATTAAGGACCTCGAGGTCATCGAACTTAACTCTCTCTCGTGACCTCTCTTGTCTTATGGTTTGTCAAAGGTTCTCCGATGTTTCTCCGTTCATTCTCCGTTCTACCTCCGTTCCTGAACGGAGAAACGACGGAGAATGAACGGACAATCGACGGACAATCGACGGAGAATGAACGGAGAAACATCGGAGAACGAACGGAAAAGCGTCGGACGGCTGTACAGGAAATATCCATTATGGGGAGCAAAAACGGCGCGTTTTTTCAATTACTTTCTAAGTATTAGTCAAAAAAATGTGCATTTGCATTTGTGTTGGCTCGAATTTTTATACCTTTGCAACGGAATAGTTCAAAACAACTCAAAATTATGAAGAATATTGTAATCACAGGTGGAGCAGGATTTATTGGTTCTCATGTTGTCCGCTTGTTCGTAAACAAGTATCCAGAGTATAATATAATCAATCTAGATAAACTTACATACGCAGGTAATCTCGCTAACCTCAAGGACATTGAGGATAAGCCAAACTACAAGTTTGTGAAGATGGATATCTGCGACTTCGATGCGTTCTACAAACTCATGCAGGACGAGAAGATTGATGGTATTATACACCTTGCTGCTGAGTCACATGTTGACCGCTCAATCAAGGATCCATTCACTTTTGCTCGTACCAACGTGATGGGAACTCTCTCTCTTCTTCAGGCTGCAAAGCTCTATTGGGAGTCACTTCCTGAGAAGTATGAGGGCAAGCGTTTCTACCATATCTCAACTGACGAGGTTTATGGTGCACTCCAGCTCACTAATCCGGAGGGCATAGAGTCTCCATTCACAACCACGGCTTCGTCATCTGAGCATCATCATGCTTACGGAAAGGATTTCTTCCTTGAGACGACAAAGTATAATCCACACTCTCCATACTCAGCTTCAAAGGCAAGCAGCGACCACTTTGTACGTGCGTTCCACGACACATACGGAATGCCAACAATCGTGACTAACTGCTCAAACAACTATGGTCCTTACCAGTTCCCAGAGAAGCTGATACCGCTCTTTATCAACAATATCCGTCATCGCAAGCCACTCCCTGTATATGGCAAGGGCGAGAATGTACGTGACTGGCTCTATGTTGTTGACCATGCACGTGCCATTGACGTAATCTTCCACAAGGGTAAGATTGCTGAGACATACAACATCGGAGGTTTCAATGAGTGGAAGAATATTGACATCATCAAGGTTGTCATCAAGACTGTTGACCGTCTTCTTGGTCGTCCAGAAGGTGCAGACCTTGACCTCATCACATACGTTACAGACCGTCTCGGTCACGATGCACGTTATGCCATCGACTCACGCAAGCTTCAGGCTGAACTCGGTTGGGAACCATCTCTCCAGTTTGAGGAGGGTATCGAGAAGACCGTTAAGTGGTATCTCGAAAACGAAGAATGGCTTGAGAACATCACAAGCGGTGAGTACGAGAAGTATTACGAGAATATGTATGCTAATAGATAATTTGGTATTGTAGAATTGATATTTTAGATAGAAATGTGATGTGTCATGATTGGGGAAAAATCATGGCACATTTTTTTGGGGGGGGGCTGTCAATTGTTGCTGTTTGTTCTCCATTTTATTACTGTTTTTCTGCAGTTCCTCCGTCTTTCCTCTGCTAATCCTCTGCTAATCCTCTGCTATTTCTCTGCTAAATAGCGGAGTCATAGCGGACTCATAGCGAAGGCATAGCGGAGTCATAGCATAGTCATGATGGAGTTGGAACTCCCTCATTTTGTCAATTTGTAATATCTGTGATTGTATATTTTCTATGACTAATTTCTTGGTAAAATTATGTTACATTTAAGTTTTTAGGCGTTACTTCTGTTGCTTTTTGTATGCGTTGCATTGATGCAATCGTGAGAGTACCAAAGAAATGTGAAATGGTACACGGCAACGAGGCAAAAAAATAATTGTAAAATAATTTTGTCCGATAATATTATATTCATACTTTTGTAGTGTCAAAAATTAAATGACACACAAAAAAGTCAATAATTATGTCTCAGGACTACAAGATACAGTCTATGTTATAATAACTAAGAATTTCTTTGAATTTTCCCGAGAGAAATTTTCTAACGCTGAAGTGAATTCAGACCCGATTCGTTCATTAAAGTGACCCGTTAATTTTTGAGAGTCCGAAAGGGCTTTTGTATAATATTTTTTTCGTTTATAACCGGTCTAATCATCATGAATTAGATTCCGTGGCGAAATCTTAATGATTCCGTCACGGATTTGTTTTAAAGCAGACCCTCTCCCCAGCCCTCCCCCTATAGGGGAAGGGAGAAGTTACCTTGTTTGCTGTTTTTTAGGGAAAGGCAGTATAACACAGAGGACACGGAGTTTCTTTTTGTGACAAGAAAACTCTGTGTCCTCTGTGTTTCAAAAATTCGGAGATACACGATGCTTTATTCTCCGAGGAAGAGTAGGATGGCAATTATGATGAATATAACACCTGTTATAGCATTAAGTACCTGCTGGAAGTGATTAAATTTACTGCTTAGTGCTATGGCTTTGTTGAATGCCTTGTGCATGATATAGCTGAATAGGAGGACGGGTAGTCCTGCTCCTATAGCAAATATGGGAGGAAGCATGACACCAGCTTCACTCTTGATGGCAAGAGGAAGGAGTATTCCGAAGAAGAAGATTGCACTCTCAGGACAGAAGGCAAGGGCAAGGGTCATTCCGAGTATGAGTGAGCCTAAGGGACCGTTGCGCTTGATAAGCTTGCCACAGTTGTGACAGTCCTCTCCGTGGTGCTCATGATGATGGAAGGCACGGAATAGAAGAAAGAAACCAATGGCAATGAGGGCATATGGCAAAACAACCTCACCATAGCTGAGTATTGTACTTACTCCGTTGAGATTGCTTCCTCCACCTGTGAGGCACATCAATATCCATCCAAGGAGTGTGTATGTGATGGTACGTCCAAGTACATACTCCAGTCCTTGCTTACCAGAACGGTTGAGGTAGGTAAGAGCCGAGATATTGATTGACAACTGGCATGGGTTGAAGGCTACGAGTATGCCTAAAACCAATGCAGTCAACAGAGGTATGTCCGTTGACTGCATAAGTGAGTTTGTTATGTCCTGAATGTTCATTATTCTTTGTTGTTATGCTACTATCGAACTCGGTAGTAGTGTTGTTATGAACAGAGCAACAGGATGATGACCTGAGCTGTGATGATGCGAAGGAACATTGACAATGGATATACGGTAGAGTAACCTACGGATGGAATACCATTGTTGGCTGTTGCCTGTGAGAATGCAAGTGCTGGTGGGTCTGTAGTTGCTCCAGAGATGATACCCATGAGTAGGAAGTAGTTCATGTGCCACTTCATACGTGCAAATGCTCCCATGATTAGAAGTGGTATGACTGTGATGAGGAAGCCCATCCATACATAGTGAACACCTCCGTTCATTACTGTATCTACGAAGTTGCCACCAGCCTTTATACCTACGCTTGCAAGGAAGAGCACGAGTCCGATATCACGTATCATGAGTGATGCAGAGTTGGTTGTGTAGGCAACGAGCTTGAGCTTGAAGCCGAAACGTCCAAGGAGAATTGCTATCACGAGTGGACCACCTGCAAGTCCCAGTTTGACTGGCATTGACATTCCTGGAACGCTGATAGGAAGCATACCAAAGATGATACCAATGAGTATTCCCACGAAGAGAGTGAGGAGGTTTGGCTTATCAAGTTGCTGCTTCTGGTCGCCAAGTACGTTGGCAAATCGCTCTACTGCATCCTGTGGACCTACTACCACCACACTGTCGCCAACCTGTAGTATTGTGCTTGGGCTGGCAAATATTTCCATACCAGAGCGGAATATACGTGTTACGTTTACTCCGTGCATTGAACTTGGGTGGAAACTGCCGAGTGTACGTCCGTTTACCTCATTCTTTGTCACGAGTACCTGACGTGACTCCATTGGGAGGTCCTGATCTTCCCAGTCAACTTCAACGAGTGAACCGATGAAAGCAACTATGGCATCAGCATCTTCTTCTGCACATACAATGTAGAGTTTATCACCTTCTTCGAGGATAGTGTCTCTCTTTGGAACGATAACGTGACCATCGTGAAGCATTCGTGAACATACGAAGTCACGACCTATGAAACCACGTACTTCGAGGATACTCTTGCCATTGATGGCGTTGTTGTTTACCTCTACGTGCATGAGGTGTGGCTTCATTGCCGCATTCTTCTTGTTCTTCTTGTTGAAGTGTTCTTCTTCTGCTTGGAAGTTAATCTTGAAGAATACGCGGATAAGTATGATTGAAAGGATGATACCTACAACACCGAGAGGGTAGGCGCAGGCATATCCGTTTGCAATGACTGGTATTGTTCCGCCGAACGCATCAGGGTGCATGGTGCTAATCTGGTCGAGTGCAGCATTGGCGGCACCAAGTCCCGGAGTGTTTGTAATGGCACCACAAAGAGTACCGACCATCATAGGAAGATTGTCTGCCGCTGGGATGAAGTTGCGGAGTCCATAATAGAGAGCAAGCATCACAACAATATTCAGAAGAACGATACCTGCTGCAATACCATTGGCTTTTACTCCACCTTGCTTGAAACTTGTGAAGAATGACGGACCTACCTGAAGACCTATTGAGAACACGAAGAGTATAAGTCCGAAGTCCTGAACGAAATTGATGACTTCGAGGTTCTCTTCTACTGAAAAACGTTTGAGAATGTCGCCAACGAGGATTCCGACAAAGAGAATCCATGTTACTCCAAGCGATATTCCGCCAATCTTAACTTTGTTACCTAAAAACACACCGAGCGAAATAACAAGGGAGAATAGTATTACGGTGTGTGCAACTCCTCCTCCGCTCAATAATAAGTCAGCTAACCACTGCATATTATATCTTTTTAAAACCTATATAAAAAATGTCGTTGCAAAGTTATTACTTTTTTTCCGCTTTGATATTCTTCACTATGAAGTTTTCCACATATTCAGTATTTAATTCAACGTTGTTTCCTTTTATGGACAAGTTTTCAAACTTGAAGTTGCTTAGATGATATTGCTCCTCTCGTGGCTTTACATTGAAGAATACATTGCAATCAAATGTGATATTGCGCATTGTGATATGGTCGGAATAAGACATCGGTGTATCTTTGCGACCCTTGAGGTCGTAGAACTGTGTCCAAGGTGCAACGAGCAGGAAGTTCTTGGCATTTCCTTGGATATCTTCCACTGTGATGTATTCGTATCTTTGTGGAGTATCTGGACGCATCTTCAACCATAGCAGGTTGTTAGCCTCGTTCACCTTGATACGACGTAGGATGATGTTGTGGTCATATACGCTCTCGCTACCGAGGGTGAGACATCCATGGCAGAATCCGTATTCACAGTCCTCAATGAGTATATTCTCATTGCCTCCGTCTCCTTCCATCTCTGGGAATTTCTTGAGGTCGATGTCGGAATACTGTTTCTTGAATGCGTCGGCGTATGGACCCTTACCTCCCTTGATGGCAATAGCATCATCGTTTACGCTCATGTAGCAATTCTTGACGAGTATGTTCTTTGCAACATCAAGGTCAATGGCATCAGTTGATGGTGCCTTGACAGGTTTTGCAGGAGACGAGATGTGAAGACGCAGCAGTTTTACATTCTCTGAGTTGTAAATGTGCGTTGTCCAGAAAGCAGAGTTCTGAAGTTTTACTCCTTCTATCTGTATGTTCTTGCTATTGCTTATGTACACAAGGCGTGGACGTTGTTCGTCCTTGTTTGTACACTTAGGATTCCATGCACGACGCTCCCAGAAGTGTTTCCAGTATGTGTAGCCGTTGCCGTCAATTGTTCCTTTGCCGGAGATTGTGAATCCGTCAAGTCCGTCGGCATTGATGAGGGCTGAGTAGTAGAGACATGTCTCTCCCTCGATACGTGTCTTGAGGAGAGGGTAGTCGCTTGGATCGTTACTGCCCATTATTACTCCACCGTCAAGGATATGCAGGTGCACTCCCTGACGGAAAAACACAGCACCTGTCAAGTATGTGCCCTGTGGCACTATGATAACTCCACCACCATTTGCTGCCACCATGTCGATGAGTGCTTGAAACTCCTTGGTGTGAATCCTGCCGTCATTTACCACTCCATAGTCGGTAATGCGGTATGTATTGCCATGTTTACTGATATCAACGGATGTAATGTCCTTGAACCATGCTGATATCTCTGTTCCGTCTGGCCAAAGGTCTTTGATTACCTTTTTGCCAAAAGTTGGCACACACCCGAAGGTGAGTGCCAACATAAGGATGATTATTCTAATCATAATCTTAATTCTTAACTTATTTTATTTCCACGCAGGTAATGTGAAGTACCAGAGATTCTGGTTCTGCAACTTAGAGTAGAGAGCTGCATCGAAACCGTTAACTGCAGGGCTGTTCTTTGTTGCCTGCTTTGTGCCACGATTAGCAATCTTCTTTGCGAGCCACTCTGTTCCTTTGAAGCCTGACTGGTTCTTGTGCTCTGCGATACGAACGAGGTCATAGAAACGGTTTCCTTCGAAGCAAGTCTCAAGAGCAAGTTCGTCAACGATGATGTCCTCAACTGCATTGATGATTTCATCTTCGCTTGCCTCATTAAATGTCTTCTTGTCAAGTTTCTTTTCTATGAGTTTCTTGTAGTCGTAGAACATTGTGTCACGATAACCTGAAATGTTGGTTGTTATGTAGTCTCCACCCCACATAGAAAATGCACTTGATTTCATGTTCATTCTATAGCTAAAGCCACCTCCTATTGCATGAATTCCGTAACAATCCTCCCAAATATCGTCTCTGAAGTTGAACTTGGATTCAAATTTCTTGAGCTTAAGTGAGTCCGTAACGTAGTACATTGAAGAAATTGCGTTGTAAACAATTTTTCTCTCCTTATCTGTAACTAAGACAGCACCTGTTTTGTTACCTGTGTATGGCACAAGTTCCCCGTCTTCAAGAATTAAAGGAATAGGGTCTTTTTCACCAATTTCAGAATATACAGTATCTTCTCCTATTGTCCAGATGTTATAGGTAATACCATCAAATTCGCGTAATCTTTCATATGTTACATCCTTTAATGTTGGAAGTGTGTTATTATTTATACCATCTTTAAGAATTGCAAATGCAAACTCAGGATAACCTGCACGGTTTAGTGATTCTGCAAGGCGAAGCCATATAAGCCCCTTACGGTAAATAGGAATTGTGTAGAAGAATGAGGTTCTTGAAGCAACTTTACCACAGAGTGAGTATTTCTCTCCTTCGTATTGCGTACTGTTGATTGCCAAATTTATTCTTGCATCCTGCTGATCGTAGTACTTCAATATTTTTTCATCTTTTGTATTTTCAAGATTTGTATATTGAACATACTTTTGTGAAAGGTTGACATCCTCGTATGCGTATGATGGGAAATATTGACGCTTGTATGTAGGATTAACCATGATAGCACCTGCTGCAGAGTATTCTGTAGTAGTTGTTCCATCCTCATTTTCTGTTTGGCCTGAAACAACTGTTGCCTGACTTGATGATGGATTGTAGCCGAATACTTCGGCTACTCGTGTAAGCATTTTACCTAATCCTGCGTTAGCAGAGCTTGGTATAACAGTAATTACATCGTTAGATTTATCATAAGTATAACTTCTTGCATCTTGTCCCCATTGCATTCCAGAAGTAACACTGCCCCAATCGTATCCTGTAGGTGCATCTTCATCTTCAAGTAGTACCATATATCGTATTGGCATTGGTACATCCTCTTTTCTCAAGAATGAGTAGTAGTAGAATGCTGCATTTTCATAGTCAGACTTGTCAGCTCCACGAAGAAGATAAGCATCCGCAAGTACGAGTCGGATTGGAATGAAACAGTTACGTGCAGAGATATTTACAGAGCCATTGTTCCAGTTACCCCATGTTTGTCCTGTCTTTCCATACTGTGGATAGTTTGTGTCAACCATACCAGCAAGCCCATCCTCAAGGAGTTTATCAATGAGGTTGTCCTTGTTTACAAGATTATGAGAATAGTCAAAGTTCTTGATTACATCAAGGTTCTTGACTGGCTCTGTGATGTATGGCACTTCCTTATAGTTCTTAACAAGCTGGAGATATGCCCATGCTCTGATTGCCTTGACTTGAGTGTATTCAGGAATCATGTATTTTACATTTGCACGGACAGTACTTGTGTCACAGTTATAGATGTAGAAGTTACAGTTGTTGATTACATTATAGTAATCGCTAACGCAGAGCATTGAACATGACTGATCCTTTGGATTTTCAAAGTTGCTGATAGCATGGAGTGTATCAGTAGCGTATTCGCTTGATGAAACGAGGTCACCACGAATCTCTCCAAGGACAATCTGACGTTCTGCAACATCCTGCATTGCACGCATGATGCCGAGGTATGAGTAGAGAGTGTCGTTAGCATTGATATATGCTTTGTCACCAGTATCTACTGTCATCATGTCTTCGCAAGATGTCATACCCATTCCGAGGACAAGACAACCGCAAAGAGTAATATTTTTGATGATATTCTTCATTGTTTATATTTTTAAATATTTTATTTTTGTAGTAAAAGGAATTAAAGAGGAGTTAAAAGGAGTAAAAAGACGATAGTTTTCTGAAATATCTATAAGAATATTTGTTATTGTCTTCGTCTTTTTTAATTGACATATATTGTCATAAATGGATTATGACATTCGTCTTTTTACTCCATTTTAATACTTTTTACTTCTTTTACTTCTTTATGGCGTATTATACAACTTTAGAAGTTAATCTTAACACCTAAGTTGAAGCTGCGTCCCTCTGCGAGGAGACCTGCATCGATTCCCTGATAGAGAACTGAGTTGCTGCATGAGAACTCTGGGTCTGTACCTGTGTAAGGAGTAACAGTGAATACATTGTTTGCTTCACCCCAGATAGTGAGTCCTTGTAACCATGAGAGGTTCATTGGAAGCTCGTATGAGAGACGTACCTTCTTGAGTTTAAGGAAACTTCCGTCTTCAATCCATCTGTCTGAGAAACGTTCGTTGTTTACCCAATTGTCTGATTCCTTGCTCATGGCACGTGGTATGTCTGTTACCTGTCCCTCGTTCTTCCAACGGTTTACAACGGCAGATGTCTGGTTGTAGAAATTATTGCAAGATTCGAGTTGACTTCTCTGGTAGTTGTAAATGTCGTTACCGAGAGAGTACTTGAAGTTAATGTCAAGACTCCAGTGCTTGTATGAGAGATTAGCGTAGATTGAACCGAACAAGTCTGGGTTAGGATTACCTATTATAGTCTTGTCGTTCTCATCGATGATACCATCTCCTGAGAGATCTACGAATCGCATATCACCTGCATTGAAGTTATTGTATGGCTTGGCAGTAATACCTGTTGGGTATTTGAGATAATCATTACCGTTGTATGCAGTGCTTGCTTCCTTTTTGCTTGCTAATACACCATTTGTCTTGTAGCCATAGAAGACACTTGCAGAATTACCTACTCTGGTGAGAATCTCAGCACCATAAATCTTGTTGATGTACTCCTTCTCAGGAAGTGATGTAATCTCATTCTTGTAGTGACCTACAGAAGCACCGAGCTGTGCCTTGAAGTTCTTTGTATTTACAAGGATTCCGTTAAGATGTACTTCTGCACCTATGTTACGGAGTGCACCATCGTTGGTGAGATAGCTCTTGAGACCAGACATATAGTTTGTGGTGCGTGGAGTGATAAGGTGGTCTGTATTGCGCACATATACATCAAGACCAGCTTGAATACGGTTCTTGAGGAATGAACCATTGAGGGCAAAGTTCCAGGAACGTGTAGTTTCCCATTGGAGTGATGTGTTCTCCACGTTAGTCAACTGGAGTGCTATTGCCTCTCTAAGGAATGTGTATGACTTGAAGTATGTGCGTGAAGCAGAATAGTCAATATTGTCATTACCTGAGATATCATAGCCCACAGTGAACTTGAGATAATCAACACCCTTTGCCTTGCGCATGAACTTTTCGTTTGAGATTACCCATCCTGCCTGAACTGAAGGAAAAAGTCCCCATTTTACACCGAACATCTTGATACCTTCATCAGTGTTACGTCCAAAACGTGATGATGTTTCTGCTGACATTGTTGCCTCAAGTATGTATGTGTCCTTGATGCTCCATCTTCCATCTACGTAGTATGCAAGATTCCTCCATTTGTCTTGGTTTCCCTGAAGGCTACGGAAATCAAGAGAACCATTCATGTCAGGCATCTTATCATTGCTTGCGTTGTAACCAATCATATATGTGTCAGTGAAGGTGTTTGCAGAGTAACGTACACCTCCAAAGGCTTCAATCTGGTGCATACCATACTGATTGCTCCAGTTTATGCGGAAGTCGTTCTGAATAGCAGTCTCTTTAGAGAAGAGAGACTTGACTACTGTTGTGACATTTCCATATCCTTCAAGTGTGTAGATAGGAGTACCCGCTTTTGGAAGATAATATTTCTCCTTTGAACGGTTGAACTGATAAGCAAATCTGTTAGTGATGTACAAATGTTTGTTGATGGTGTATTTTGGCATCAAGTTGAGGTAGAACTGAGTCTGCTGCTGATGGTTCTTGTTGTTACCGTCACCATTTTCCAAAATCCAATATGGATTTGCTAATGCCGCATTTGTACCGAATGCAGAAGCATAATCAAAAGGATAGTTATTGTCGTCAATATACTTACCAGCATATACGCTTGACTCATGCAACTTCAAGTCATCACCTGTGTAGTAACCATACTTTGAAAGGAATGGTGACTGAATAAGTCCGAGCACGTTTGGTGAAGAGATTGTGCTACTTGCATAGCTCTCTGCCCATCCGTTGTCTCGAAGGTTGTAAGTGAGGTTGCTGAAACTGAGGTCCAACTGTGTTGATACATACTCGCTGAGCTGGATATCAGTATTGAAGCGGATATTGAAACGACTGATGTCATTGCCCTTGGCTGTTGACTGTGAAGTTGTGCTACCAAGTGAGAGATTATACATGGCTCTCTCATCACCACCTTGAACACCTACCTTGTAGTTCTGTGTAATGGCTGTGCGGTAGAGACCATCAGACCAGTCTGTTTCATTGTGGAAAAGTGGATACCAATAGTAATTTTTGTCGCTTACGAGGAATGGATAGTTATTTTCCCATGAAGCGTACTTCTGTGCATACTCTGTTGTACCCACGAGTTCTGAAGCATAGTTTAGGAACTGGCTTGCATTCATCATACTGATTGATGATGGCATCAATTCAAAACCTGTATTGATGTTTGCCTCAATCTTTGTAGCCATGGACTTACCACGCTTTGTGTTGATGAGGATAACACCATTTGCACCACGTGCTCCATATATTGATGTAGCATTCTTGAGGACTTCTACAGACTCAATATCATCAGGGTCAATTCCTGCAAGGATATTGTTGAAGAATCCGTCATGTACGCTTGTGCGGTCAAGCTGGCAGTCAATAATCATGCCATCAAGGATGACAAGTGGCTGTGCATTGATGTTGATAGAATTGATACCACGGATGAACATTGCAATACCTTGTCCACGCATACCAGAACGTGTTACGGTATGTACATCTCCTGAGAATGCCTTATCAATCTCACCGTCAATAGTGATTGCACTTGTTTCATTGACAGTTGCCTTGTTTGATGATGTAATGGATGTTTTTGTGGAATACACGTTGTTGAACTTAGTGCTATAGAGTTCAGCAGTAGGTGCATTTTCCCCATCAAAGGCAACCTGTAAGTCATTGTACTCTGGTACTGTTACGTAGAGTGAGTTAACGAAAACAGGAACTTCAAGATTGTAATTACCATTTTCGTCTGTCATTATTGAGAAACGGGCATTACCGTATGCTGCAACACGTGCACCTTCGATAGGCTCTTTTGTTGCTGCGTCGAGTACGGTTCCGCTTACCGTTTTCATCTTATAGTTTACTACCTTGGCAACCTTTCTTATTGGTGCCTTTGGCGTATCATCGCTATCGTTTGTCTGGGCAGATACACATATTGCTCCTGATAGCATCATGAGACCAATGCTTGCCTTGACTAAGCTGTTGTTGTTCTTATTATTATTCATCATTGTAATTGCTAATTAGGATTTATTCGTCTCTCTTTGGTTTTAAGATGATTGATACTATGCGCATCTGACGACAGTATAATTGTTTGATATCACCACTCATAGCTGCACTTGTGAATGTTATAAGTGGATATGCGTTTGTAAGTCCATAGTATGAGTATGGAATTTCGTAATCCTTAGCAATACATATTGTATCTGTCAGTGAACCTCCTGAAATTTTAACAGGCGAAATGGACACGGTATCAATATTTGCCTGACGAGTGTAGTAGTTGACTTTTTTCTTAGCATCAGTAATTTCTTCACCGTATGAACCAGTCCTATTCTGATAGTCAGACATCCAGTCAGAAACCAATATAGACTTCTCCTTTGGCTTATCCGTCTCATTATGGAATGAGATTGATGTCTTGAAAATTGTAGGTCTGTTTGTTTCATTGTTATGAAGAGTAACCAAATAGATTTCATATCTACATGATAGCATATCTCGCAATTTGAATATTGCTTCAAACTGACTACCAGAACCTGTGACTGCGACATAGTCATATGAAACGATGGAATCTTGTCCGTTTGCACCAAGGTATGTGGCAGTAAGCCTGTCTGATATTGCAGTTCCTTTTTTCGCAGTTTCGAAAATTTGAGCTGCTTTATACTCTAATGTAGGAGCATATAGTGAACTTGGGAAATTCCATGCATCTGTGATGTAAGCATAACCATTGCTACATCTGATAGGATCATTCCCGCCAAACATCTTTGTGAAATCAGCATATTCATGTGTGTATTGCTTGTCATTGGTTTCATTCAATGTTCCTGGCTTCTTGAACTTGTGATTATTTTTTATATTTTTTTCTATTTCTTGACTTGTTTTTGTGAGTGAGTTAATCTCTAAAGCCGTTTCGAGTGAGTCTGCATTTGAGATATCTTTAAGTGAAGCAATGGAAATTTGGCGTGGTTGCCAGTTTGCATTAAAAAAAGTACCTTTGAGAATGGAATTGCTTATATACAATTTTTTGATAGAATCAAGTTCTTCGGTTCCAAGAACTGTTTCTTTTCCTGTGATTATTGTATCGCTTCCTGTTTCAGTTTTTAAATGTACATCTTGAATATATTTGTTCCTAAAATTGAAATAAGTTCCAATCTTGTCATATACCTGCTTCCATGCATTGTCTGTCGGAATGATTACAGCATAGTTACTATCTTCGCGTGCGAGGTATTGGCCAAGATAATTATTGTATTTGTAAGTTATTGAATCCACCCATGTTATTTCTCCGTTTACTGTTGGACCTGGGATAGAACTATAGTTGTCGAATTCTTCCGTTTCATACTTTTTGAGGAACTTTTGTATTTCGCTTGAGTTTGGTGCTAAAAAGTAATACTCATACAGGTTTGGAATGAAATCAGCTGGTGCCTGAGTAACATGGAGCACACCATTTGATGATGCAATGTTTGGCTGTATGACACTATTTCCACCAAAAGTGTTATTTGCATAGTCCAGAATACATCTCTTGCCATTGAAGAGAACAAGTTTCTCCTGTTCTTGTCCATTCATTACATGAGTGTATCTTGTCATGTTGTTACGGATAAGTTCAAGTTCTACTCTCTTGATATTATCTTCAACACCAGACTCTATTAGCTTCTTGTATGACTCAAAATCGTATGAACCATTGGTTGGTGCCCAGATTGTGAATGTCTGGTCACCATTGAGAACGTCTGCGTACGTCTGTGATGTAAAACCTTTATCCTTCTGAGAGTAAGGCACATGCTCAAGGATATAGGCATAGTCGGACAAATTCTTGTTCTCTTTGATATTTTCCCATATTGTCTTGGTACCAGTGACTTCAGATGATATGTTGAAATGGTCATCGGCACAAGATGAGAATGTGAAGAGTGTACTTGCTGTGAGGAATGAAAGAATCATTCCTCCAGCAAGATACTTACTCTTTATTAAGTTTATCTTGTTTGTCATATTTCCTTTAATTTAGGTTTGTTGATTATTACCAGATGTCTTCTGCTTCATCTCCAGCATATACAGACTTAGGTACTAACTCGAGATAGTCAAAGAAGAACTCGTATGTTGTTCCTGCAAGTACTGACTTGAAACGGACATAATATGTCTCTCCTGCTTCAAGAACACCTGTATAGATAATCTTACGCAAACACTGGTCTGCTGAACGTCCCGTGTTGCTTGCATCCAATTGGATGTACTTAGGTCCCTTCATGAATCCGAGGTTACGCATTGACTTATCATTCTCTGCGTTTGCTTCGTCATCACGAACGTCATCCTTAACCCATCCTGTTGCATCAGTATTTGTTCCTGATGCGGTACGAAGGTCAAGTGGAATACCTATTGCAGGAAGGTTGTTCTTGTTCTTTCCGAAATATACCTGTGCCATACCACGGTTATTATTGGCATTGATACCATAGCGTATTTCGTATGTACCGGTATATGGGACAGGTGGTAATTTCATCGTAAAGTCGAAGATTCCCTGAATGTTGAACTCATCTATCTGATAGTTCATCCAACTGTTGATGCCGCCAGAATAGCCTTGGTTTGGAAGATAGATAAACTTTGTTTCATCACTCATGGCAACTACGTTATCAATGTAGTCTGGAGTGAAGTACCAGTAACCACTTCCACATTTCTCAGCTGCTCTGTTCTGTTTGATGTTGTTGTTGAGGAACTCTGGGAAGAGTGATGTAATGTCAAAACGAAGTCGCTCATTGAGTACCTTGTTTGGTACATCTGAGTTCCAAAGAAGAATCTGGTCGATAGGGTAGTACCAGCCATTAAGTGCATTGTTGGTGTAATCTCCGTTTGTAGCAGCAATGTCTATACCGAGGATTTCCATCTTGCCTAAATCTTCTTTGTATGTCTTGTTGTTGTACTTAGATGCACGATTGATGGCACGTGAGATGATACGGCTACCGCCAACAAGTTTCTGGTAGCCTGTTACTTTCATCAGACGACGCTGAATACCCATTGTTTCCCAATATTCCCAAACGTTTACATAGAAATTAGAAGCTGTTCGGTTCTTCATTTGACCAGCGTATGTACCATACTCATTGGCAAATGTTACCATTGTGTTGTATGTCAATGATTCTGGGAGAATATGGTATGCCACAAACTGATTGAGCCAGTTGTATGGATTTTCATAGTCCTCTCCCCAAGAAGTCATATTACCACGACTGGTGTCGTCATCAAAGTTTGCATGTTCCTTTACATATTCCTTGAGGCTTGCAAGGTCTGTAATTCCTGCTGCCTCAAATACATCGTTGGTTTCAAGGAACACAGTGAATCCGAACTTCCTGAATTCAGGGTATTTTCCTTTCCAACTTGCATGTGTAAAGTCTTGACCTCTGATATCATCGTGCTTTACCTCCCATGCTACGTCTTTAATCTTTGCCATTTGGGCATCGTATCCAGTAAGTTTGAGCAGTTCTCCAAAGAATGTAGTGTTAGGAGTTGTCAAGATAAGACCTGCTATTGTTGCATTGGATGGTGCAAGTACATGGTCAATTGCATGTATGTATCCATTTGCCACCTCAATATCAGGCTCTACGATAGCAGAGTAAGTGTTGACGTATGTTACAGTAGTATAATATGAAATTGTGTCATTATTACTTACTGCCTTTTCTGTTTTCTTTCCGTATGAGATACTGACATATCGGTCATTCATGTTGGTAGTCTTGAGAGCACCTTCTTCAAAGTCTGTGCTCTTGAAAGCAAGGTCGTTACCATTCTGAATGATGGAATTGAACACGATTTCCTGTGCTACTGAGTCAGGAATAAGATTAACATCAGTAGTGCTAACCAATGGTTCTGGCAGGTTCATTACAGAATCAAGGTACTGCTGGATTGCTTCGTTTGTAGGAGCGAAGCATGTGTAATTTCCACGCGCAGAGAGAAGGTCACGCATAGTTGACTTTGAACGCTGGCTTGGCTTGACACGGTTAAGGAGTGTGAGATAACTGCTGAATTCTTTAGGATTGTTCTCAAAGTGGTCAATCATCATCTCACCAGTGAAGGTGTAGAGGTCACTTTCATCTATTGTCTCCTTACAAGAAGAGAGAGAAAAGACGGAAAGGATTGCAGCAGACATAAGTCCACCGATAACACCTTTGTTCTTTGTGAATATATTTGTTTTATTCATGACTTTTCAGTTATTTTTGATTGTCAGTTCTGCCTGTTGTCTTAGATGCTTTCCATGCACCATTCTGGTAGAGCAAATAGTTCGTTTTAAGCTCATTGTCATATACAGGAGAGAACAATGATTGCATATCTGCAAGTTTTGCTTGAACAGATTTCTGGTTTCCTGAATATTTGCGGACAAGGAGTGTCAGCATATCCTCTGTATTGCCACGACGCTGTGCAAAACGGACGAGGTCAAACCAACGCTTTCCTTCGCAAAGGAACTCACGCTGACGTTCAGCCATGACAAGATATTCCATTGCTCTTGGTGTCATGAACATTTCTGTCTTGAGTGTATCTGAGCCGGCAGTAGTGTTGCTCTTGTTATATGCGTAAGGATTTGAGCGCTTGAATACTTCCTTAACACAATTGAAAGCTGTCATAAGGTCTTCTTTAGAAGATGATATCTGAGAGATAGCTTCAGCCTTCATAAGAAGAATTTCTGGGAGACGGTAGATAATGAAATTTGCATCATTGCTTATTCCTTCTCCACGGTACACTCTTGTTATCTCTAATGAATATGTACCGCTTTTTATAGAGGCAGTATTGTCAGAAAGCATATTCTTCTTAGCATTTCCCTGTTTATTACTTTCCATAGATAGCTTTGTGTAGTTGAACTCTGTTTGTCCATCATCGTCAAGGTGATACAAAGCATCCCATCTACGATAGTCTGTCTTAGTGAATACAGCTGATGCTACATCTGCATTTGGATTAGGAGCAACCTCCTTGAAGAGTGTCTTTGGAGCTGTAAGTTTTGCAACCTTATTGTCATGAAGATTCCAGAAAAGGGATGTGGTCATGTTGTTGCCGTATGTTGAACCATCGAACTGAATCTCGAAAATAGATTCATCTGAGTTACCACTTCCGAAAATATCATTAAATGCGTTTGTAGATTCGGTTGGTAATTTCTGACCTAATTCTGTCGTAGATACGTTCTGTGACAAGAGGTCTGCTAACTCAGGTTTGATGGAAGCATACAATGGATATCTCTTTCTTATTTTCTTATTAAGGTCACTGTAGCAGATATCAATGATAGAATCACAATAACTAATGCAGTCCCTGTAATCAGATTCTGCTGTAGCCGTTGTTGTTTCTCTATCTGATTCATTTGCCGTTGTTGGATTTGGAGCATATTCATTCTTAAGTCTGTTGACAAAAGGATGGCATTTGCCCTGAAGATAACTTGCACGCCAAAGGTGAACGTCTGCAAGAAGAGCATATATAGCTTTCTTTGTGATACGTCCCTTGTTTGAAACTGTATTGCCATATTCTGTCATGGCAAAAGTCTTTGCAGTATCCAAATCTGCTATGATTCGGTTTAAGACATACAACTGCGTTTTCTGTGGAAAAGACAACTCTTGTGAATTGTTGTTGATGTCATGTGTGATGTATGGCACTTCACCGAATGAACGAACAAGATAGAAATAGCATAGCGCACGTATTGTCAAAACCTCAGCTTTGATAGGCAGCCAGTTCTGCTCGGAGAAACTTTCGTCTGTAAGAACAACCTTTTCTCCATGATCTAATACCTTGTTGCAGTAATTGATTGTGTTGTACATCGGCGTCCAGTCGTAAATGCCGTATGTTGGAAGAATATTGGCATTCATGACGTTTGCCTCGTCTGATGATGCCTTAAGTTCTGTAGAGCGTTCGCAGTTATCGCTTCGCATCTCTCCCCAATAGATAACCTTGTTGAGAAATGCTTCTTCAGTCATGCTCTTGTAGCATCCGAACAGTGCATTCTCGAGGTCATTCTTATCCTGCCAGAATTCCTCCTCTACGATGGAACTTGTTGGGGTGATTGTGAGATAATCCTCACATGAGGTGATTGTGAAGAATGTGGCAGGAAGGATGGCAATTGACATTGCCCATCCTAATCCTTTCTTTATCTTCATCGTAACCTTATTATATTGTTTCATAATTATTTCTTTTTTGTCAGTTCAATGCTTGAATTAGAAACCTATGTTCATGCTGAATGTGAATGACTTTGAACGTGGAGTCTTGGAGTTATCGTAGCAGACACCCCATGAACCATAACTGATTTCTGGGTCAACACCTGTATATTTAGTGATACAGAACAAGTTGTTTGCAGATGCACTACAAGTGAGTGACTTGAGACCAAGGTTCTGAGCTGTTTTTGCTGGAAGACTGTAGCTCAACTGTGCGTACTGAAGACGAAGGAAGTCTCCATTCTCTACATAGCGGTCGCTTGCGAGTGCATTGTATGATGCTCCAATCTTTTCGTTCATAGCACGTGGAATCTCTGTAACATCGCCATTCTTGCGCCATCTCCAAGCAACAGCCTGTGACTGGTTCTTGTTGTTACGCATTGACTCATTGTTAAGTCTTGCAGTATTGGCAATCTTGTTGCCAAAACGATAGTTGAATGACAACTTGAGCTTCCAACTCTTATAGTTGAAGTTAAAGCCGAATCCTCCGTTTACCTTAGGATTTGAGTTACCGAGGTAAACGATATCAAGTTCGTCAATCTGACCGTCATGGTTGATATCCTCGTAGATGACATCTCCACCCTTGAACTCATAGTTCTTTCCTCCATAGTTGAAGTACATGTGGAGTGGGTTACCCTTGGCATCGTAGAGTATGTTGCCTTCTGCATCACGTGCTACAGGAACTGTAGAGTTGTCTCCACGAAGTTCTGCTGCGTATGCTGTACGTTCGCCATAAGTATTGTAAGACTGTGTAGTGTAACCGCTGTGCTCGTAGTCGTAAGCATATACACCCTTATACTTGAATCCATAGATAGAACCTACGGCATTACCAATCTGGATACGCTTGAGGTAGTCTGCATTTTTATATTCGTAGTTTCCATTCATACTTGCAAGTACGCTGGCATCCATATCAGTAATGGTGTTCACATTCTGTGCAATGTTGAAGTTCAAAGACATTGAGAAGTCCCCAATCTTTGCGAACTTACCAGTATTGATGTAAAGCTCCCATCCACGGTTGCGGAGTCCACCGACATTTGCCCATGCGAGCTTATTGTAACCTGTAATGCCTGAAATTCCTACGTCCTTCATGAGAAGGTCTGTTGTCTGTTTGTTGTAGTATTCAAACTGAATTTGGATAAGGTCCTCAAAGAGGTTGAGGTTACCACCAAGATTCCAGGACTTTATAGTCTCCCATCTAAGGTCTGTAAGACGGAGATTGTTTGGAGCAATAGCACCATAACTATAACCACTCTTACCGTATGTACCCTTACTTTGATAAGTATTGTACATAAGGTATTCGTTATTTGGTTCCTTACCTACCTTACCCCATGATGGTCGGAAAGAGAGCATAGAAATGATATGACCTACATGAAGCTTCTCGAAGAATGGTTCCTGATTGATATTCCAACGTCCAGAGATGCCCGGGAATGTACCCCACTTGCGTCCTGCACCGAACTTAGTAGAGCCGTCACGTCTAATAGTTGCGTCGAAGGCATAGCGTCCATCAAAGAATGCTATATGTCCACTTGCAAGATATGACATACGATGTGCCTTACCATTTCCTGTATAAGTGTCGGTTATATATGCTTCAGATATAGGAGAGTTAAGACCTGTTGGAAGACCAGTCTGTGAGCTACCTTGTTTTGAGCTATTTTCAGACCAGACTTCAAACTGTGCAAGTACACTTGCTGTCATGATGTCGTTGTTGAACTTAGGTGTGAAAATAAGTTTCTCACGATTGGTGATACCGATGCTTGAGAAGTCATAACTTGAAGTTTGGTTAACTTTATCAGCCCAAGAATCCGTTGTCAATGCATTTGGATAGTATGTATTTACTGCCTCATTGAAGATGTCCATGTAAATCTCGGCATTGAGATCGAGAGTGTGACCTTCGTCTGGACTCTTACTGAGGAGTTTATAACGGAGATTGAACTGAGGAGAAATACGGTAAGTTGACTGGTTGTTGAATGCAAGGTTTGCAATTGCCACAGGGTTACCAAGTGCCTTCATGTCGCCAAGACGACCGGAACTGTGACTATTGTCTCCACCTCCATCGGTGCCATTGGAAGGAAGCATCTTGTAATAGTCACCAGTAAGTTGTCCATACTGGTCGTATTCGTAGATGCTCATATTTGGCATTGCATCGTATGCCTTGCCAAGAATGGTTGTTGTCTTTTCTCCGTCCCAGTTACGATGGTTATCAGTGTAAGTGAATGCAATATTTGTCTGGAACAAGATACGGTCAGACACGGTGTAGTCGAGTACAAGTCGGTTAGTGAGCTGGTTGAGGCTCTGCTTAATGATTGTACCTGTCTGGTGAGAGTAGCCTCCTGAAATTCGGAATTTAGCCTTTTCTCCACCGCCTGTGAGAGTAATATAGTATTCATTCTTTGCACCGAACTGGCTGACAGCGTCAATCCAGTCTGTGTTCTTGTTGAAGTTGTAGTACTGAACAGGGAATGACTTGTCATAGTTCAACTCAACCATGTCTGATGTAGCCGCACTCTGCTTAGGGTTGAAGTAAGCCTCCTTAAGCATCATAGTGTAGCCGTCACCATCAAGCATGTTAAGACCTGATGGCATCCATGAACCAGAGAACTTATATGAGAAGTTGAGCTTTGTAGGACCAGAAGCACCACGACGAGTTGTGATTTCAAGTACACCACTTGCACCCTTTGAACCCCAGATAGCAGTTGCAGCGGCATCCTTGAGAACTGTGATTTTCGCAATATCCTCTGTATTTACAGAGAGAAGGGTAGCGAACTGTTCCTCATTATCAAGGTCATCAAAGTTGATGTTTGATGCTCCATCAGGAATATCAAAGATGTTACCATCCACAACGATAAGTGGCTCTGCTGAACCATTGATTGTGCTGACACCACGCATACGCATAGATGTACCAGAACCAAGGTTACCAGAGTTGGCAACGATATCAAGACCTGCAATCTTACCCTGAAGTGCTTCGTCTGCACTTGAGAAAGAAAGACCTTCGACATCATCCATATCCATTGTCTGTGTAGCAACAGATACCTCCTTTAAAGGGATTGCCATACCATTGCTTCGTACCATTGGTTTAGCCTTGACAACAACTTCCTTGAGTGTTATCTCATGGAGCTTGATGTTGAACTTATTCTTAGTTGTTCCAATTATCTCCTCGTACTTCTCGTAACCTGCAAAGCTGACGCTAATCTTGTCCTTTGGATTCAATACTACGAGAGAGAAGTTTCCGTTCATATCCGTTACTGTTGCAGCAACGATACGGTTGTTTGCGTCACGCTCAACGACGTTGGCCATCATGATACCGCCTAAGTCATCGTAAACGCTACCTGTGATGCGTCGCTTCTGAGCGAATGCTGAACTTACACAGAAGAACAGCACTAATGTAGTTATAATGAATTTAACTTTGTTCATACTATGTAAGTTTATTTTGTTAATCTGTATCTGCTGAGGTACTTACGTGCTCTTGCCTCTGTCTTCCAGTCAGAGTCGTAACGACCATTAACGAGTGTCTTGTAGTCAAGAACGTGGTCAATACCGTGGATTACAGCAGAAGATGATGAGATGATATTGTTGCTCTTTATAATATAATCGCGAGCAATAAGATTCTTGTCACCTGTAGTATGACATTCGTGTCCTACTGCATCTGTGATGGTAAGGCTTGCATTTGCAAGGCTTGCACTGCCTTCAGATGAAACATGTACCTTACTGTAAACTTGTGTCTCACTATTGAGGGTTGCAGTCTCGAATACGCTTGACTTCATCTCTGGAGTATCGGCAAAGATACTGTTATCCTGGAAGTGATTCTTTACAAAGTTAATAATAGCGGTTGCCATAGCAGTAACTTTTGCATTTCTTGCCTCAATAGCATCTTCTGGAAGGTCATTACCTTCTTTGTCTGTTGATACGTCAGCAAGGGCAGCAACGTCTTCCCATGTAGGGAGACCTTTTGCAAATGCTTCGTCCATGGCTTCGTTTGTTGGAACGTAGATAGTATAGTTGTAGTTGTTGAAGAAACGTACGTTTGTAGATTCATCAATTTTGTTACCATCTTCATCAAAGCATGGAATACCTCCTCTGTTTGTAAAAATGAGGAATTTGTTTTGTGTAGTCTTATCTTTGATTCCACATTTTTCAAGTGCCTCGATATCTGGCTTGCAAAGGTCGAAGAACTTACTGAAGTTCTTGTTATTGTAAAGAATAGAATATACAGATTCGATGGTTGGCTGTACTGGAACATCAATCATGTATGCGAAACCGTTTCCATAGCTGTATGTCTGTGCAGACTTATCGTCAAATCCGATAACAGAGCAATTATCGAGAGCGCCATTTGTTTCTGGATTTATCTGGCTGATACCATTCAACATCCATCCACCCTTGAGTGTCATGCAATTTCCCTTGCCTCCATTTCTCTTCTCTGCATTGTTGGCAAAGATTACAGCACCATTCTTTGTAAGGAAATAATGTTTGTTACACTCCATACCAGTCTTTGTCTCATCTATACCTATAGAAGATGAGTTGTCTTCGTGGATGACAGTGTGTGTCTCAAGCATATCCTTGAGTCGGTTGCCGAAAATGTTAGATGTTGTTGTAGAAGTGAGTTGCTCTCCAAGTTCACAAGTCTTGTTCTTGATGTTGTATTTACAATTGTATGTTTTAGCAGCAGGCTCATTCTTGTCTGAATTCCACTCAAGTTTGTATGCTTTACCAATAAGTTCACCTCCGACAGCAGTTGCTGAAGCAAAAGATACAGGGTCAATGTATGTGAATTCATAATCCTGTGGTACGAAGAAACTGAAACGTGAACTCATTGCAAGGAGATAAGCATAGTAGTTGGTAGGTATGCCACCAAGTGATGCTGACTGGATAGCCCAGTTGAAAATCTTCTTGTCCTGCTCTACGTATGCAGGTGCACTTACTGCTGCGTATTCTGCAGGAGTAGTAACCTCATCCATGACGTAGATGATACCATTGTTAGCAAGAATACAGTACTGAATATTTTCACGATGATAATCCTTATCTTCGTCAAACATTGGGTCCTGTGCAGAGTTCTTGATTGTCTCGAACTTGCTTGGCACAGACGAAATGAAAGATTCTTTCATGAGATTGCTCACGAGTGCACGGATAACATTACGTGGAATGCAGTCAAGAACCCTATATACAGCATCCATGTCCTCAGTGTCTGCTGAAACCGTATTTATAAGGTCTCCAGCATATGCCTTGATAAGGAAGTTACCACCAGCGCCAGGAGTGAAGAAATAGTCCATCAACTTCTTGTCGTTAGGACAGAAGATGGCAGCCATATCCAGTGTTGGACCAGTCTTACTGTTTACATAATATGCGTTCCATCCTGGATCGAAAGGAAGTGGCTTGTTGGAATTTTTGTCGAATACGGCATTTCCGTTTGGATTGTTTGTTGGGTCAGTTCCTCTATCGGAAAGAAGACCCGTTTCTCCATGAGAACGGAGAGAGAAGTAATTCTTAACAAAAACGGAATCTATATGATTTCCGTAGATGAGTCTTGCTCGTTCTGTCAGTGAGGCATCGTAGAATGGTGCAGAGAAACGATCCAACATGTGAGAGAATATCTTGGTATCCTTTCCTGTGCGGAGTGCCTCTGCCATATTCTGTGGAGTGATGTTTACCTTGTCAAGAACATTGATGTATCCATTCTGACATGTGATGTCCTGCTTGATAACCTTGTTGTCAAAGATAAAAGCGTCGTTCTTGTCACGCTTAACACCAACGATGCGCTCGAAATCATCATCAGTAATGTTCTTGTTGCTGAGTTGAGCATTGAGGAAATGTGCCATCATTGATGGAGAGCCATCAAGAGCGAGATAGATACCTTTTTCGCGGAAGCGCTTCCAGTAATCTTTTTCGTTCTTGTCTGTGCTGTAGTTGACAGGAATGTCCTTAGCAAAAAGGTGTGGAATAGAGTCTGTGACGTCCAATGCAGTTTCACGTCTCATACATTCACCTCTTGTTGGTACATCGTTGTCATTACCGCCAGCAGGGATGCTTGACATCATTTCGAGGAGGTATGCGTTGTTAATCATTGAACCATTGAGAAGAATCTTCTTCTGGCTCAATGACAACTGATCATAGTTACTAACTCCCCATGGATTGTTTGAATAGAAAGATTTAAACGCGTTATCGTCAGCAACGAAAAGCGTTTTTGAACCTGTACGAGCCAACACTTCCTTGTAGTCAAGATCATTGATGAGCTTGACGAAGTTAGTGTAGTTACCATCCTCTTCAAGGTACTCGTATATGCTTGAACCGAGCCATGAAGGCGTAGTGTCGTCAAGCGTATAGTCGTCCTTACAAGAGTAAGTCGCCCCGCAGATTGCAGTAAGGAAGAATGCCTTTAAGGCATAGTTCCCTAATG
Organism: Bacteroidaceae bacterium; assembly: GCA_017540585.1. GTDB lineage: Bacteria > Bacteroidota > Bacteroidia > Bacteroidales > Bacteroidaceae > Minthosoma. The sequence continues at coordinate 63,907 of JAFYAT010000102.1, read as the reverse complement.
TACAAAAGCGTATGTTCATATAGTTTAGTTAGTGTAATTTAATTTTTTCTTTATTCTCTTGGTAATTGTTCTCAATAAGTGAGGACGATTTTAATCCGTGCAAATATACTGAAAAAAGCGAAAATGAGTAAAATCATCTTCGCCTTTTTTATTTGTAATGTAACAAAATGTTAAAAAAATGTATTTTTTTACATTTTGACTATCGTTGTACGTATGCTAAGTTACAAATTATTGCTAAATGTTACATAGTGCAATTACTTTGTAACTTTCTTTGTCTCTCCTTTTTTGTTCTTATATATGTACACTTTTTGGGATGTTGGATAGTTCGTCTTCTTTCCATCAAGAGTGTAGTACTCAGCTTGAGAGTCATCGTGAGTAACCTTGTTTATGCCTACGGCTTCGTTGTATCTGTTTCTTATGCTTTCTGGAATGTCCTTTGTCACAGCTTCCGTTGTGGTAGCATCTCCCTTCAGGGTGATAATACGTAAACGTAAAGTCAACTTTTCGTTTGTGAATAGTTGCGTATTGCAATTATCAAGTGAGACGTTTTCCATTCTCAGTTTACTGCTTTCAAACTTACTTCGTTTACTTGAATTGTCATAGAAGGTTTTCCACTTTCCATCAGCATCCTTGTACTCAATAATCTCCTGTCCTGTGAAATCACCGTTCTTGTTGGTGATGGACATTAGAATGTTCTGTGTACTCTCAACGAAGGTGAAGCTGAATTTATTTTCCTTGTTGATGCCCGGGAACCATCCTATTGGAACTTTTTGCATCTTCTCGTTATAGGCATGAGTAGGGTGAGTGTCACGATAGACTTCGCCACATGGTGTTACCCACCAACTGTTCTTGTCGCTGTCCCATGAGATTGCAGCACGATAGTAAGAATCCCAGTTGTAAAGTGAATATCTTTCGATGAAGCTGGCGTTGTCAAGAACGGAGAGAATGTACTTGATGGCATTCTTCTGCTTTGCAAGTTTGTCTGAGTAGCTTGATGGCCATCCTTCTGTTGTCCATGATGCTCCATTGTTCCACTCTGTCAACCATATTGGGCGACCTGTGTCCTTGTATATCTGTTCAAGTTGCCACCACCAACTGTCAGAGTTTGCAGCCTCGTTTGTTCCCCAATAGGCATGGAAGGTTACGAAGTCGCAACGGTATGCCATGTCGTCACAATGCTTGATGAATTGCTTTACCCATGAAGCATCTGTAGGACATGGTGAGCCGATGCGAAGTCCGCATGCCATGAACTCTGGTTGATGAGTACATGCTTTCCAAGGGTCAATGGTCGTACCACAGTCGTCAGAATGTTGTTCAGAGTGATCTGGCTCATTGTAGCCAAGTACGGCTGTGGCATCATCCCTGTCTATGTTTGACCATGAAGGCCAATAGATATGATTCTTGTGTGGTACATACTCCATGTCGGTAGTAGAGGAACGGTCGGCGCTCCATGTGTAGAACCATGTGCAGCCAAGTTCCTTGCCTTCTGCTTCTATGGCAGATGAACTTTCTGTTGAACACCATCCCTTTTTGCTTACCCAGTTCCATTTGCGTATATATGCCCTTGATATACGTCCTCTAAGAAGGTCGGGGACGACATCATTACGCTTGTCGCCATGGTCAGCAACGTAGATGCGGCTATAGCCAGAACCATCCTTGACAGTAGAAAGGCACACCATGTAACCTTGTTTGAGTATGAATGAACTAATCTCGTTGTCTGCTGTGCCGAGATTGTCGTTCTTGCCAAGCTTTAACTGATATTCAGTACCGCTATATAATTCGCCTGAATATGCATACATAGCAATGTCGTTCTTTGTGAAAGGATAGACAACAGCGCCGTGGAGATAGATGGCGACACGGCAGTTTGTACCGTCAATAGCAGTCTTGCCATCGATACGTATCTGTTTGAGATATTTTTTCTTTACTATTGATGGACGAATATTGTCAAAGATAAGGTATGCGCCATCGCCATGGAGTGATACAATTGAACTGCCTAAAGGATTCTCCGTCGCAAGCACGTGCATATTTGTCTTCTCGTTGACAAGAAGTGGAGTATCCAGACTGCCACCTTTCATATATATGCAATATGACGTGTATTTGCCATACTCATTAGGAGTGAGCTTGTCACCTTCTGTAATTGGAGTATATGTCATCTGACAGTCGCTTATCAGTTCCTCTCCGATAATTGATATCTCAGCTGACTGACCTACGGATGTTACGACAGGAACGATTGATTGAGGAATGTTGCCAACAACTTTACCGTTCTGTGATACTTCTACGTTCTTTCCATTAAACCTGAGGGAAAGTTTTTCGTAGTTACCGTCTGTGTTAATCGTTGTTTCGCCAATCCTTATGCTCTTTGAACTGATATATACTATTGCTCCAGATTTGTTTGCAGAGCGGATGACAAATTCCACTTCTTCGTTACTGACCTTAAGAGCATTGATGTCAACGATGAACTTGTCATAGTTACCCATGCTGCTGCCAGAGATGATAATCTTGTATTTGCCTTCCTGTGCATTTGTGATGGCGGCAACAAGTGCTTTAGTGGCCGTAACCATCATGTTTACGTTGTCTAAAGACGCTGTTTCCCTTGCGCTACGAGCATTATAAAGTGCAACAGCCAGCTCGTCAGGCTTGTTGTAGTACGGATTATCGTATATAGCCTCTCCACGTGCGATTGTTTCATCGAGTTTGCCTGTGTAGAGTTTTAGACGGCTGTCGGCAAGAGGGGAGTGTGCATCTACAATCTGCCATGCGGATATTTCTCCAAGTGCCTTGTCGTAATATATGGATATGTAGTCTTTGGATTCCGCACCCTTGTCAATTCCGAGATAGCATTTGTTTGCGCCATTGATTGCTTCACCACGATTTGACTTGATGTAGCCATCCTCGCCTTCTTGCAATAGCCATTCGTATGAGTTGTATGCCTTGTTCAGGCTTCCAGCAAACCAGCAACTCCATGTGTCTCCTTCCTTGTTGCTTGCCTGAAGGTATTTGCCTGTTGCCTTATGTCTAAGCCAATACCAGCCAGAGTGGAGTGAAGATGCTTCTGCTACCCACACGTAGTTGCTCATGTCGTTACCTGTCTTGGAAAGTGCGGGACCGTTGTTTTCTGCATTACCACCAAGACATCTGTCATAGTATATATTATAAAGGTAATACTCTCCACCATCATGGATGGTATTATCCTGTGCTTTTGCTGTATTAGCAAAGATGAGAGCAACCGCAAAGATTGCTCTCATCATTATGTTACGTGTATTCATTATTTTACGATTACCTTGTATGAAACTCCTGCAACCTTGACTACGTAGATACCTGCAGAAAGAGGTGCATTTGCATTAACCTTTGTGCCAGATGAGTTGAATACCTCAAAGTCTGTTGTACCAGGGACTGTAATTCTGTTTCCATTGACAGTAGGGAGTGATGCTCCGTCAGCAGTCGTCTCTGATATGGCTGTCAATTCAGGTGTCTTGCCATCAACCTCTGCAATAATGATGTATCCGACTTTGTCTCCAGATTCTTCTCTGTCATTTACACCAGTTGCCTTAGATGTGTCAATCATTCTCTTTACTCTGCTACCATATATATATCCGTAACGCTCGTCTGCCTGATCTGTTACAGTCTCGTCGTAAGCTTTACGTATGATTGTAGCAGATGGGTAGTTATTCGTCTGTGAATATGCAAAGAGCATTGTGTTCTTGAAGTACAATCTGTTGTCGCCATCTTTGTACTCAATAAGCTTTGCACTTGAGCCGTAAAGTGTATTCTCTCCAATGCCTGCGTGGATGATGAGACTCTTGTCGTCATTTAAATAGCTTGCTCCTGGAGTGATTGCAATAAAGCCGATGTTGACGCTCAAAACGAGACTCTTTGTCTCTGCGTTCTCAAACTTGACATAGCACTTGAAACCCTTGTTTGTTACATCCTTGATGACAAGTGATATTGGGTAGTTCATGTATGAGCTAGGGAGCTTCTGTACAGTACCAATGACTACTGGAGTTACTCCTTCTGGGAATGGCTGTTCAAACACAACCTCTGTCTCATCCTTTTCTACGATCTGCTTTCCTACGACAACATCGAGATTACCAATCTTTCTTACACCTGGTTCCATAGCGAGGAATGAAAGTTCCTCTCTCTTGGTGAGTGTTGTTACGCTGTTTGGCTGTTTCTGCCAAGAGAATACCTTGAAATCGAATGATGACAATCCGGTTGATGTGATGACATTGCTTGGATACAATTTGTTGTTGTTGTTTGTCATTGTACCCATGATGATAGCTGGTGACTTTGAGAATGATTTGTCGTAGATAACTGTTATAGGATCATCATTTGCTACAAACAGTCTTCCAATCTCTGCTCCGTCAATGTTCTTGACATCAGGGATAGAGATTGTTGCATCATTGGATGTACGTGTCTTGTTGTCGAAGTCCTTATCCTTGATGCGGAAATATATTACTCCAGTTTTACCTGACATATCAAGGAATGGGAGTGTCTTATTTGTGTATGTAACATCAGTATTGTAGAGGTTCTCAATCTTTCCAAGTTCTGTCCACAAAGCAGAATTCTGTGTTCTATACTCTACTGATACGCTGTTTGTCTGCTTACCGTTGAGGTGCTTCCAACGGAGTGTCACAAGTTTTGTCTTGGCATCGTATGATGCAACGAGGTCAGATGGTGCCATGTATGTCCAAGGCATCCAATATTCGTTTGCATCGTTGTATGCAAATCCTGACTTATATGTAGAGAGAACTTCGGCTGCCTTTGTAGGTGCACCGTTTGTCCATATCTCACGCTTGCCTTCAACTGCGTTATATACTGCAAGACGCTCAAGCCAAGGCTCTTTGTCGGCACGCTTGAGTACATCCCTGAGCCATTCTCCGTTCTTCTGCTGGTCGTTACCGCTACCCCATGAGTACCAGCCACCATCTGTGCTGAAACCGCCTTCGCCTGTCCAGTTGGCGCCATTGTTCCATTCTGTTGCCCATACAGGAAGACCTGTTACATCATGGAGTGACTTGAGGCTGGCCACACATCTTGCAGGATCTTGTCCACCTATATAATAGTGTGTGGCAACGAAGTCAACACGTATGTTGTTGTTACGACACCAGTTCACATATTCAGAAACCCAACCTGTGTTTGGGTTACAGCAAGCAAATGTTCCGATACGCATACCGCTGTAGAGGAAGTCCTTGGCTACATTTACGAGAGGGTAGTCACCATGCTTTTCTCTTGGGTTGTCTGGAATCTTTGTTACGTATGTGTAAACCTCATTTCCTCCTCCAGTATTGTCTGGCTCGTTTTGTCCGAGGATATGTGTATTGGTATTCTCCAATCCGTTTATTGAGCTGAAACTTGACCATGCCCACTTACGTTCTCCTCCGTTTGAAATACCATCCTCATGGTGACGCTGTGGTACGTACTCTGCGTTGTCACGAAGGCTGTTGCCAGCTCCCCAGTCATAGAACCATGAAGCATTAGTTAGGTTGATGAGTTTGTCATCACGTGCATCACTCATACCCAACTTACCTGGCCACTGCCAACGGAAGATACGGAAGAAACCTACCTTGTCAGCAAGGAATGCTCCCTTTCCATTTCCTTCTTTAGTCAAGTCAACCTCTCTGTCTCCGCTATTGGCGATGAAGCAATGGCTGTAACCAGTACCATCTGTGTTGTTTGCCATGGTAACCATGTATCCGCGCTTAATCTTGAAAGAGCGGATAGGGAAGTTACCACCAGCCTTGGTGTAGCGTGTTGTCTTGTTGTACTGATTAACTTCGCCCGTGAAGTTGTCACCACTATATGTAGTAAGTGGGTAGAAGTCTGTTCCGTCAGGATTCTTTGTGTCGCTATGAGGCAATACGATTGCTCCGTGGCGATAGATGCTGACACGACAGTTGACGTTGTTCTTGAGTGCAACGCCATTGGCTGTTACCTTGACAAGATATTTGCTGATGACATCTGAAGGACGGATGTTCTCGAAGATGACAGCTGCATCAGGATTGGCAATGTCGATTGTACCAGCTGTAGAGAATGGCTCTGTACTTGTGATGGCATAATCAACAGCCTCTGTGAGAGTCACGGAGGTTGCACATTGTGTTACCCTTTGTGTTTTGTTTGCTGCATTAACAGTCAGCACAAGTCCGAACAGTAATGCGAAGGTTAAAGTTTTAATCTTCATATTGGTTATTTTTTTAGAATATTCTTTATGCTTGCTTTATGTTCTCTTTATGTTATTTTGCTGTATAGAAATCTGTTATTCTACGGATGGCACGGCTGCATACTGGACAGAAGTCCTCGACTTCGTTTATCTTCATTCTACATTCCTGTGCAGGACGGTAACAGCCCTTGCTCTGATAACCTGCTCCCTCAAATACTCCTACGACCTGTGTGGCTGCATTTAGCTTTGCCATCTCCTTTGCATCATTTTTGTCCATGCTACGGAAGTTTGGTACCTTTGGGTCGAGTGGAGTAGGAATAGGTGTCTTCTTCGGCATCATGTCTGCCCACTTGCTGTTGAAGTCCTTGAGTGTCGTGATGTTCGGTTCCCAAGGCTCAGTGTCAGCTGGATACCATTGCTCGTCCATGTCGTCGTATGCATACTCGTCGGCAAGTCCTGCGTAACTGTGACCAAATTCATGTACAAAGACTTCCTTGAAAGTTGGGTGGTCACTTGTTGAGAACGTTACCTGATTGTATATTCCTCCTCCTCCGTAGGTGTCGGAGTTGACGAGTACCATGATGTGCTCAAAAGGAACACCTGATAACAAGTCGTATATCTGGTGCATATTTTGCGACATCAGATAGCGGTCACTATAAAATGTGTCGTAGTGCGCTCCGCTTGTGCCTCTCTTCCATACTCCTGTGTGGGGAACGGATGGACCTGCATCCTGAGAAGGGGCTGCCACAGCCACCACATTGAACCTGTTCTTGAGACTCTTGAAAGGCTCGCGTGCAAAGAGTGCATCCACGGCACGCTGACAGTCGTTGTAGAACTTGCCCATCTGTGCTTCTGTATATCCTTCTGCTACTATGGCAAGGTCAACACAATTCTCTATGTTTACGCCTTCCATCGGATTATATTCTGTATAGACGTAATTTCGCTTGATTGGTTTAGACGAATCGTTTGTTTTGTTGAGCACATCTTCTGTTTCTTTAGGTGTAGATGTGTTGTTGCCTTTCCAAACATAATGGAACGGAATGCCATTGTCACCAATCCTGCGGATAAGGATGTCCTTAGGGTCAACGCTATGGGTGAGTTCCGTCGTTACCTTTCCGTGATTGTCCGTAAGTGTGATTGTTATGTCAATTGGAGCTTTAGGAAAAGGTATGTTGTACGAAGCCTCGAAAGCCTTCTTCACCTTCTTTGCCTCGTCATACTGGAGCCATTCCTGAAAGAGAGTTGAAAACGTCCATATATATATAATGTCTTTAGTCTTCTGGTCGCGGACAACAATCTGACCGTTACCATTGAGAAACTTTTCTGATAATCTGTTGCGCCTTCCTGCCCATTTGTCCTGCTGCATCATTTCTTCAAGAAATATTTGCTGCTCTTTGGCGTCACCGGCAAGGATGTAATCCAGTCTCAAAGTCTTGTCCTCAAAGTATCGGTCAAAGTCCTGCGCATGTGAGCCAATGGTGATTGCTGAAAGCAGAATGGTTAATACTTTCTTCATTTATAACTTCTTGTTTGTATTCTTGATAGTGCAAATAAACGAAAAAGTTTTTGATTGGACAAGATGATACGGGAAAAAATACTCATTTGGGATGTTATTAAGTGACTATATGTGCTATTTTATTGTAATATGGTGTTTTTTTTAATGGATTATTTTATTGTTGAATCGACACTTATTTCTTGTTAAATGGTTAACAGCTTATATTTGTCGCATCAATCTTACAAGTAATAGTTGTACACAATAGGTGATGTGATTAGGTAGTTGAACTTTTGAATAACCTTAGGGAAATATTGAACAAGTGATTGCATAGAAGAAGTATAGACAAAGTACTGACTAAGTACTGACGAACTACTGACTAAGTACTGACTATGAACTTTAGGACAATTGTGGAGAAAAGTAGTTGACTGCTTTGAGTGAAACACTTGATATTATCCAGGCATTTAGGTTTGACAAATATGACTTTCACATTTTTTGCTATTTGACAACTCAAGAATAAATTCAATCTGAACGAATGTAAACTAACCGTTACGGAGGTAATACTAACCATTGCCGATGTAATATTATTAATAATCATTTTTATATCAACCAATTTTTACTTAAACCTTAACCAAAATGATGGTTTCTAAATCAACATGTGCTAAGTTTGTGGGCGCAATGGCATTTGTCGCTTCATTTATGGCATCAGGTGATGCTATGGCACAGAGAAAGACAGATCAGCTTGACCGCGGTCTTGTCGCAGTTAAGCAGAACAGTGGTGTATTCGTCAGCTGGCGAGTACAGGCAGATGAGTACTACGACGTGAGGTACAACCTCTATCGTGACGGTGCTCTCGTTGCTCAGAACCTTTATGCTTCCAACTATACGGATGGAGGCGGAAGCTTGTCAAGCCGTTACACGGTTGCCCCTGTCCGCAAGGGCGTTGTGGGAGCACAATGTGCTGCAGTATCTACATGGGATAAGCAGTATCTTGAGTTCCCGGTTTCAAATGTGCAGGCTCGTAGTGGTGTTACTGTGTGGAAGCAGAACGACCCAGGCTCTGCAATGGCTAACTATACCATAAATGATATTTCGCTCGGCGATGTTGATGGCGATGGAAAGATTGACTTCATCGTAAAGCGTAAGAACCAGACGGATGCTGATAACTTGTTCCCAACGAACAACTATCAGATGTACTGTCAGATTGAGTGCTACGCTTCTTCACGCAACTACGGTCGTCTCTGGTGGATTGACTGTGGTCCTAATATCTGTTACGGAGCTGATGAACAGTGGGATGCTGTTGCGTTCGACTGGAACGAGGATGGTTCTGCCGAGGTTCTCTACCGTGGTGGTGCCAATACTGTCATTCATCATTCAGACGGTACTACCGAGACTATCGGTAATGTGAACGAGAATATCCGTGGCAACATCACTCATACAGCCAACATGACGTTCACTAACTCTGGCGAAGAGTGGCTCATGTACATCGATGGACGTACAGGACGCACATACGACGTCATTCCTTATCCACTTCCACGTGGCAATGCAAGCGACTGGGGCGACGCCTACGGTCACCGTTCAAGCAAGTACTTCATGGGAGCACCTTATCTTGATGCTGTTAACCCTTACATCTTCCTTGGACGTGGTATCTACACAAAGATTGATGCTTGTACTTACCGTGTGAACAAGAGCACAAACAAATTATATAAGGTAGGCAACACATGGCACAGCTATAACAACTCTGGCTGGTACGGTCAGGGTAACCATAACTTTGCCATTGCTGATGCTGACGAGGACGGTAGCGATGAGATTATCTACGGTTCAATGGTTCTTGACTTCCATACTGGCGATAACTCTCTCCACGGCTGTTCTTCTACAGGTCTTGGACATGGTGACGCTTCACACACAGGTGACCTTGACCCATTCCGCAAGGGTCTTGAGACATTCGCTTGTCTTGAGGAGCATGGAGGACATAACTACCGTAACGCCAACACTTGTCAGATTTATTATCGTCACAGTTCTGGTGGTGATGACGGTCGTGCAATGGCTGGTAACTTCACAAACGATTACCCAGGATGTATCGGTATGTCTGCTTCATCAGGTGTCATCTCACTTGCTTCTGACCGTGTAATCAATGGTTGGACAAACAACTGGAATGCACAGACTCCAAGTCCTGCTGCCCTCAACTTCCGTATCTACTGGGACGGCGACCTTCTTGATGAGTCTGTCAACGGTCCTGGTTCAAGCGAGGGCTATCTCTTCATCGACAAGAACGGTCAGCGTATCTATGACACAGGTCATGGCAACTACCAGACTGCTTGTATCAACTGGACAAAGAAGAATCCATGTGCTCAGGGCGATATCCTCGGCGACTGGCGTGAGGAACTCGTGATGCGTACATCCGACAACCGCTTCATCCGTGTTTATACTACTGTTACTCCTACTCAGCACCGTATGCCTTGCCTCTGGTACGACCACGTCTATCGTCAGGGTATGGTATGGCAGACAGAGGGCTACAACCAGCCACCTCACACAAGCTACTTCGTTGGCGAACTTGAGGGACTCACTCAGGCTCCACCTCCAATGACATGGACAGGACGTACAGGCATCGGCAACAACGGTTCAATCACAACTGCCCTCAATGGTCGTGACGTGTTCATCTGGCCTGATGGCAACGGCTCACAGTATTACGTGAACATCAACAGCGGTGCACAGCCTTACACTCTCTACCTCAACTCACGTACAACAGTCGAGGGTGGTGACCGTGTCAACTATACTGAGACAAAGCACACTTGGGACCGTATCTGGCTCCGTGGCTCAGGTCTCTCTGGTACAACAAACCTCTGTAAGCAGGGTTCATCTGCTGCTCATCTTCCTTATGTCACTCACAGCCACTCTGGTAAGACAGACGTATGGCAGGGTGCCCTCATCTGTAACGGTAGCGTGCCTAACTCACCAATCTGGGCAAACATCCACACAGAGCTCTTCCTCGGTAATTCTCTTGATGCTGCAGTAAGCACATACAAGTCAATCACTATGGAGTACGGTTCTGCACTCTATATCAGCAGTCAGGCTAAGAGCACTCCATTTGTTAACGACAATGGTTATGCTCACATGACAGTCAATGAACTCTCTGTTAAGGAAGGTTCACGAGTAGTATTCGATATCAACGGCGCAGACAACAATGCTGGTGACCAACTCAATATTGGTACTCTCACAATCCGCAAGCAGAACTGGCAGTATGGTCCTCGTTACCTCGCTCCAGTATTCCAGTTCAACGCTCCTTCAACTCTTGGTGCTGGTAAGTATCGCCTTGGTACTATCGGTAATGTATCAGGCAGCCTCGGCAACATTATCCTTGAGGGCAACCTCACTACATCAAGCGGACTCACTAAGTCACTCGTAGTGGAGAATGGTGTGCTCTACCTCAAGATTGGTGGTTCAGGCTATGGATATGAGCGCGTTTACTTCCAGGATTTCGAGGCAGGCAGCTCAAACAACTACGGCTTCGCAATGGCAGCTGGTGGTGTTGAGACACTTGCTCAGGCTAATGGTCACGGCGGTAAGGTATTCCACATCTATCAGGGAAGCAACAACAACCGTACAGTCAACCTCGACTTCAACGGCAACGGCTACTTCACAAGTGCAACAAGCTACACATTCGAGTTCGACGTGGCTATGATTAGCGGTAACCAGAACCCATCATCTATCGTAGTCAACACTCGCAACGGAGCTGTACTCTGCAGCATCAACTTCGGTTCATACGCTACATCAGCTACAGTCACAAATGCAAGTGGTGCTAACCTTGGTTCTATCCCATGTGAGGGCTATAGCCGTTCAACAATCAATGCAGGTCTCGTTCCATCATTATGGAATCACTTCAAGATTGTCGGCAGCTCACGTGGCGTACACCTCACAGTTACAAATGCAAACGGACAGGTAGTCATCAACAATGCTCAGCTTAGCACTGGTACAACTCCTGTTCTCTCAATCGTAACAAACCTCGGACGCTACTATACTCATGTGGCATACGACAATATCAGCCTCGTAAGTCTCATCTCTTACAACACTCGTGTTCGTGACGTTATCGAGGACCTCGACATTGCATCTGAGGCAACAGGCATTGACGACCTTGAGCCTGACGAGACTCCAACAACCTACTTCACATTGTCAGGTCAGAAGGTTTCTGAACCAGTCAAGGGACAGGTATATATTGTCAAGAAAGGCAATGGCAAGGCTATGAAGATTCGTTTCTGATTTCCATGTAACTAAGTCCCTCCCCCTCGTGGGAGGTTAGGAGGGGCCTATAATTAACATGCCATCCGGGTCACATGGTACTCGGATGGCATTTTACTTTCTAAACACAGAGGACACAAAGGACAATGTGGAATATTGAAACAGTATGCAGATTTGCTTTGATGTCGCATAAGGTATTATTATACCCAGTCAAAGTTTAAATAGTGTTAAACAGGGAAAATATATGCTGAGGAAAGTGATAACGAATTGTAATAATATCTATATTTGCCTGCGTCAGACGAGACAAAATAGTATAACAAAACGAACGCCTGAAAACAAGTGAAAACGACTATCATTAGTCCGTAATTCGACTAACATTAGTCCGTAGTGGCGACTATCATTAGTCCGTAGTAGTGACTAACATTAGTCCGTCGAGTGACTATCATTAGTCCGTTGGACGTGTTATTGGAAGCCCGTTGCATTATATTTGTTTTTACCTTCGTCTGTATTGTAAATTAATTAATTAACCTTTAAAAACGTACTAAATTATGTCTAAGTACAAGATTATTGAGAGAAAGGCTAATCCTATGAACAAGCAGGATCAGACCGTGAAGTATTATGCCAAGCCAGTATCAGAACGTGCACTGAGCACAGCACAGTTTGCCAAGAACGCATCAGTGGGTATGGCAATCACTCCAAAGGAAATGGAGGCAGCCATTGAGCAGTTCAGTCAGTATGCAATGCAGATGCTCCTTATGGGACGTTCTGTAGAGATTCCTAACATCGGAACTCTCCGTCTTTCATTCAAGTCAGATGGTGCAGAATCTCCAGAGAAGTTCAATGCACGTACGATGATTAACTCTCCACGTATCCTGTTCAGACCTAAACCTGACATCCGTTCTACAATCATGAACAGCATCACTTATGAGAACGCAGGTGTGCGTGCAGGTGGCAAGGACTATCCATCCATCAAGGCTTACACAGATGCTATGGGCGGTGGTGGTTCTTCATCACAGGGTGGCAACACTGGCGGCGGTGGTAACCAGGGTGGTGGCACCTCAGGTTCTGGTGATGACAATGGCGGATTCTAAACAACTCTCTTAACACAAACGTATTGGAGCGTCCCATACTGTACGGGACGCTCCAATTATTTTAACCGGTATGTTATTTTTAAACAGTTGTTTAACGAGTGTTTAATAGCTGTTAAATGATCGAATGTATGGAAAAATACCACTTCCTGAAAATTACATCAATAATCTTTTTGCTTATTCGGAAATATGTTGTACTTTTGCCATGACTAAACTATGATGCTCTAATTGTGATATTAAAATTATACCACGATTGATACTCTAAGCCATAGAAAAATCTCGTATGTTATATGCGAGTAGTAGTAACCTAAAACCAAAACTATATGCTAAAAAAATCTTTATTAGTATTTTTCTTGATGTCTGTGCATACTGTTCTTTTTGCACAAAGTAACATCAGTAATAAGTTGTCAATTACTACACAGTTATTTTTGCTTGATCGTGATAGTAAGTATGCTGTGCACAGAAAGCTTTCTTCCGCAGCAAAGGCACCAGCGCAGAGTCAGACAGAAGCGTTTCAAGATTATTATGATGATGAAAACAGAATTTATGCTGCTTCTAAGGAAAATAATGGTATCAGTTACATTGCAGCGTTTATTCGGGTAAATGATGATTCTAAGATATACGAGCTTGAAACAAAGGGAGTACGGGTTATGTGTAGATTTAAAGATGGTATTATTACTGCAAACATCCCAGTTGATTCTGTAGAATCTGTTGCAAGTATATCAAATGTTAATTGTATTGAAGTTGCATCTATCATGCACCCTGCGTCAGATTCTGCACGTGTTGTGACAAATACAAATGACATTCTTACATATTCTCCAAATGCACAATTGGTGGGGCTAAAGAAGCACTATGATGGTAAAGGTGTTATTCTTGGTGTCATCGATAATGGTATTGATTTTCAGCATATAGCTTTTAAAGATAAATATGGTAATTCACGTATTAAGGGAGCTTATATTTACGAGGGTAAAAACAATGATAAAATATATACAAGCATTAGTGAAACAGAACCAGAAACTGACAATGAAAATAAAGATCATGGAACTCATACGGCTTCAACTGCTGGAGGTTCAAGTGTTATCATAAATGGAGATATTGTTTCCGTGACTGACAACCATGAAAAAGCTACATACGGAGGTATTGCGCCTGGTGTGGATTTGTACCTTGCAGGTCTTATAGATTATAATAATGTTGGTGTTGCTAATGCTATAAAATACATTTGTGACTATGCAGATTCTGTTAATAAACCTGTTGTCATAAATAATAGTTGGGGACATTATAATGGTCCTCATGATGGAACTGGAAGCCTGGCAGATGTAATTGCACAATATTTTGGAGAAAAGAATTTAAATCATATATGTCTTTTTGCATCTCACAATTTGGCAGGAATGGGTAAACAGAATGGAGGGTACTACATTTCAGGAACGGCATCTGCTTCTCAACCTTTAGGTTCTGTGTTGTATTCAAAAGATTCAGATAACTTGGATGGTGGGTGTAGTTATTCTGGCATAATAGCAAATGCTTGTATGCGTTCTGTAATTGGTAGCGATTTTGCTTGTAATATTTTAATTCTTGATTCTAATACGGGAAATTTGTTGGACTGTATAAATGTACAAAAGAAAAAGGAAACAAATCAAATAGTATTAAGTCTTAATAACAATAAATATTATGAGGGAGTAATATTAGTTGACTATGATCATTATGAATCTGGAAAAAATCAAATCGTGCTTCGAGCTAATATTAAAACAAGACGTAAAACTCCGATGGAAAAAGACGGAGTTACGTTTTATAAGAGTGATTATGTGCTTGCTGTTCAATTTTATCCCGTAAAAGGCTCTGCAACTATTGATGTATGGGGGGGATATAAGTGCTATTTTTCTGACAATTTATCAACAGATGGTTATACATGGGTAAGGGGGAGTGATGATTCTTCTGTTAGTGATGAAGCTACTTATCCAAATATTATCACAGTAGGAGCCTATGTGTCAAAAAATGTCATAAAAGATTATTCAGGCATAGTTCATGATTATTCTTATAAATACACTATAGGTGATATTACTGATGCATCAGGATATCAGAAATCAGGTTGTGGAGTTACAGGGCAAATGATTCCGTGGATTACAGCACCAGGTACAATTGTCGTAGCTGCTGTTAATAAGTATCATAAAGATGGTGGTTTTCTTGATGGTACACAACATTATCTGATGAATTCTGACAAGGGAAATCCTTATGGAAGTATGACCGGAACGTCTATGGCAACACCTATTGTCTCTGGTATTGTTGCTCTATGGCTTCAAGCTGCAACAGAATTGGGACTCTCTTTGACGACTTCTGACGTTAAAAACATAATGAAATATACTGCAATAAAAGATAAATTTACCAATGGAGAGAATGCATCGCACTTTGGCAATGGAAAGATAGATGCTCTTGCTGGTATTAAAGCAATAGTTGCTCCAGAGTTGACATTAAAGCATGATGATTATTACAATAAACTTTTTGTGAATTTTAAGACTTTTGTATGTCCATGTACAGTTTCTGTATCATGTCTTAACAAGGTTTACCCAAAAGAAGTAGCACGTGAGATTATCAAAAATTATAATGACACATTGTCTTTTAATACAGATTATTGGGAACGTGGCAAATATTATATTGAAATTAAATATGGTAATAAGAATATAATAGATACTGTCATGCTTAATCATGTTGGCCGGCAACCAAAACTTGATGCAAAAATTAAAGGTGAATATATCGTAGTTAATTTTAAGTTTTCTGACAGAAATACGAAAGGCGAGCTGAGAATGTATAAATCATCGGAGTTTTGCAAGAAAGGATTCAATGCTTCGCCAATATATTCAGACAACGTTGATATGACAGATTATGGTGATTATTTGATTGAAAAAAAATATTTCAATACAAATGATGTTGTTTTTGCTTTGTTTGAAAATGGTAGGTGTGTTGCAATGACAGCGATAGATTCTTCGTCTAATGTTTTCGCATCAATACAGAAAAATCAGCAGAAACTAAATGTTATGTATCAAATACCAAGTTTGAGTAAAGATGCATATATCGAAATAAGCAAAAAGACTAAATCTGACGTAAAGCTTGCGTTGAAAGATGCTGTCTATACGAATGGAAACAACATCGATGGTACAATCAGAAGGTATGTGGATTCTGAAGAATGCGAATTTGGTTCAGAGATGTTTGATTGTACAGATTGGGAAGATGGTGATTATACAATCAGCTTGTGTCTAAATGGACATGAGATGAGTAAGACAGATATTCACATATCAAGAAGTAGTGCAATAAAGAGGGTAGTAAAATACAACAATAGTGTTAATATTACGTATGATTTGGGAAAAGAAGCTAAAACAGCATACGTAGTTGTTACTGATATTGATGGAACAATGCGTTACGTCAAAAAACTCTCTTTGTCTTCAACAAATTGCTCTATCGAAGGAAACTTCAGAGACTGCAAATTTGTTAATGTGTTGCTTTATGTCGATGGAGTTCTTGTTTCCTGTGATAAATATTGATATTTTTCTTTTTGCTTGTTTGCTTAGAAGTGAAGACGAAAAAATCGTCTTCGCTTCTATACTTACAACAATAAAACTAAACTAAACCTATTAACTCTAAAATACAACTAATATGAAACATTTATACGTCATAGTAATAATACTTTTCACGTCAATCCTGTTATCATGTGGTGATACAGAAATAATTATTCCACGAAATGAGGGCTATACAAATGATACTATACCTTCATTCGTTGTTGATGCTGTCAACAATGCGAAGCTAATATGTGATAGTATCGGTGAAATAAAGGAGGTTAATAAAGGAAAAGATTCTTTTTTATTTAAAGATGAGAAAGGTAATACGATTAATGTCGATGTCTTCGGCAATGCTGAAGTGTGTACATACTCAAATGATACAATACTTATTGATTTTACAGTAAAGGAAAATCTAAACACTTCTAACGATAGTGTATGTCATTCAATATGGACAGGTATCGATTCTTGTTCCATGGTGTTAGATGGTGAGAGTATATATAAGCCTAATTCAGATGAATCTGCACTCTCATTTTACGAATATATAAAAGAAAATAATGTCGAATTTTGGGAAACAGATTGTATAAAAGAAAGATATGATACGATATGCGAAGCAAAGTGCCAATTTGAATTGAAATTTAGAAACAATACTTGTATTCTTAATAACAACGACATAATAACAGAAAACAAAAGAGTATATGCAGACAGGTACAAGAAAATAAAAATTGATAACCAAGTTTTTTTTCCAAAAAATAGTAGTGGGTCTATACGAGATGATGGCAAATTGTTTTTTTTAATTATTAATAAAGATATTGCTTATGTTATGTGTTATCATATTTCTGTTTTCGAGGATGAAGACGATGAAGAAGAACTTATAATGAAACAGCAATTAGATAGTGATAGTACATTTAGTATCTTGGAAGAGGCTGGAAAAGAAGTTGTCAGAGAAGAAGTGATAAGTACAGAAGTACGTAAAAAGCATGAGGCATACAACTATAGATGTTTACAGGACGGAAGAATATGTATCTATAATCATGACAAGAAGTATTATGATGACGGACATCTTGGCTTCAAATTTCCGTATGTCCTCAACGATACAACAAAGTGGTTGGATGTGAAATTCACAAAAGAAGAGGATATGAAACATTAACAAAATGGTTCTACAAGAAAGAGTGTGGTCAAAAAGTCATCCACACATAATCTTGTAGAACCATCTTTTATATGCTGATGTTGTCTCCGTCTCCTCCCCCACGGGGAGGTCGGGAGGGGGCCGTCGTTAAATAAACTCTCCCGTATAGCTCCATGCGCATTTGCTGACTTCCTCTGGAGTGCCAGTGATGACGAGGTTACCGCCTCCAGCACCACCTTCAGGACCAAGGTCGATGATATGGTCGGCACACTTGATGACATCCACGTTGTGCTCAATGATGATGATGGTATGACCTCGTGTGATGAGTGCATCGAATGCCTTGAGCAGCTTCTTGATGTCGTGGAAGTGAAGACCCGTCGTTGGCTCGTCGAAGATGAACATGGTAGGTACTGCCTTCTCCTGACTGAGGTAGAACGCAAGCTTGATGCGCTGGCTCTCACCACCTGAGAGTGATGATGATGTCTGTCCAAGCTTGATGTAGCCGAGTCCTACGTCCTGAAGAGGCTTCATCTTCTGTACTATCTTCTTCTGCTTGTGTTCCGTGAAGAACTCTATGGCCTGATTGATGGTCATGTTCAGTATGTCGTAGATGCTCTGTCCTTCGTAGAGCACGTCGAGTATCTCGCTCTTGAATCGCTTGCCGTGGCATGACTCACACTCCAGTACGAGGTCGTTCATGAACTGCATCTCCACTGTCACCGTTCCGTCACCCTTACACTCCTCACAACGTCCGCCGTCGGTATTGAAAGAGAAGTATGCAGGCGTGTATCCCATCTGCTTTGACAGTTGCTGACCGGCGAAGAGCTTGCGTATCTCGTCGTAAGCACCAATGTACGTCACAGGGTTGCTGCGTGAAGATGTACCGATAGGATTCTGGTCAACGAACTCGATGCGCTTGATCATATCCACGTCTCCTTCGAGTGCAGTGAACTGTCCTGGTCGGTCGCACACCTCGTCAAGGTGACGCTTCATGGCACGGTAGAGTATGTCGCGCACAAGCGTTGACTTACCTGAACCTGACACTCCAGTCACGCATGTCATCACGTTGAGCGGGAATCGTACGTCTATGCCCTTGAGGTTGTTCTCACGTGCACACTTCACCTCTATGTAGTTGTTCCAAGGACGTCGGCTTGTAGGCACTTCTATCTTCTCTGCACCTGTGAGATAGTCGATGGTGTGTGACTTGCCCACAGGGAATGAATAGATGTCATCCTTTACCGAACCAGAGAAAACAATCTCGCCACCCAGTCGTCCTGCATCAGGACCTATGTCGATGATATAGTCGGCAGCACGCATTATCTCCTCGTCATGCTCCACTACCACCACCGTGTTGCCGAGCTTCTGCAACTCACGCAACACATGGATGAGTCGCTGTGTGTCGCGAGGGTGAAGACCGATACTTGGTTCGTCGAGTATGTACAGACTGCCCACAAGACTTGAACCGAGACTTGTGGCAAGGTTGATACGCTGGCTCTCACCACCCGAAAGCGAGTTGCTGAGACGTGACATCGTAAGGTAGCCCAGTCCCACGTCAACGAGGAACTTGAGGCGGCTCTTAATCTCCGTGAGCAGACGCTTGGCAACCTCGCTGTCGTGCTTCGTTATGCAATGGCTGTCCTTGCTTATGTCCTTGGCATTGTCCGTCACCTTTATCGTGCGGAAGAACTCGCTAAGGTCGGTCACAGACATGTCGCACAACTCGCTTATGGTCTTGCCTGCAAAGCGTACATATTCTGCCTCTGGCTTCAGACGCTTGCCGTGGCATACCGGACACGTAGTCCTGCCCCTGTAGCGAGCGAGCATCACGCGGTACTGTATCTTGTATTGGTTCTCCTGAAGCATGTCGAAGAAACGGTCAATGCACAACGACTCGTACTTGTCCTCGCCCTTCACTCCGTGCCACAGCAGGTCCTTCTGTTCCTGCGTCAATTGGTAGTAAGGCGTGAAGATTGGGAAGTTGTAACGCTCAGCCCTTCGGCAGAACTCCTTCTTCCATTCGCCCATCTTCTCACCGCGCCAGCACACCACGGCACCATCATAAATGCTCAGCTCTGTGTTAGGCACCACGAGATCTTCGTCTATACCCATCACCTTGCCGAAGCCCTCACAATTGGGACATGCTCCAGCAGGCGAGTTGAACGAGAACATCTGGTCGGTAGGCTCTTCAAACGTGATGCCGTCCGCCTCAAACTTCAGTCCGAAGTCGTGTTTCCCTTCTGGCAGGAACTGTAACGTACACTTTCCGTCACCTTCATATAGTGCAGTCTGGCACGAATCGGCAAGACGTGATATGGTGCTCTTGTCATTGTTTACCGTCAAACGGTCGATGACAAGCATTATCTCCTTGTACTCAGGCTTGGTGCTGAGGAACTCGTCGATGGTCATTACATTGCCGTCAACGGTGATACGGGCATAGCCTTGCTTCATGTCCATCTCCAACTGCTCCTCCACCGTGCGACCGCTACGTGGAATGAGTGGAGTGAGTACCATGAAACGTGTTCCCTCGGGGTAGGAGAGCATACACTCTGTGATGTCATCCTGTGTGTGCTTCTTCACCTCGCATCCAGATACCGGGGAGAATGTGTGACCGGCACGTGCAAAGAGCATGCGCATATAGTCATATATCTCCGTCGTTGTGCCTACCGTCGAACGTGGGTTGCGGCTCGTCACCTTCTGCTCGATGGCTATTGCAGGCGGAATGCCCTCGATAAAGTCACATTCAGGCTTACCCATGCGTCCCATGAACTGACGGGCATACGTGGAGAGGCTCTCCACATATCTGCGCTGTCCCTCGGCATATAGAGTGTCGAAGGCGAGTGACGACTTACCCGAACCGGATACACCCGTAATAACCACGAACTTGTTGCGTGGAATATCCACATCCACGTTCTTTAGGTTATTGACACGTGCCCCCTTAATCCTTATACAGTCTGTATCGTTGTACTTTTTCATCTTATTCTTTCCAATTATGGTGCAAAGATAAGTTTTCTTCCCCAAATGTTAATGAATAACCAGAAATAAATAGTAATTTTGCGCTGACCTACTCAGGGCAATATTACTAATTACTAATTTCTAATTACTAATTACTAATTATACTAAAACCATATCCCCCTATGGTAACTTCACCCTCCCCCTATAGGAGGAAGGGCTGGGGAGGGGGTCCGACCTATGCAATACAAATATTGTGGACACAGCGGAGTGCAGCTCCCAGTCCTTTCTCTTGGCCTATGGCATAACTTCGGTTCGGTAG
Source organism: Bacteroidaceae bacterium (assembly GCA_017540585.1). Taxonomy (GTDB): domain Bacteria; phylum Bacteroidota; class Bacteroidia; order Bacteroidales; family Bacteroidaceae; genus Minthosoma. The sequence continues at coordinate 42,989 of JAFYAT010000102.1, read as the reverse complement.
ATGATTTCAGCACAGCCACACAAATGGTTGTTAAGGCTTTTGATGCAGGCATCTGCCACTTTGACCTTGCCAACAACTACGGTCCTGTACCTGGAAGTGCAGAGACCAACTTCGGACGCATACTCAAGGACAATCTTGCCAGTCATCGTGACGAGATGTTCATTTCATCAAAGGCTGGTCATGAGATGTGGCCTGGCGTGTATGGCGACGGCTCATCGCGCAAGAACATCATCGCTTCATGCGACCAAAGTCTCCGTCGCATGGGACTTGACTACGTCGATATCTTCTACAGCCATCGCTATGACGGTGTGACACCGATAGAGGAGACCATGCAGGCACTCATCGACCTTGTGCGTCAGGGTAAGGCTCTATATGTTGGTATCTCCAAATATCCGCCACACCTTCAGCAACAGTGCTACGACATACTCCGTGAGGCTCATGTGCCATGTCTGCTGTCTCAGTATCGTTGTTCCATGTTTGACCCAAAGGCACAGCGTGAGAACTTCCAGATTGCTGCCGACAATGGTAGCGGCATCATCTGTTTCTCACCGTTGGCACAGGGACTTCTCACAGGCAAGTACGACAACGGCATCCCTGCGGACAGTCGTGCCGCCAAGAGCACAGGTTTCCTCCAGCAGTCACAGGTGACACCGGAGCGTGTAGAGGCTGCCCGTCAGTTAGGAGTGATAGCCAAGCAACGTGGACAGTCGCTTGCACAGATGGCACTCGCATGGGTACTCAATGACGAACGTGTCACATCATGTATCATCGGTACTTCATCCGTTACCCAGCTTGACAATAACCTCGCCACTCTCAATAACCTCACATTCTCCGATGATGAGGTTACCGCAATAAAGAATATCATTGACAATCCTGAACTGTGGTTCTAAGATTATAATAAACTATCTATGAAGAATAAGATTCCTTACCTTATGCTTGCTGCTGCCATCCTTATGTCATGTGGCGGTAGCAGCAAGAGACAGAAAGTGTCATGCGAAAATAATAGCTGCGCAGATTCTTGTGAACAATCAGTTGTAACAGAAGCTACAACGGACGATTTTGACTTCAATATTGAAGCCGACCCGAATGATGTCTTCGTCAAGCGTTACAGGACTGTCGAATGTTGTAATCGTAAGTTCGACAATAAGAAACCTGTTACATTGAAGCAACTGAATGGTGGTTGGTCTCCTGTTGGTAATCCTCATTTCTGTTATCTGGCAATAAATGGAGATAATCTTTTGATGCAGGAAGCACAGCCTGAATTTACCTATAAGATTTCCATGACAGGTCCTAATACAGTTCAGATTAGTTTCGTCAGTTGTATGGATGGCTGTGATCCTTCAGAAGCTATGGAATCAGAGGAAGAAGTATGGTTCTGTGGTGATACGCTTTGCATGGGAGCCAATAACGTTATGATTCCTTATCTCCCCTTCGGAACAATCAGTATCGGTGGTAAGCGTGTCAATGTTGATTTCTTTGATGACCCGGATAAACAGGCGAAGTATCTTGGTATTATAAATCGTCTCTGTAAGGAACCATACAGGGATGACATATTTGATGAATGGAATGCCCTCATTGGTTGGATAGAAGAAGGAGAAAGCTACAAGCGTTTCTCAGAAGAGTTTGTCAGATTGTACTTGCGTCATCCTATGGGCTTCTTGTCTTGGATGGGTTATGGTGATGTTAATGAATTGCTTGAACTATTGCTTATGAAGGGAAGCGTCACAATTCCAAAGAAACGCATAGAGGCAGACATCCAACGTGTTCCTGATGAAGAGGCAAGAACGAGACTTACAAAAAAGCTCGAATGGCTCTATAATTGGAAAAGTAAGAAATGATACTTGTCTCCCTTTTGTAGTCAAATAGAGCTATCAAGCAAACGAATTAACAGCGTTTAATTGGCGATTAGTCACCAATTAAACGCTGTTAATCTGTTTTTGCCACGTTGATATTTCGCTATGGCTCCGCTATTTTTCTACTATTTCTCCGCTCCTATAGCGGAGGCATAGCGAAGTCACTTCGGACTCACTTCGGATTCATAGCGATGTCACAACCTACGGATAGCAGATGATTTACCCCGCACCACCCAAGGTGACCTAATTTGGGGGAATTGTAATATGCGGAAAATGTTTTGCTGTTACTATTTGCTTAAAAGGACAACGATTGCTAATAAAAGGATAGGAATCGAAAAACAGCATAACGTCTCCATGCAGAAATACATTACGGCTTTGTTCCGCATCTTGCAGTAACTATTTATATCTATATGTTCGGCCCCGGAAAAGTAATTGATTGCAGAACAAACTTTGGTTGCGCGACCAAAGAAACCTCCCGTCAGGTTACAGTCACTGAGTGTTGCAAATTTCTTGCCGTTGCGCTTGATGTCATTCTTGTTCTGATTTCTTGCTCTAAATACTGCATCACATATCCTGGACTTTGGTAATACAGACCTGTTTCCGGATTTTTAATGGCAGAAAATGTGCGAGAGCCGTAAACGGTGTCTATGGCTGTCTTCAAGTCATAGTTCTCTTTCTCGACTAAGCGTTCTATCATGTCCGCAGTCAAGCCCTCTACAAGAAATTGAAACTCTTCGTATGAAACTCCCATGTTCATATTCTCTCTAAATATTTTATGGCTTTTTCAGTACAAAAAGCCCATTGGTAAGTAATGCCTTTCATATAATGGAGTCTTCGCATGAATTCTTTCATGTCAATAAAACCCATTCTGAAATTGCGTATTTGCATGCCAACTCTATCGTTTGCTATAACGGATGCTTGTGCTTTGTCTTCTGTCAGGTAGAATGCCTGTCCAAAGTCTTTATATAAATGACATTTGTTCAGGTCAATATCGTTAATTGTGGTATTTGAACCGTGATATAATATCATAGCTCACCTCCATTTCTTTTGCAGAAAGCTGCAATTTCGCTTACAGATGATGCAAATGATTGTGTATGAAGATAGTCATAGTGTTTGTCACATAAGTCGATAGCTCCATAACGGCTAAGGTATTTAGCCGCCTGTACATCAGCAATGCCGTATTTGTTGGCAAACTCTGATATTAGTGCTACTATATATTGTACTTTATCTGTAAACATATTTTATGTTGTTAATTGACAAATTCTTGTTGCAAAGAAAAACATTTCTTTTGATACAGCCAAGAGAATGACCTAAATAAATCATCTGCTCTTACCATCTGAATCAAAAGGTGAAAGTTAAAGCTACTTGGCGAACGGAGTAACATTCTTACTCCACCCCTTTGGGGGAGGATGGGAGGGGGCTTATCTTTACCCCGTCTATATTTCTTGTCTCCTTGCTGAAGTTCATGCCGATGCGGATAATCTGCTGGCCGTTCTGCTCAAATGGGAGGGTGTAGTGCTTGTCCTCTATCTGAGCAAGTGCTTCCTCCGCTGTACCATCAAGCTTGAACTCCATGACGTAACAGAATTTAGGAGTCTGGAGTACAAGGTCTATGCGACCTTCGCTTGTCATGTACTCTGCCTGAACATAGAAACCTGCAAGCTTACTTATAAGCCAGATGACGTTCTGGTAATGGTTTTCCAGGTCCTTGATGAGCATATATGGAGTATCTGCAAAGAGTGACTTGAGTCGCTTGACAAATTGCTCGGCATTGCCAGAACGTATATCCAGTACAAAGTTCTTTAAGTCAAACGCAGACCTGCTCCTTTCTTTTGAGATATACCAAGGAAGAAGGAACTTAGTAAAGCCTATTTCCACTTCATCATTTGGGAAACCAAGTGTGTATTCTCCAAACTCCTGGTCATAATCCTTGATGGTAAGATAACCGCTCTGATATATAACAGGAATTGGGTCTTGTGAAGTCGAATCTATACTGTTGAGCGTGTCGGCATCAACCTTTGCATGTTCCATATCATTGAGATTGTACTCGTCACGCTGGAGTAGTTCTACAAGATATGTCGGTGTACCAGTCTCAAACCAGTAACTCTTGAACCTGTTTTCGTCAAACGCATTAAGAAGGCTGAAAGGATTATACATTCCAACAGAATCCTCGCAGAAATGATAGCCGTCATATTGTTGTTTCAGCTTCTCAAAACACTCGTTCGTAGTCATGTTGTTTGCCTCTGCCATTCGCTCCACGTATGGGAGCATTGTACCTTTCAATTCCTCTTCGGTAATACCACAGATGGTGGTGTATCTGTGATCCATTGAAATGTCCTTCAGATTATTAAGGTCGCTGAATACGCTAACCTTTCCGAACTTGGTTACACCTGTGAGGAGAGCAAACTGAATACATCCGTCCATACTCTTGAGTGCACCATAGAAACCTTTCAATGTGCCACGAAACTCATTCTGAAGCTCCTCATTACCGATAGCTTGAAGCATAGGCTTGTCGTATTCATCGACAAGGATTACGACACCCTGACCTGTCTTGTCGTAGGCACGCTGAATGACATTCTCAAATCTCATTCCTAACGGGAGGTCTTTCCTTTCACAATCGTATTCCTTTTCCCATATAGAAAGAGACTCGTCAATTTTTTTCTCAAGAACTTCCTTGGCATCATATTTGTTTGTGTTAAGGTCTATGTGCAATACAGGGTGCTTTGCCCAATTCATATCTTCCTTGTCTGCTATGGCAAGACCATCAAATAACTCACGTTTGCCGTCAAAGATTGTATGGATGGTTGACATAAGCAGGGACTTACCGAAACGGCGAGGACGTGAGAGAAAATAGTATCTTCCTCCCTTAATCAAGTTGTAGATAAGTTCTGTTTTATCTATATACAGAAAGTTGTTTTTGCGAAGGCTTTCAAAGTTCTGTATGCCGATTGGTAAATTCTTTAACTGTGCCATAGTCCAACGAGTATTTGTTTATGGTTGCAAAGATACAATTTAACGGATTAAAGACAAAATAAATATGTGGTAAAATAATGGTGTTTTGAGTTAGTGGGTAACTGTATCAGAGTTACCCACTAACTCTAATATAGTTACCCACTAACTATGATGGAGTTTCCCACTAACTCATATTTAGTTTGTCGTTAACTTGGAAAGGCTTGAAAATCAGACGTGCTTTTCTTTGTGTTCAAACTCAACTGGGATGGTACACTTGACGCTTACTGGTTTGCCATCCTTCATGGCTGGAGTTGCCTTCGGAAGGTTGAATACGAGTCGTACGGCTTCGACAAGAAGGGACTGTACGGCTTCCGTGTACTGACGCTGTGCCTTTGTCTTCAACTTAGGATATTTCTTGAGGAGGTTCTCGAGAGCAAGCTGGGCGATGCCCTTGTCCTTTGTTGGCTTGATGCCGTTGTATTCAACGGCTTCCACCTCGTCGGCAAGTCCGTCCTCGTTGATGATATAGGACACGATGACTGTTCCTTCTACCGCCTCACGTTGTGCCTGATAAGGGTACTTCATGTTTACCTTGATAAAGTTGTTCACGGCTCTTTCGCCTCCCTCAAAGTGTGCAGGAGTGTCAGGGTTGTTGCAGATGACGTAGGAACTCTCTGCTGGGTTAGCCTTTTCGTCGTTGCTTGTTGTCTGTGCTGTGGCGTTTCCTGCCATCATGGCACAAAGACATAATGAAAAGAATGCTTTCATAACGATTTGTTTTTGGTTAAATATTTGTTTTATATGATTAAGATACTTGCAAGGCAAGTCTTGACTATTCTTGTTTTTCCTCTTTTGCCCATTCTTCCATTTGTTCGATGGCTTCGAGGTCACATTCCTTGTAGGAGAATTCTTCGTTGTGACAGTCGTCGGCTACCCATTTTCCATCTTCCTTAATCATCGTAAGATAGACGGTGTGGTTCTTGTTTTCTTCTCCAAGGTCGAGGTCTATGACGCATTTGACTACAACGGCAGTATCGTTCTTGACTTCATGAATTGTTGCAGACTTTAGCTTGATGTTGTCACCATAATCCTGTGTTAAGGTCCAGAACACACATTCTGCCCCCCAGCATCCTTCGGCAAGCTTACAGCCTTTTTCGCTTATGGCTTTATGCTCCTTGGAGAAGAAGCTGTCGTCATATTCGCTGTCTTTGAACCATACAGAGTAGATATGTTTTACACGTGTAAGCACATCCTTGTACTTCTCGTCTGCTTGCTCGTCGTTGTCTGTGGCTTCTGCATTGGCAACCTCTTCTGTGTTGACATTAACATCCACGTCAACATTTACCTTGTTCTTGCTTCCTGTGCATGAGGCGAGAATGATTATTGTAGTTAAAAGTATTTTGCTTTTCATATTGTTTGGTAATTGATGTGAGGATTAAGATTTGACTAATGCAAAGTCAAATCTTAATCCTATTGTTTTTCGCAGATAAGTCTTATTTCAAAAGAGCAGCCATCTGTTCTGCCACCTTCTTTGCTTCTTCACCAGCAACCTTGGCAAAATTCTCTGTCTTGTCGGCATAGATGATGGCACGGCTTGAGTTGACGAGAAGACCGCAGTCCTTTGTCATTCCGTACTTGCAAACCTCTTCGAGGCTACCGCCCTGTGCGCCAATTCCTGGAACGAGAAGGAAATGCTCAGGAACAATCTTACGGATGTCCTCAAACATACGACCCTGAGTAGCACCAACAACGTACATCATGTTGTCCTTGTTGCCCCATTCCTGACTCTTGCGGAGAACCTTCTCAAAGAGACGTTCGCCATCCTTGTCCTCAGTAAGCTGGAAGTCGTGGCTACCCTTGTTTGAAGTGAGTGCAAGGAGGATGACCCACTTACCCTCATACTGAAGGAATGGACTTACGCTGTCCTCACCCATGTAAGGAGCAACGGTAACTGAGTCGAGGTTGCACTCCTCAAAGAATGTGCGAGCATACATTGTGCTTGTGTTGCCGATGTCACCACGCTTAGCATCTGCTATGATGAAATGGTTTGGATAGTTCTTCTTGAGGTAAGCGATTGTTGCCTCAAAGGAAATCCATCCCTTCACTCCCATGCTCTCGTAGAAAGCGAGGTTTGGCTTGTAAGCCACACAGTAAGGAGCTGTAGCATCGATGATTGCTTTGTTGAATGCGAAGATTGGAACTTCCTCCTTGAGGAGATGCTCAGGAATCTTCTTGATGTCTGTGTCGAGACCTACACAAAGGAAGGTCTTCTTCTCTTTAATCTGATTGATAAGTTCTTGACGAGTCATATATTTATTGTTTTAATTTATTCTTTGGAGTTAACCGAATTTAACTGGAGTTAATGGGAGTTAGCGGACGAATGTTAGTATGTTCCTTTTCTCCCCCCACGGGGGAGTCAGAGGGGGGCCGCCACCTTCCTTATTATCGCCACCACACAAAAGACGATGACCGCTGTGAGGAATGCCATCACACGATGTGGTGTATGCTTCCGTATAGCAAGTGTCATCGTGATGACGACTCCGTACATCAGGAAACATTCTGTGAGGGACGGCTCACAGTAGTAAACGGAGTACGGTATGGAGGCTATGGTGTGGGCAATACCGCAAACGGTTGAGGCTGTCCACATAAGGATGGATTGTACGATTGCCGATAATGTTGCGCTCCATATTGTCAACCACCATACTGCTGATGTGACGATAAGGAATGACACGAGGAGAGTGGCAGCAAGGTTGGAGATGATGGAGAGCAACGGAATCTGATGGAAGGTGTAGGCAACAATCGGTATGGTGAAGATGTTGCATACGAGTGAGATGATGACTATGTCCTTTGTCCCGTTGAATATCTTTACTCCAAGTCGCCTGATGAGTGGAACCTGTGTCCTCTCCCTTGGCAATCTTATGCTTGTACGTTTGCAAAGCGTGTCACCTAAGGTGCATATTCCTATTACGGCAGAGAATGACAACTGGAAGCCTACGTGAAAGAGGATGAGTGGCTCGATGATGACCATTATCAATCCTGTGAGCAGGCATGAGTTGAGTGCTGTGACCATCCGTCCGAATGAGCGCGTGAAGACGAATATCGAACACATGATTGTTGCCCTGACGAGTGATGGCTGCATTCCTGCCATGAAGGCGTATGCCCAAAGGCTTCCTACCGTAAGGATGTTGCATATTATACGCCAACGATGGGTTACAATCTTTCCGAGGAAGACGTAATGAAGGAGCAGGAACACGATGGTGATGTGGAATCCTGAGAGTGCGAGGGTGTGACTTAATCCTGCCTTGGAGAATACGTCCTTCGTCTCCTTTGTCAATCCTTTTTTCCATCCTATTGTCATGGCTTCGACCACGCTTCCAGCTTCGCCCGTGACATTGTGCTCTATGTATGTGTCATGAAGTCTTTTCTGCACTTCGTGTGCCTTGTCGATTGCGAATGGATTGTGATTATACAGCTCGTATGTCCATCCCTCGCCATACTCCTCATGAGCGTTGTAGATGCTTCGACTTGTGAGCTCGTAGCCAAAGGCGAGGAATGTGAGAGAACTGAGAATGACGAAGGCACGTCTGTGGTTCCTGATATGGGCGTAAACCGTACCTGAGGCAAGACCAATCAGGAGCGGCAGGATGATGAATGGCTGGTATCCAAGGCTTTCATAAAGAAAAAACGCCACTGTCATACCAATAATTATTGGCATGACGAGGCGTAGTATTGGATATTTTTGCCATTCCATATTTCATGACTTCCTTTCAGGAGTTAAAAATTAAAAGTCAAAAGTTAAAAGTTGAGTTAAGAAGTTTGGAGTTATCGTAAACTACGGGTAATCTCTAACTCTTAACTTTTAATTTTTAACTTTTAACTCTTGCATTATGAATAATGCAAGCTACAATTCAGCTTCCTTGAGTCTTTCAGCGTTCTCGGCTACGATGAGGTGGTCGATGCAATCCTGAATGTCGCCATCCATGAAGGCCGCAAGGTTGTAGATTGTGTAGTTGATACGGTGGTCGGTGATGCGTCCCTGTGGATAGTTGTAGGTACGAATCTTGGCAGAGCGGTCACCTGTACTTACCATGGTCTTACGACGTGAAGCAATGTCGTCGATATACTTCTGATGCTCCTTGTCGTAGATGTATGTGCGGAGACGTGCGAGAGCGCGTTCCTTGTTCTTTGGCTGGTCACGTGTCTCGGTACACTCCACGAGGATTTCCTCTGTCTCGCCCGTGTTTGGATTCTTCCACATGTAACGGGCACGTACACCAGATTCAACCTTGTTGACGTTCTGTCCACCAGCGCCTGATGAGCGGAATGTGTCCCACTTGATTTCACCCTCGTTAATCTGTACGTCAAAAGCTTCTGCCTCTGGGAGTACGGCAACGGTTGCGGCACTCGTGTGGACACGTCCCTGTGTCTCTGTGGCTGGTACTCGCTGTACACGATGTACGCCTGACTCATATTTCATTGTACCATAGACGTTTTCGCCTGTTACGGTACATACGATTTCCTTGTAACCACCGCTTGAACCTTCTGAGAATGAGCTGACAGTAAGATGCCAGCCCTTAATCTCGCAATACTTGGAGTACATACGGAAGAGGTCGCCTGCAAAGAGTGCTGCCTCGTCGCCACCTGTACCTCCACGGATTTCGAGTGTGATGTTCTTGCTGTCCTCTGGGTCGGCAGGAATGAGGAGAAGCTTAATCTGCTCTTCAAGTTCTGGGATGAGCTTTTCGTTTGCAGCAATCTCCTCGCGAGCCATCTCCTTCATGTCCGGGTCATCCTCGAGTGCAAGGAGTTCCTTTGCTTCCTCAAGTCCCTTTGTTGCGTTGATGTATTCCTTGCGGGCACGCATGATGTCCTCAAGGTTCTTGTATTCCTTGGTCAGCTGCACATAACGTTTCTGGTCAGCTATGACGTTCGGGTCTGTAATGAGGGTTGACACTTCCTCGAAACGAGGAACAAGTCCCTCAAGTTTGTCAAGTATTTCCATATAAAAACAGACAGCCCCCTAACCCCCGAAGGGGGCATCCTCCGGGTCGGGGGGAGCGTTCTTGTTATTTTATTTCTATGTAATTTTTATTATTGTTGTCCTTAATGAGTCCTCAAAGCTCCTCAACATAGTTGGGAAAAACAGAATCCGGATGGCCGCCCCGTTACTTCCCTTCGGTCAGTGAGATCGCTTCGCTAAGTTGGGGTTCGGGGGGCTAATAGTTGAATTCTCCGAATTCGCTCTTGATTGTGAGTGACTTCTTTCCTTCCTCTACACGTCCTACAATCTGGGCATCGATATTGAATGACTTTGAAATCTCGATTACCTTCTCTGCCTTCTCTGGTGAGAGGTAAACCTCAAGACGGTGACCCATGTTGAAGACCTTGTACATCTCTGCCCAGTCTGTGCCTGACTCCTTGGCGATAGCCTTGAAGAGTGGTGGAACTGGGAACATATTGTCCTTGATAACGCGGCAGTTGTCGCCAACGAAGTGGAGCACCTTTGTCTGTGCGCCACCTGTACAATGTACCATACCGTGAATGTCGGCACGCATCTCGTCGAGGAGTTTCTTAACGACTGGAGCGTATGTACGAGTAGGGGAGAGAACGAGCTTCCCTGCGTTTACAGGTGCGCCCTCTACTGGATCAGTAAGCTTGTATGAACCAGAGTAAACGAGTTCGTCTGGAACAGCCTTGTCGAAAGACTCTGGGTATTTCTCTGCAAGGTACTTTGCAAAGACATCGTGACGAGCAGATGTGAGTCCGTTTGAACCCATACCGCCGTTATATTCCTTCTCGTATGTGGCTTGACCGCAAGAGCTGAGACCTACGATAACGTCGCCTGGACGGATGTTGGCGTTGTTGATGACATCTGAACGCTTCATACGGCATGTTACGGTTGAATCGACGATGATGGTACGCACGAGGTCGCCAACGTCGGCTGTCTCACCACCTGTAGCGTAGATTCCGATACCCATCTTGCGCATCTCGGCAAGGAGCTCGTCCGTACCGTTGATGATGGCTGAGATAACCTCACCAGGGATGAGCATCTTGTTGCGTCCGATGGTTGAACTTACGAGGATATTGTCAACAGCACCTACACAGAGGAGGTCATCGGTATTCATGATGAGAGCGTCCTGAGCGATACCCTTCCATACGGAAATGTCGCCTGTCTCTTTCCAGTACATGTACGCAAGACTTGACTTTGTTCCTGCACCATCTGCGTGCATAATGTTACAGTACTCTGGGTCGCCTCCGAGTATGTCTGGAATAATCTTACAGAATGCCTGTGGAAAGATTCCCTTGTCGATGTTCTTGATTGCATTGTGAACATCTTCCTTGGCAGCACTTACGCCACGCATCATGTATCTCTGCTTATTGTCAATAGCCATAATTGTGAGTTTATATTGTTTTATAAATCGTTCAAAAAACACTTTTCAGAGTCAGTACTTAGTCACTACTTGGTCACTACTTAGTCAGTACTTTGTCTCAAAACATTCTGAGGCAAAGTTTTGCGGAATAAAGAGAAATAGCAAATATCTTGCGACCCGTCTTTTTTCTGTTTCTGAAATTCTGATTGATTTTATTTTGGCGCAAAGTTAGATGTTTTACTTAACTTTTCAAAGCGTAAAAGTCCAAAACTTGGTTTAAAGGTACGATTTGATAAAAAAACAAGATGCAGATACAGCATATTTGAAAAATATGTAGTAATTTTGTAGCCAAATTAAATTTAATTGGCAATGGTTTTTACCGCACAACAAATAGCAGCATATACGGAGGGTACTGTAGAGGGTGACGAGAATGTTACCGTAAGTACCTTTGCGAAGATTGAAGAAGGAACGAAGGGTGCCCTTTCTTTTCTTGCCAATCTTCAGTATGAACATTATATTTACGACACGGAATCAAGTGTCGTTTTGGTCAACAAGGATTTCAAACCTTCACGCCCTGTAAAGGCAACTCTCGTAAGGGTTGATAACGCTTACGAGTCTGTGGCTAAGCTTCTCCAGCTCTACCAGAGCATGGAACAGAAGCGTACAGGCATCGACTCTCTTGCTTACATCGCACCTACAGCAAAGATTGGCAAGGACGTTTACATCGCTCCTTTTGCAGTCGTTGGCGACAATGCCGTGATTGGCGACGGATGTCAACTTCATCCTCATGCAACCGTAGGCGAGAATGCCAAGGTGGGTGAGAATACTATCATGTACAGCAACTCTGTCGTTTACCATGACTGTATCATCGGCAACAACTGTATCCTCCATGCAGGATGCGTCATCGGAGCAGATGGTTTCGGATTCGCACCTACACCAGAGGGTTATGAGAAGATTCCACAGATTGGTATCGTAACAATTGAAGATAACGTTGAGATTGGTGCAAATACATGTATTGACCGCTCAACAATGGGTTCAACATACGTACGCAAGGGCGTCAAGCTCGACAACCTCGTACAGATTGCCCACAACGTTGAAGTTGGAGCACACACGGTCATGAGTGCACAGAGCGGAATCGCTGGAAGCACCAAGGTCGGACAGTGGTGTATGTTCGGTGGTCAGGTAGGTATCGTCGGACACCTCCACATCGGAGACAAAGTGTATTGCGGCGGCAAGACTGGTATAACAGGCGACAAGATTGCAAAGAAGGGTAACGTGTCATTCATGGGTTATCCAGGAGTGGAGCCACGTGAATTTGCAAAGCAGTCGGCTGCCCTCAAGCAGTTGCCAGACCTCCTCAAGGAGATACAGGTGCTCAAGCGTGAGATAGAAGAATTAAAGAACAACAAGTAATAAATATGACTAAACAGCAAACTCTAAAGGACAGTTTTGTCGTTAAGAGTAAGGGACTTCACACGGGTCTTTTCATCACGGCTACATTCTGTCCTGCAGAAGTGAACTACGGCTACAAGATTCAGCGAATGGATCTCGAAGGCCAGCCAATAATTGATTGCGACGCCCGTATCGTAGGCGACACCCAGCGTGGTACAGTACTCGTAAAGGGCGATATTAAGATAAGCACTATTGAGCACGCTATGGCAGCACTACTTGCTGCAGGCGTTGACAATTGCCTCATTCAGCTCGACGGACCTGAAATGCCTATACTCGACGGCAGTTCGTTCTACTTCACACAGTTCATTCAGAAGACAGGACTCGTGGAGCAGGATGCAGAAAGAGAATATCTCGTAATTGATAAGAAAATAGAGGTGACAGGCAACAATGGCGAACATCTCGTTATTGAACCAGCTGACGGATTCAGCATCGAGGCGACTATCGCATTCGACTCACCAAACCTCAGCAATCAGCATGCCTCACTTGCAAGTCTTGACGACTTTGCAGAGGACTTTGCTTCAGCAAGAACATTCGTATTCGTACGTGACCTTGAGCCGCTCCTCAATATGGGACTCATCAAGGGAGGTGACCTCGACAACGCAATCGTAATCTACGAGCGTGAGATGACACAGGAGCGTTATGACAAGCTTGCAGATGCTCTCGGCATTCCTCACATGGATGCACATCATCTCGGCTACCTCAACCATAAGCCACTCACATGGCCAAACGAGTGTGCACGTCACAAGCTTCTTGACATCATCGGTGACCTCGCTCTTGTAGGAAAGCCTATCAAGGGAAAGGTGACTGCCTTCAAGCCAGGTCACACAATAAATAATAAGTTCGCACGCGCGATACTTAAATAAATTAAAAATTATAAATTCAAAATTCAGAATTGTTCCATTATGCAATATGTACAAAAGGATTACAACTATGAATTTTGAATTATGAATTATGAATTCTTAATTTTTATGATAAGTCCATTAGCATACATCGACCCAGAAGCAAAGATTGGGGAAAACTGTGAAATCGGTCCATTCTGCTTCATCGACAAGAATGTAATCATAGGTGACAATAATGTTCTCATGAACAGCGTCACACTCCTCAACGGTACTCGTATGGGTAACGGCAACACACTCTTCCCGGGTGCTGTAATCGGAGCCGTTCCACAGGACCTCAAGTTCCGTGGCGAGGAAACAACAGTAGAAATAGGCGACAACAACAAGATACGTGAGAACGTGACTATCCACCGTGGTACTGCCAGCAAGGGCAAGACAACAGTAGGTAGCAACAACCTCATCATGGAGAATGCCCACATCGCTCACGACTGTGAGTTTGGTAGCGGCATCATCATGGGTAACTCAACAAAGCTCGCAGGTGAGGTGGTTGTAGATGATAACGCCATCATCAGTGCAGTCGTCCTCGTTCACCAGTTCTGCCGTATCGGAGGTTATACAATGGTACAGGGCGGAAGCCGTACACCAAAGGACATCCCTCCATTCATCATGGCAGGTAAGGAGCCAATCTCATACTTTGGACTCAATGTTGTAGGTCTCCGTCGCCGTGGATTCAGCAACGAGCTTATCGACAACATCCACCATGCCTACCGTCTTATCTACAATGCCAACCTCACGGTTGCTGAGGCTGTAGAGCAGATTAAGGCAGAGGTGCCAATGAGCAAGGAGATAGAGTATATCATCGATTTCGTAAGCAACAGCAAGCGAGGAATCATTAGATAATGCCCCCTAACCCCCGAAGGGGGCAGCCTTACGGTATAAGTCCGTCAAGGTTGTTTATCGGGGTAATTGTTTTACCATCCACCCCCAAGCCGGATGGACGCCCCCTCGGGGGCATGGGGGATTATTATATGGTTTACAAATTCACGATAATCTCCGATGAAGTTGAGGACTTCATGCGTGAGATAACAATCGATGCTGATGCCAAGTTTGTGGAACTTCACAAGCTCATCATCGATTCATGTGGCTATAACGATGACCAGCTCACATCATTCACGATTTGTGGTGATGGATGGGAGAAAGGTCAGGACATCACTCTTGAGGATATGGGTACGGATTCTGAGGAGGATTCATACATCATGTCTGAGACAGAACTCAGCGAATTCCTTGAGGATGAGAAGCAGCACCTTATCTACACTTTCGACCCTCTTGCCGACCGCCGATTCTACATCGAGCTTTCGGCAATAGAGACAGGCAAGAACCTTGCACATGGTAAGGTGACACGCTCTATCGGAAATGCACCACAGCAGACACTTGACTTCGATGAGATGTTTAACAACAATCCTATCGAGACAACATCTGCAGGTATTGACGATGACGACATCTTCGGCGAAGAGGGAATCTCTGACGAAGACATAGATATCGAAGGACTTGATATCACCGATGGCGAACCATTCTAACGGGCAGAAGACATTGGTGGTTCTGCTTGGGCCTACTGGTGTTGGCAAGACAGAATTGAGTCTTGAGCTTGCAGAGAGACTTGGCTCGCCAATCATCAACGCAGATTCAAGGCAGATATACAAGGACATAGAGATAGGTACGGCAGCTCCTACCGAAGAACAGATGAGCAGGGTGAAGCATTACTTCGTGCATACCCTTGACCTCCACCAGTATTATAGTGCTGCGGAGTATGAGGCAGATGTGATGGCTTTGCTTGACGAACTGTTCAAGACGAACGATACCGTTGTTCTTTCTGGTGGAAGCATGATGTACATAGATGCGGTAACGAAGGGTATCGACGATATCCCTACCGTGGATGACGAAACCAGACGGGTGCTAAAGGAACGTCTCGAAAAGGAAGGACTGGAGCCTTTGCTTGAAGAACTAAGAGTTCTTGACCCCGAACATTACGGGATTGTTGATAAGAAGAATCACAAGAGGGTGGTTCATGCGTTGGAGATATGTTATATGACAGGAAAGACATATACATCATTTCGCACGAATACCAAAAAGAAAAGACCGTTTAGAATTGTCAAGTTCGGACTCCGTCGTGACCGTGCTGAACTCTTTGACCGGATAAACAGACGAGTGGATGACATGATGGCACAAGGACTTATGGACGAAGCCAGAAGGGTATTTCCACTCAGACAGCTCAACTCACTCAATACCGTAGGGTACAAGGAGATGTTCAACGTGATAAGCGGTGAATGGGAACTCCCTATGGCAGTTGAGCGTATGAAAAAGAACACTCGCGTGTATGCAAAAAAACAGATGACGTGGTTCAACCATGATGCAGACATTCATTGGCTCGATGCCGACAAGATGGATACATGCGTGATGCTTGATGCTATTCTAAAGGAATTATGATGGCTTAAGTGTTATGAAAGCATTTATGATTAATGTCAAGAAGTATATCAGATATGCATGGATATGGTATGCTTCTCAGTTCAAGGGTGTATGGTATCAGAGGATTGTTGCTCCGATAGCCACATTCTTTGTTGCATTCTTTCTCTATCTTGGAGCTGTAGATTGCAACTTCCTCGGATTGTTCGGATTGTCTCCAACAATGGAGTGTATCGAGAATCCGGTAAGCTCGGAGGCATCAATGGTGTACTCCGCAGATAGCGTTCTTCTTGGAAAGTTCTTTAGCGAGAACCGTTCGCCTGTTAAGTTTGAAGAAATCTCACCATACGTTATAAATGCACTCATCTCTACGGAGGATGAACGATTCTATCAGCACCATGGTATCGACTATCAGGGTCTCTTTGCTGCTGTCAAGGATATGAGTCAGGGTAACGCGCGTGGTGCAAGTACGATAACTCAGCAGTTGGTCAAGAACCTTTTCAAGATAAGGAGTCAGTACTCAACTGGTGTGCTCGGTAAGATTCCAGGACTCAAGATTCTCATCATGAAGTCAAAGGAGTGGATTACCGCTATCAAGATTGAACAGAGATACAACAAGAAGGATATCATAACCCTGTATCTTAACACCGTGGATTTCGGTAGCAACTCGTACGGAATACGTACGGCTGCAAGGACTTACTTCAATACGGAGCCTAAGAACCTTACGGCTGAACAAGCTGCTACACTTGTCGGTCTTCTCAAGGCAACGACTACCTATAATCCACGTATCAACCCAAAGAACAGTTTCGCACGTCGTAACGTCGTACTTGGTAATATGCTTTCACATGACAATATGTTCACGGAGGGCAAGATGACCAAGGCGATGCATGACTCACTCGTACAGATACCAATCAATATCTCCCACTATAAGGTGGAGAATGCCTACGATGGAAAGGCACAGTATTTCCGTCTTGCTGTAAGGGAGTATCTTCGTGATTGGTGTAAGGCAAATGATGTTGACCTGTATGGTGACGGATTGAAGATATACACTACTATCGACACTCGTATGCAGGCATACGCAGAGTGGGCGGTGAACAAGCAGATGAAGATTCTCCAGAAACGTTTCGACGACCATTGGAGAGGCATGAATCCTTGGCGCGACCGCTCGCATCAGGAGATTCCTAACTTCATCGAGAATATAGCCAGGACAACGGGAGCGTACAAGTATCTTGATGCCAAATATAATGGTAATGAGGATTCCATCTTCTACCATCTTAATCAACCACATCCTGTCAAACTCTTTGCTTACGGTAAGGACGGTGTGAATGGTTTGAAGGAGGAGATGATGAGTACGATGGACAGTATCCGTTATATGGTACGTTTCCTCCATTGTGGTTTCGTGGTCATGGAACCACAGACAAGTTTTGTCAAGTGTTGGGTAGGTGACATCAATTTCGGTTCATGGAAATATGACAAGGTGACTGCTATGCGTCAGCCAGGTTCTACGTTCAAGCTCTTTGTCTATTCTTCCGCATTCGAGAATAATGACTCGATTGTACCATCTTCACGTCGTCTTGACAGCTACATCACTCTTCGTGTGCCAGATGAAAAAGACACTACAAAGCTTGTCTCATGGACTCCGCATAATGCCAATGGCTATTGTACCAACGGCAATATGCCGCTCAAGTCCGCTTTTGCGCAGTCGGTCAATACTATTGCCGTCAAGCTCGGACAGGAGACAGGTATAGATAATGTTGTGGATATAGCACATCGTATGGGTATTCATAGCCCACTCAAGCCTACGCCTTCACTTGCTCTCGGTTCATCCGATGTTAATCTGCTTGAACTCGTTGATGCTTACTCTACCGTTATGAATGACGGTATGCAGCGCGACCCTGTTCTTGTGACTAAGATTGTTGACCGTAACGGTAAGGTCATATATGATTACGATGAGGAAGTGGCAAAGGCTAAGAGGGCAATCAAGTACAAGACTGCATTCTTCATGCAACGTCTCTTCTGGGAAGGTCTTCATGACCGTCTCGGTACTACGGCTGCCTTGTGGCAATATATCCATCCTATATGTAACGAGAATGACTTCGGAGGAAAGACAGGTACGTCAAACAACCACTCGGATGCTTGGTTCGTTGGAGCTACGCCAAAGCTTGTGGGCGGTGCTTGGGTAGGAGGCGAATACCGTTGTATCCACTTCCGTACGGGTGAACTTGGACAGGGTAGCCGAACGGCTCTTCCTATATTCGGTCACTTCATCTGCAAACTCCTTCAGGATCCACGCTTCAAGCACTATGGAGGCAAGTATCCAGAGCCAGACCCAGAGGCAAAGATTCCACGTGACAGCTATATCTGTCCATCATTCTATTGTCCACTTGACTCTATCCGCAAGGATAGTTCATCCGTAAGTGAGGATGGCAAGACTGTTGTGATGGCAGGAGGCGAGCTTGTCATAAGGAAGCATGACGATGAACAATAATGTTACCAATCCTATATTTATGCGGCTGAAATAATGAGGTTGCTTTTATATAAGAAAGGTATTCTAATAACATCTAAATAAATGAAAGCTTTAACAAGAACAGACTTTAACTTCCCAGGACAGAAGGAAGTGTATCACGGTAAGGTTCGTGACGTGTACAACATCAACGATGACCTTATGGTAATGGTTGCTACTGACCGCATCTCTGCATTTGACGTTGTTCTTCCAAAGGGTATTCCTTTCAAGGGACAGGTACTTAACCAGATTGCTGCTAAGTTCCTTGATGCTTCTTCAAGCGTTGTTCCTAACTGGAAGCTTGCTACTCCAGACCCAATGGTAACTGTAGGTCTCAAGTGCGAGGGCTTCCGTGTAGAGATGATTATACGTGGTTATCTTACTGGTTCTGCTTGGCGTGACTACAAGGCTGGAAACCGTACGATCTGCGGCATTACACTCCCTGAAGGTATGCGTGAGAACGAGAAGTTTCCAGAGCCTATCATTACTCCTACTACTAAGGCTGATGAGGGTCATGATGAGAACATCTCTAAGGAGGAAATCATTGCTCAGGGTATCGTTAGCAAGGAGGATTATGAAGTGATGGAGAAATATACTCGCACTCTCTTCGACCTCGGTACTCGCATCGCAGCAGAGCAGGGACTTATCCTCGTTGATACAAAGTATGAGTTCGGTAAGCGTGACGGTAAGGTTTACCTCATTGACGAGGTTCACACACCAGACTCTTCACGTTACTTCTATGCTGAGGGTTATCAGGAGAAGTTTGAGAAGGGTGAGCCACAGAAGCAGCTCTCTAAGGAGTTCGTTCGTCAGTGGCTTATCGAGCATAACTTCATGAACCAGCCAGGACAGGTTATGCCTGAGATTACAGATGAGTATGCTGAGAGCGTGTCCGAACGTTACATTGAGCTCTACGAGCATATCATCGGCGAGAAGTTTGTTAAGGAGCAGTCAGACGAGGATATTGCTGCACGTATCGAACGTAACGTGCTCGAATATCTGAAGACAAGATAAATTGAAGTCCCCCATTCCATGAAGGTGGCATCCTTTGGGACAAGAACAGAATAGTGGCATGATTTTTTTATCATACTATTCTTGAGGATGCCTGCTTTGTGGAGTGGGGGGCTTGGTGTGTGTATATGGGAAATTATCAGCAGGAACAGATAAAGCCATACGGAGATAACGGGAGCAAGCGTGAACAGGTAGAGACGATGTTTGATAACATTGCTCACTCGTATGATATGCTTAACCACACGCTCTCGTTCGGTATAGACAAGATATGGCGTAACAATGCCATCAGTTATCTTCTTCGCAACAGGAAGCGTACGGATAGTGTACTCGACATTGCCACAGGTACTGGCGACTTTGCTATCCTCGCTTATCGCAAGTTGCATCCGAAGAAGGTTGTGGGAGTGGATATCTCTGAAGGCATGATGAACGTGGGACGTGATAAGGTACGTCAGCTCGGGCTGGAGGACAAGATTGAGTTCCGTCAAGAAGACTGTGCAAACATGTCATTTGCGGACAATAGCTTCGATGCCGTCATCAGCGCTTTTGCCCTCCGCAACTTCGAGAACCTTGACGTGTGTCTGCGTGAGATGCACCGTGTGCTTAACGATGGCGGTCATCTGTCTGTCGTTGACCTTTGTACTCCGGTCAGTTTCCCAATGAAACAGTTGTTCCATATCTATTCACACGTGGTTATGCCAGCTCTCGGTCGCCTCTTCTCAAAGGATGCAAGTGCCTACACTTATCTTCCTGAGACGATGGAAGCTGTACCACAGGCTGAACGCATGTGTGACATCATCACCAAGGCAGGTTTCCGTAATGCGCAGTTCAAGCGTCTGCTGTTTGGAATGTGCATACTATATACAGGAGAGAAATACAATGGATAAATACGGTCTTTTTGGCTATCCTCTTGGCCATTCATTCTCAAGAGGATTCTTTACGGATAAGTTCGCAAAGGAGCATATCGATGCTGAGTATCTTAACTTCGAGATACCGAGCATTGATGACTATCTTGCCACTTTGGATGCTAATCCTGAACTTCGAGGTCATAACGTGACGATACCATACAAGCAGCAGGTCATTCCGTTCCTCGATGAGATGTCTGCCGAGGCTAAAGCTATCGGTGCTGTCAATGTGGTGCGTGTAGGCGAGAAGAATGGTAAGCGTTATCTCAAGGGTTACAATAGCGATGTCATCGGATTTGTTGATTCCTTGCGTCCGCTCCTTACTCCTATACATACGTCGGCTCTTATCCTCGGTACTGGCGGTGCGTCAAAGGCTGTGAAGTACGGACTGGAGAAGAAGCTCGGTATGGAGACTCTCTACGTGACTCGTACTCCTAAGCCTGGCATGATTACTTATGACGACGTTACGGCTGATGTTCTTCGCAAGTATCAGGTCATCGTAAATTGTAGTCCGTGCGGTATGTACCCACATGTTGACGAGTGTCCTGCCATTCCTTATGAGACGTTGACGAGTGACAATATCCTCTTTGACCTTGTGTATAACCCTCTTGAGACGCTCTTCATGAAGAAGGGTGCAGAGAATGGCGCTGTAGTGAAGAATGGTCTTGAGATGCTGCATTTGCAGGCTATTGCAAGCTGGGAGTTTTGGCATGAGAATGTTTAATAATAGGGGCAACGTGTTCTTCACGCTGCCCATTTTATGTATATGGTTAACAAACGTAAGAAAAGCAGACGAACGTCGTCTCACGCTATTAAGCGTGGTGGATTCAGCGTATGGGGTGTCTTCTGGAAGTCGGTTGCAGCGGTCTTTGCCGTTGCTGTCCTTGTCTTGTTTGGTGCAAGCTACTACCTTATGTTCGTTGCTCTCAGCCCTGTCGAGTGTGACCTTGAACGTACGTACGGATATATGTATAGCGACTATCCTTTCCTGCGTCATTGGGTTGATAGTCTTAACCGCAACAAGGCTTTGCGTGACACTATTATTGTGGCAAGTGATGGCGCTCGTCTTCATGGTTACATTATATCTGCGCCAGTGAAGACAAGGAATACGGCGGTGGTCATTCATGGTCACAAGTGCTGTGCTGTCGATATGTTCCATATTGCGTATATGTATAACCACGACCTGCATTACAATGTGCTTTTGCCAGAGCTTCGTGCTCACGGTCAGAGTGAAGGAACGCACATTCAGATGGGATGGCTCGACAGGAAGGATGCTCGCGTGTGGCTTGATGTTGCCAACGATGCTTTTGGAGGCGATACACGTATGGTTGTGCATGGCATATCCATGGGGGCTGCAACAACCATGATGCTATCAGGAGAATCAGATCAGCCAGATTTCCTTCATTGCTATATCGAGGATTGCGGCTACACGAGTGTGTGGGATGAGTTCTCGTTTGTCATTCGTCATGACTATCACCTTCAACCGTTCCCGTTTCTGCATATTGCCAACGTGATGTGCAAACTTCGTTATGGGTGGGACTTCAAGGAGGCATCTGCCGTTGAGCAGGTCAAACGCTCCACTAAGCCTATGCTCTTTATTCATGGTATGAGTGACACTTATGTTCCGTCTGAGATGGTGCATGAGCTTTACCTTGCCATGCCACGTGACAAGGAGATATGGACCAAGCCTGGTGTCATCCATGCAAGGATGTATCACGACTATCCAGAGGAATACACGGAGGAGGTGAGGAGGTTTATAGAATAGCCTCAACGACATCCCCCGCCCCCCGAAGGGGGCGGCCATTCGGATTATGTTATATGAGATGATGTATGCTGTTAGTATGTCCTTGACTGCGTAATCTCTTAGAGCTCTTGATGATGGACTTCTTAATCATGCTAATAATGAAAGGCTAAAGATGATTGATACAATCGTCTTTAGCCTTTTGTAATTGTCATTTCTGACCTCGTCTAAGATGCTTATTGCTTGTCGAAGTCGTCAAGCTTCTTTATGTAGTATTTACGGATGTCCTGCCACTTGTAGTAAGGGTAGGTGTCTGTCTTGACTGGCATTGTGGCTTCTTTCTCGTTGAGGAGTGCCTTTACGAGGATGTCGCCGTTGCCTTTCTTAGGACGGTAGAACACGAGTTGTATGTTGCATGCCATTGGATAGATGCGGTAGTTGACCCAGTAGTCTTCGAGATGTCCAAGGTCTTCCACCTGACGTCCACATGAGTCGAGTTCAAGGAGGCATGCGAGTGGCATTACGCACACTTCATGACCAAAGCGGAGTGCTGCTCCATTGAAGTTGCGATTACCCACAACAGTGTCTGCCGATTCTATCATGTTGCGCAGGAGGTTGCTCTGATTGTAAGGCATGATACCTTTGGTCTGTGGTGCTGGTCCGTAACCGAGGTACCAGTCGATGTTCTGTATCTTCCACAAGTCATAACACTCTTCCTCTGTAAAGAGAGGGTAGAGGTCAACGTCTGTGTCATGGCTCTGCATATTGGTAGTTACCCAGAAGAGCGAGCTCATGAAGGCATGTGCATTGAGGCTGTCCTTGATGTATGCCTTGTCGTTGAAGAGTGTTGACATCAGACGCTCAGGATGTGTGTAAGCCTGGCGATATTTGTTGAGCACTCCGTTGCGTCCTTTAGATGCTTCTCTTATCTTGCTGTCTCTTTCGTGATTTAGGTAGTACTGGAATGCTTCGCTCACATCGTTGTGCATCTTTACCTTAGGATTAAAGGCTGTTATCTCCTCACATTCTGCTGTCATGGAGAGGATGCATCGGATGACTACCGTGCTTCGTGCATCTACCTGTGCATTGCCTCTGAACACTTCGGGGAAGTGCTCGGTCATTCGCTTGCCTATGCCATGGTGCTGTCGTTCGCCCACGGACGTGAGGTCTCCGAGTCGCTTGACGGTGCATGGGTAGAATTTCTCAAGGTCTTTGAGTGTCTTCTTTCCGAGGTCTGTGAGCTTGCCATACTTGTCAGCCTTGCGGAGTGTCTTTATGAGTCCCATGTAGTCGTTGTCATTAAGTAACCAGCGCGAACCATGTCTGCCATAGTGGCTGATATAGAATGGTTCATAGCCTTTAGGTGCAGCCGTGAGCGGTTTGTCGGGTGCGATGTATGCCATGTGGTTACTTCCTGAGCGTAGTATGTTCTCGTGTATCTCCTCTCGTGCTGTCTGTGCAGATGTAAGGAGTGGTAGTGCTGAGAGCGTAATGATGAGTGCGCTCTTGAGCATTGGTCTGATTTTTTGCATAATCTTTACAGGTTGTTTGGTTCTAATGTTTTTATTACAGCGACAAAGATATATATAATTTGTGAATTATCGGTACAAATTGTTGAGAATGTTGTGTTAATCGTATCCATTTTCTGCGTGCCATCAATATGATAATTGGAACGTTCCGCATATCACGCAACGCTAAATCATTTGTTTCCTTCATGACACCGACACTCTGAGTTATGGTTTTATATTCTAAAGCGACTTATAGAACTTGCTCTCATAAGGTTGATGCCTCCCTTGATGTGGACAATCGGGGTAAAGTCTAATATCTGCTCCCAACCACCAAATCAAAAAAAACTTTACATGTACATCTTTCCATTCAAACAAAGATATCAGAATATAAAGTTGAAAAAATAACTTTCACAAATCCCAAATTGTTTTCTCTGAGTTCTAAGTGTCCTCTGTGTTTTAGATAAGTCGTGACTTCACATTAATAGCTGTGAAATAACAAAATGTCAGTTCATGTCCCTCCATTAATCCTTCGATAAGGGTTCGGTAGCCCTTCGTAATTTTTTCGTGAAATTGCAGGTGACAAAAAGACAGGGATAGTCATTAGCTAATAGCATTTTGACAAAACTAATGTGCGAAGCAGAAATATCTACATCACGTAGAAAAATTATTTTGTACGCGTACAAAATTTTTTTTCTACGCGTACAAAAAAACAGCCATCTTTCTACGATAACAAAGTGCTGTTGCTGCAAAGAAAGTAAAATGCCACAATAAGTAACATTATGTCACAAATAAGAGAATACGTAAGTGTCATTTCGCCCAAAAACATGAACCGAAGGAAAAGCGAAGGATTCCCGAACAAAAACTGATGTATTCCCGATGTATCATAATGTAAGTACAGAGTTAACGAATATTTGAGATTATATTTGCTAAAAGATTATGTCCTTAGAACGAATTAGACATAATCTCCAATGCTTTATTGAAAAGCACTTCACGTGAATCGCCATAAGGATAAAGATGGAGATATTCACGTTCACGAATCTCGTATGTAGGAGTGATGCCCGAAGCATAGTCGTAGTTGTCGTTGGCATCTGAAACGTATGCAACAGAAGGATAAATGGATATCATGTATTCGTCAGAACGAATAACACCATTAAGCACATTCTGACCTGCAGTCTTCTCGCCAATAAGTATAACGTGATCAAATCCCATTACAGCCTGAAGTGAATGAATGAGCCATTCTGCCGCACCTCTTGTATAGCCTGATGTAAGGATAAACACGCGACTAAGTTCAAGACTCGTCACGTCAGACAAGAAACGGTACTCCTGATTCTGCGCTGCCTTGTTCTTATTCCAAATGGTCTTTGCAAACACGCCATTACGTAGTTCACTCTTCACGATGGATGATGCCACTACCTGTGCATTCTCCATAGTGCCCTGATTACAGAGGCGAAGGTCAAGTACAAGTTCCTTTACCCCTGCCTCCTTCATCTGTTTAGCAAACTGAGATAGAGGGAATACATCTGAGAAAGGAAGAGGGGTATCCAACATATTTGTGAGACAATAGTAGCCAACAACAGCATCACCACCGTTATAATATGTAAGACTGTTAGGCACCGCATCATACACAACCGTGCTTGAAGCAGGCAGTACATAATCAACCGTATCCTTCCAATAATATGTATTACCTTCGGTGTCGGCATCAAGATGGCACACCTTCAAATTAAGTCCAATGCCCTTCTTGAGCTTGGTTATATTAGAAGATGAGAACTTATAGCCATTGAAGGACATGATAAAGTCGCCACGCTGTAAGCCTGCTCTCTCGGCAGCAGAGCCTTTATATACCGTAAGAATACGTACATACTGCTTGGTTGTCTGTCCCGTAGGGTCTGTAACAAGCATATAGTCCACGCCGTATGATTCGTTATGATTGAAGTAGCCACGCTCAAAAGGGTCGGACACGATGGTATCAACCGTGAGATACGACCACTTATCTTCCTTAACCTTCGATGTTATATTCTTGAGGAATGTTGAAGGGTCACCGAAGAACTTGCGTTCGTCTGGTGTCTGAAGGGTGTCTGCCCAAAGGTAGTTTTCCTTCATTATGTCAAATACCCAGTTGTTGTGCTGAGTGAGAGCCAAATACTCATGCGTCCTATCCTCTCCGCTACAAGCACAAAGAAGAAGAACGGTTGCACTCAATATCTTAATTTTATCTATAATCTTCATATATTTGCGTTATATTTCGGATAAAATCCAAATTTCTTGCAAAGATAATAAAAAACTTAGTATATTTGCACCATAACACATATATTAAATTATCAACAATTAAAAACACAAATTATGAGGAAGATTTTCGTTGCTATTGCTGCCGTTGCAGCAATCACATTCTCGTCTTGTGGCAACTCCACTAACGAGGCAACAGATCAGGACACTACTGAAGTTGAAGAACAGACAGACGAGCTTGCTGCACTTGAGGAAGCAGTAGCATCAGGCGATGAAGATGCTGTAAAGGAAGAGCTTTCTAAGCTTCATGAACTTGCTGCCAACCTTGACTCTACTGAGGTAAAGAAGTTTGCATACAAGCTTCAGGAGTTTGCAGCTAACCATAAGGAAGATCTCGACAAGCTTGCAACTGGAGAGTTCACAGTAGCCGACATCATCAACGGAATCCAGTCAGCTCCTGCTACAGCAAGCGCACTCGGAAACGAGGCTAAGGATGCTGCAACATCAGATGCCAACACCGTAAACAAACAGGTAAAGGCAGCTGCAGAAGAGACCAAGGCAAAGATTAAGGAAGATGCCAAGGCTAAGGCTAATGAAGCAGCCGAAGCTGCAACACAGAAAGCTAACGAGGAAGCAACAAAAGCTATCAATAGCGCAGCAGAAGCACTCAAGAAAAAGTTGAATAAATAAAATAAAAAACTCCAGAGGACTCACATTCCCCTGGAGTTTTTTCTTTTATAAAGTGTCTCATTACTTATTCCATACAGAATAACGCAAATGTTCTACTCTATCTTTGCCCATGCAGTCACGGCAAATGTAACCAAACAGAGAGCCATGATAAGTATGAAGAATGACTGATAGCCAATATTTTCAGAAATAAGTCCTGACACCATTCCCGGAAGCATCACACCACCAAGGTACTGTCCTGCCGTACAGATAGAAAAGACAGATGTGCTACGTTCGCCACGTGAGAAAGTAACAAGGAAAAGAGTGTATGCGGCAAAACCAAGACCATAGCCTATCTGCTCAAAGCAAAGGCAACTGCCGATAATCCACAGGTTGTCCGTAGGAACGGAACTGAGATAGACATACACCACATCTGGCACAGTAATGCTAAGCACGAGAGGCCAAAGACAACGCTTCAGTCCCCACTTTGACACAGCCCAACCGCCTATGATA
The DNA here is from genome assembly GCA_017540585.1 of Bacteroidaceae bacterium. GTDB lineage: Bacteria > Bacteroidota > Bacteroidia > Bacteroidales > Bacteroidaceae > Minthosoma. Next base: position 15,998 of record JAFYAT010000102.1, on the reverse strand, counting down.
CCACCAGCAAGGAGACCTATAACGCCAAGCGTTCCACTAATGAATCCGAAATCCACGTTACTGAGTTCAAGTCCTCCCTCTGCCTTGCTACGTGTGAGGAACAGCGGCACAATCTTAGTGAGCAATCCTTCTGGCAAACGGAAAAGAAGGATGAAAGCAACAGCAGAGATAAGGTGAGGCTTGGTGAGGAACACCTTGAGGGTATTGACAAACTCCTGTGCCTGTACTTTGACATCAAACGTGTCGTTCACCACTCCATGTTCCACGTCTGGCAACATACGTGAATGGTAGAGTGACAATAGCACCATAAGACCGCCAAGGATAAGGAATGCCGTCATCCATGGAGTAGCCGAACCAGCAAGAGCCGAGCCGAAGAAGCCGTTCTGCATAGCACCCACAAGCATCACGAGTCCGCCCTGACCTATCACCATGCCTATACGGTAGAAGGTGTTGCGCACGCCAACATACAGCTCCTGTTCTCTATCCTCAAGGCCGATGATATAGAAGCCATCAGCGGATATGTCGTGAGTGGAACTTGCAAAGGCTATGACCATGAACAAAGCCAATGAACCTTGCAACCAGAAGGATGTAGGAAGGGTGAATGCTACAAGACCGAGCGCTACTCCCATGACAAACTGCATGGAGAGAATCCACCATCGCTTTGTCTTCATATTGTCGATGATAGGACTCCATATCGGCTTGATTACCCACGGCAAGCCGAGCCAGCCAGTATAGACTGTTATCTCGCCATCAGTAAGACCAAACTCCTTGAACATAATCACGGAGAGCAGCATGACTGCCGTGTAGGGAAGCGCCTCGCCAAGATACAGCGATGGAACCCATGCGTATGGTTTTGTTGTCTTCATATTCTTATTTATATATTACTTTTTGTCGTCTTGATTAAGGACTTAAATCATACGGTAACCGCGATATTATTTCGTATGAGGATCGATATACTATATCGATCGAGGATTGATATAGTAATTCAATCGAGGAAAGGATTACCATATCGATCGAGGATTGATGTTGACCTGCATTTTTAATGGGAGTTAACCGAAGTTAACGGAAGTTAACTACCATACTATGAAGTATGCAACTTCTCTTTCACCTTCGCCACGCATATCACGAGCCATGCAACAGGAGCACAGGCAAGGTCAATGAGGAAGAACGTCTTGAAACCAAGGATGTCGGTAAGGAATCCTGACACACACATAGGAACAAGCATCGCTCCTGCCACAAGTGGCACGTAGAGATAGTTTATAGTGTTACGGTATCTCTCATTAGATATATAATGTACGAAATACATACATATATTCAGTCCAAATCCAAAGCACAACTGTGCAAGGAATGTCATGCAACACAAGGCTTGCATATCATCATACACAGGATATTGTGACATGAACACATAGCACATTGGCGACAATGTCAAAGGAATTGCCATGTACCAGAACATCCTGCCATAATCGTAACGGTCAATGAACATCCTGCCAAGAGTCACACCGATGGAGAAGGCTATCACACCTATTGTTCCCTGAGCAAATCCCACATCTTGTATGCTACAACCAAGTCCTCCAGTCTTGACAGAAGACATAAGGAAGAATACACGTGTCTGAAACATCAATGCCTGTGGTAGCAACAGGAAGAACAAGGAGGCAATGACACGAAACGAATACTGTTTCTGGCGTATGCGCTCCACAATATGTATCTCATTCTTCACGGCATGAATTAACGACTCGTGTCTATACGGATTATGAATACGCGGATTCTGAAGCACAAGGAAGTTCAGTATTAGGAAGAACAAGAACACTCCTGCCACAAGGTAGCTTTCCATTGCCCATGCCTTACGATAGCTGCGGAAGAACACCTCGGCAAAGCCAACTACGATAATAAGCACTCCGTATGTAAGTACAACCGTACTTTGTGATGCAAATATCTTGGTCTTGTTATAGAGCAACTGCTGGCGTGGAAAGAGCATACGATTGTAGTACATCTTTGCCAATAACTCATGCCATGCACAGAAGAAGCACACAACAAACATAATGGCAAAGAGCACAAGCGTGTTGGGGGAGAATTTGTCGAGATACAACGTCGTGCCATATAGACACACGAAGATGCAAGCCTCAACAATATGTATGTGTTTCTTAAAACATCCTGCATTGCGCACCTTACTACGTAGATACGACTTCATAACCCAAGGAAGGAAGAGCAGCCCGCCAAGGAGCGAAGACATGGCATTGCTCTGTCCAAACTGAATAAACATCAGCAGAGCAACATAAGTCACCATCGCTGATGGTATCTCTTCTGCTGCACACAGGCTCGGAATCCAGAACCAAGGACTATGTCTTCTCTTTTCTGACATGCTTGATGTTTAAAATCTCAAATCTATACATGTCAAATCCATGCGTCTCGAACACTTCACCCGAAGGCATAAATCATGGATTTGACATCATCAATATATCTTCTTTATCTCAGAATTAGGATAGTAATGCATAAGTATGCCGTCATACTTAAATCCCTTGCTACCCATAACGGCAGCACCAATCTGGCAGAGGCCTACACCGTGTCCCCAACCTTTACCATGAAGAATGAAACCATCAGTAGTTTTCTCCACATCGAAAGCAGAAGAATAGAGGTGTGACTCGCTGAGCCATTTTCTTATTTCAAGTTCCTTGCCCACGGTTACTGTATTCTTATCACCTACTATCTTGAGAAGGATAAGACGTCCCGAAGGACCACGCTTGACAGGAACAAGTTCCCTGATGGTTCCGAAGTCGATACCCGACTTACGTGCTACAAGCTCACTAATCTCTTCTGTTGTATATTTGACCGTCCAACGATAGAAGTCTGCCGTCTCTTGGTCATAGCCATTAAGTACCTGCGAAAGGATGCTCTTATCGTTCGTGTTGCAGAAGTCTCCACTATCGCCTATGGCATCGGGCTTTGCAACGAGATAAGGTTTAGGAGAGTCTTCCCAGCAGTTCTGGAACTCCTCCATCATACCACCACAGCATTTGGAGAAACGGGCATCACATATCTCGTCGGCAAACATAAGTACTTTGCCCCTCGTAGCTTCAACAGCATCAAGGGCTGTTTGACTCTTGATACGTGTAATACCCTGATACCTCTGGCAATGGTCATCGGCACACACATCAAAGTTCTTGTGAGCGTCATGGTCATACCATCTGATAATCGTATCGACACCCTCTGAGGAAGAAGCACGATCTCCCAAAGCCTCGGCATGATGCTTACAACTTATCTGCGCCAGCACCCACGAGCGACTAATAACGGCGTGTGCCTTTAGGAACTCAAGACTTGCCGTTGCGCTCATCTCGCTTGAGATGACGCACTTGAGGTAATCTTCCACACCAAGAATGTTGACGGCACAGAGCGTACCCTTATCTATGATGAACTTGAGGATTCCCTTGAACGTCTGGTTCTCCTTTCGTTCCCAATGGAAGTTGATACCTATTATTACATCATACAAACCAAAGGAAGCATCTGCCTCCTTTGGTTCGAATATCAGTTCGTCATAAGCCTTGCCACGCCAACAGATACGCCCATCAGTTAAGGAGACCTCGTCGTCACCCTTCACTCCCTCATTACCTACTTTATAGGTTGAATTAAGGATAAATCGTATATTGGCTGCGTGCAAAATGCCAACACTTATCTTGGGTTCTTTCATCGTACTTTCTTCATGTTCATAATCATCTCCAATTCATCGTCAAGAGACATTCCGCACTCACGAATGATGCTTCCTGCCATGTCTGGAGTAATCTTACGGAAGTCTTCCTCACGTGGAGTGATAATTAAGCCTCCCATGTCGAGAGCACCAGGGCTGACAAGAATCTTTTCGTTGCTTTCTGCATAGTAGCAGTCGGGACGATGCTTTGCACGTGGTAGGATTACGCTCACGATACGTGGCGAACCATCTGTAGAACTTGCCTCCTTCCATGCAAGGATGTTCATCATTGGCTCTGTTGCTCCCTCTGGTATAGGAAGTACATCATAAATCTTCTTGAAAAGATAAGCATTAGCCGAAGGCGTACGAGTGATGATTATTACACCTGGACATACATAACCACGAAGGCTGAAGATACCTGTGTTGTCGGCTATCTGCTCAAGACGACTTGCCTCAAGCAACTCCTCCTCGCTGATAGGATATATGCGTGAACGTGTTCTGCGGTAGTTGTTATCCCAGTCACGCTCTAATGGAACAACACCACGACTTCCCGCTTGGAAGTGCATGTGATCAGGAGCGGAGGCTCCGCAGAGAGGTCCGTTGTAGAACACCAGCATCTCGTCGCCCAATCCATCCGTGATACTCATCATATCCTCATAGCTTTCTAGGATTGCTTGTGGCTGATGATGACGTGATGGAATAGTGAAATGACGAGGAAGGATTGGAAATGGATTGACCAACAACTGGTATCTCTTAGCTATAGAGTTGTCAATCTGTTCCTCTGGTCGGTTATGCTCACAAAGGAAACAAGGACGTTCCTTGATGGCTTTTGCATCTATCTTTGCGCCAGTACTTACGATGCGTGCAGGATTATACTGAGTGACAAGCTTCACTTGGTCACAAATGATATTGTTTACTGCTACGTTCTTCAACTGTTCATAGCGTTCAGCTACTTCCTTCCACTTCTCCATCTGAAGGTCAAACAACTCATTTGCAATTTCTATTGTCGCCTCGCAATTCCAATAGTTGTTGAGGTTGCGACGGTCAAGTATCTCCAATGTACGAAGTCCGTCCTTGTACGCATTATTAGCGTTTACCTTCTCAGGTGAGAGTGCGGCATCAGAGTTACCTTCCCAACGACGGCAAAGGTAGAGCTCGTCAAAGATACGTCCAATCTTATACTTGCGTGAGAAAGCAAGACCAAGTGCATAATCCTCACCATAACTTGTATTAGGCACGCCTATCTTGCGCAACAATGGTGTGAAGAATGCTCGTGGCGCACCAAGACCATTGATTCGAAGGGCATTGTTTCGTCCGTTATCATCCGTCCATTCCTTATGGTCGATAAGGCCTGGAGGGAGAGTCTCAAGTTGGAAGTTACACATACGGTAAGAGCCGATAACCATGGCACACTTCTCCTCGTAGAACTTGTTGACGATACGCTGGAGAGTATCTTCGCCACTATATAGGTCATCGCTGTCAAGCTGAACGGCAAAACGACCGCAGAATTCAGAATTGCAGGCAAGGTTCCAACAGCCGCCTATTCCGAGGTCTGTACGAGATGGAATGATATGCTTTACACGGCTGTCTTCCTTAGCTAATTTGTTCAATATATCTGTTGTACCATCTGTTGAATGGTTATCTACAACAATCACATTATAATCAAACGATGCCTTCTGTGAGAGCGCTGAACGTACAGCATCTTCTATGGTCTTCTCACGATTGCGAACAGGAATGATGACTGAAGCCTCAACGTCAAAGTCGCCCTTGGTATGGTCTATCTCGTCAACTGACTCTGGTGCGATGTATGCACCAATCTTCTTTAAGTGCTCTGTGAACACCTTCTCCTTTTCAATCTGCGCCTCACGGTTGCGTGGGTCAACGTAGTCAAACTGTTTCTCGCCACTCTTGCGTAGGTCAAGTTCTTCCTCAGTATAGAGATACTCATGAAGATGGAACAATGGTGCCTCATACTTGTGACGGAGAAGATAGAGCATATAGTCATAGCAACCAGAATATATGAGTTCGTCATCAGACTTCTCTTCCAGATAATTTTTCATTATATTCACGGAAATGAGGAACATCGAACCGAAGTCGAAGTCATCACGCACACTTCCATACTGTATGTCGATGGTAGGAGAAGCATAGCGTTCGCCATTCTTTACCTTGTATCGGTCTGAATACAAAATGGAAGGATGTAGCCCTAATGCAACGTTGTATATACGATTGATTGTACCATATCCGAGTGATATGGTCTCAGAATGTCCAAAGATAAGAGCGAATTCGGACACAGCATTATCTGCGATAGTCTTGACAAGGCGTGACGAGAGTGCATTTGTAACCGTCAGCACTTTGCAACCTTTATATTCCTTAGTATCCGTTGATGGAGAAAGGATAAACACATTGTTGATATGCTTCTGCGCCTTAAGCTCTGTTATCAGATTGTCAACCAATGAAAGATTGACACATGAAAGGAAGCAATCAATTCCTTTTTTCATAACAATAATATTTTGGGTCTTTCAACATTATAGATTACTCCTTGGATGGTCTCCGTTTTGCTTCACTTTCTCTTGCTATTACAGATTTCCATCCGAAAGGATAAATGTAACATTTGTGCAAAGATATACAATATAATATTATTTTCAAAAAATAATGCCATTCATTCTTTGCTTTTACTCTACTTTGCCGTAACTTTGCAACTAAATTAAGTAGTTTCAAAGTATATTTTCACTAAAACAAAAGCATATTTAATGAGCAACGGACGCGAAACAGAGGGACTTAAAAGTCTTGGCAAGAAAACGGAGTATCGTCAGGATTATGCCCCTGAGGTTCTGGAGACATTTCAGAACAAGCACCCCGAGAATGACTATTGGGTACAGTTCAACTGCCCAGAGTTCACAAGCCTCTGCCCTATCACTGGACAGCCAGACTTTGCAGAGATTCGCATATCATACCTCCCTGACCAGCGTATGGTGGAGAGCAAGAGCCTTAAGCTCTATCTTTTCTCTTTTCGTAATCATGGCGACTTCCACGAGGATTGCGTCAATAAGATTATGAAAGATCTCATACGTCTTATGGATCCTAAGTATATCGAGGTTACAGGCATCTTCACTCCTCGTGGAGGTATCAGCATCTATCCATACGCCAACTACGGTCGTCCAGGTACGAAGTATGAGGAGATGGCGAATTACAGGATGATGAATCATAACATGTAATCTTACGACATAAATACAAACTAAATAAACTCACAAACTTGATAGAAAAGCATATCGTTCTTGAGAACATCGACCTCGTCACCTTCTATGGCGTGAAGAACGTACATATCCAGATGATTAAGGCTTTGTATCCAAAACTACGCATTATTGCTCGGGGCAACATCATCAAGGTGATGGGCGACGAGGAGGAAATGTGTGCCTTTGAGGACAACATTGACAAGATGCAACAGCATTGCATCAAGTACAACTCGCTCAACGAGGACACAATCCTCAACATCATTAAGGGCGAACGTACCAAGGAGGAAAGTTCTGACAATTCCGCTATCGTCTATAGCGTGACAGGAAAGCCTATCATTCCTCGTAGCGACAACCAGCAGAAACTGGTGGAGGCTTTCAATAAGACCGACATGATTTTTGCCATCGGTCCTGCTGGTTCGGGCAAGACGTACATGAGCATCGCCCTTGCAGTACGTGCGTTGAAGAACAAGGAGATTCGCAAGATTATCCTCTCACGACCTGCCGTTGAGGCTGGCGAGAAACTCGGTTTTCTCCCTGGAGACATGAAGGATAAGATTGACCCGTATCTTCAGCCACTCTACGATGCACTTCAAGACATGATACCTGCACAGAAGCTCACGGAATACATGGAGCAGAATGTCATTCAGATTGCACCTCTCGCCTTCATGCGTGGACGTACACTGAACGATGCTGTCGTCATCCTTGACGAGGCACAGAACACTACCACTCAACAGATAAAGATGTTCCTTACCCGTATGGGACAAGGAACGAAGATGATTATCACCGGCGACATGACTCAGATTGACCTTCCTCGCAATGTGAAGTCAGGTCTCAAAGAGGCTACCGAGGTCTTGAAGGACGTTAAGGGTATTTCAATCATACAGATGAATGAGAAGGATATAGTACGTCATAAACTCGTCACAAGAATAGTAAATGCCTACGCAAAATACGATAGACACAGAGAATCCTCAATTCAAGAACGCCCAGAACCTGATACAGTTCACTAACCAATCTGTCTTTCTGACAGGTAAGGCTGGTACAGGTAAATCAACATTCTTGAAGTATATCTGTCAGAACACGAAGAAGAAGTTCGTCGTTCTGGCACCTACTGGTATTGCCGCCATTAACGCTGGGGGCAGTACCATGCACTCATTCTTTCACCTTCCGTTTCATCCTCTCGTGCCTGATGACACACGTTTCAGCACACCAGGTCGTCTGAAGCAATTTCTAAAGTATAACAAGGAACATATCAAGTTGATTAAGTCGCTCGAACTCATAATTATCGACGAGATTTCAATGGTTAGAGTTGACGTGATTGACTTCATTGACCGTCTGCTTCGCACCTATTCGGGAAACTTCCGACAGCCGTTTGGAGGAAAACAGATGCTCTTCGTTGGCGACGTGTTCCAGCTTGAGCCAGTGGTCACGCGTGATGAGCAGGATATCCTAAGTCGTTTCTGGGAAACGCCTCATTTCTTCTCAGCAAGGGTGTTCAAGGAGATGCAACTCGTTTCCATCGAATTGACAAAGGTGTATCGTCAATCTGATAACGCCTTCATAAGCGTACTCGACCATATACGTACCAATAACCTTGCATCGCACGATCTCGAACTGCTCAACACTTGTGTTGACCAGGATGTGAGTGGAGAGAATGGTATGTTCGTCACTCTCGCTACGCGTCGCGACGTAGTAGATAGCATCAACCAGACAAATCTCAATAATCTTGAGGGCGATCCTATTCACTTCAAGGGAGAGATACGTGGCGAGTTTCCTGAATCATCCCTTCCTACATTGCTTGACCTCGAACTGAAGGTGGGAGCACAGATTATCTTCATCAAGAATGACCAGGACAAGCGTTGGGTTAATGGAACCATAGGTACAATCACGGGTATTGACCTCGAAACTGGCGACCACCTCTACATCCTTACCGATGAAGGCAAGGAACTGGATGTGGAACGTGCCATGTGGGCTAACGTGCGTTACACATACAACGAACAGGAAAAGAAGATTGAAGAGGAAGAACTTGGCACATTCACCCAGTTCCCTGTACGATTGGCATGGGCAATAACGATTCACAAAAGTCAAGGTCTCACATTCTCACGCACAGCCATCGACTTCACGGGTGGAGTGTTCGCAGGAAGCATGACTTACGTTGCGCTCTCACGTTGCCGTTCACTTCAAGGTCTGCAACTGAAGAAACCTATCTCGCAGTCGGACATATTTGTCAGCCCTAATGTGGTACAGTTTGCACAACAATTCAACAACCAGAAAGCTGTTGACCTTGCGCTTAAACGTGCTGGTGCAGACATAGAATATAGTGATGCCGTAGAGGCATTCAACAAGGGAGACTTCGATGCTTGTCTCACACATTTCTTCAAGGCTATCCATGCTCGCTACGACATAGAGAAGCCTTGGGCATGGAGATATATCCGAAGGAAACTGGGCGTCATCAACATCTTGAAGGCAGAGATAGAATCCCTTCGCCAGCAGTTGAAGGACAAGGAGACTGAACTGAATGAGAAACAGCTTGTGCTCAATGATTATGCCAAGGAATACCTCTTCCTCGGAGACGAGTGTGTCAACATGGGCGACACGCAAGCTGCCTTGGCAAACTACGACAAGGCACTTCGCATGAATCCACGCTATATTGATGCCTATATCAACAAGGCACGTATGCTTCTTTCCATAGGCAAACTGAGGGATGCGCTTACTTCCATCAATGGCGCACTTGACATCTTGCCTACACATTTCAAGGCACTATATACCCGTGGCAAGATTCTCTTTACCATGCAGGAATATGAATTGGCATGTGCCGACCTTGACCGTTGCACATCATTAAAGGCAGACAACATATCTGCCCATCAACTCTTTGGTGACATACTCTCGGCAATGGACAAGGAGGAAGAAGCGGAAATACAATGGGCTATCGCAAGGCAACTGAAAAAGAAGAAAGGACATAACAATGAAAAACAATAAGGGAGGAAAGAACGTTTGTGAAAATATGGACGTAAATTTCCAAAAACGTAGTTTGAGTATGATGGATATGTAATTATGTGTGTGTTTTGCCATCGTTCTTTCTTTAGTATTCGGCCCTCTTTCTGCCGTTTTTCCATCAGTTTTACCATCACTTTGATATTTATAGGCAGTTCATGAGTCTTTATGATTCTATGCGTAGTTTCGTTTTGTCCTACTTTTGCCCTGCTTTGTTAGTCCTTGCTGATACTAATCGCCACATACGGAAAAACGCAGTTCTGATATTGTCTATACGTAATTTTGTGTAGATTTTGATTCTGTTTTTCCTTCGGGAATGGTTCGGGGATTGTTCGGGAATGCTTCGGGAACGCTTCGCTTTGTCATTTATAGGGTGTTTCCAGAGAATTTATTACTCTTGGTGTAGCTTCGTTTTGTCCTACTTGTGGGCTTCTTTTTGGGGCATGCTCGGCACGCATGTGATGGGTAATAATTACCAACTATTCTCACCGAAGGTAATCTTTGCAACTTTTCTCACTGACAGGAAGGACATAATCTTAATCCAGTTATAAGTAGGTGTGCATAATTATTATTACAATCCTTGCACCGCCTACTGCGCATCTTCAACGCCTAAAAACAATCGAGTAGGAGTCACTACACTCATTTATTTTATGTGCTGAACCTACATCATTAATCAATACAATCATTATAAAAATAATTTTGCACATCTACTTAAACATGAAGATAGTAATGGGAGAAAAAGAATTTATTGGTACAATTATTGGTATTCCAATCACCGAAGGTGCAATTATGTTGTTTTGCGTTCATGTCTGCAGCGTGTAATATGTTATTCAAGAAAGATGGTGAGAGCTTCTTATGAGTTGATGAACATTTCTCGTTTGTGGGGGATCCCACCAACTTATATCATGATGCCTCGTGGATTTCTTAGTGATTTCTTCGTCATTTCTTCGTCATTTACTTCCTTCTCAAGCGGGATGCTTCTCAGTACGTTGGCGTACGTACTGTTAGTACGTGCCGAGTGTACTGTGAGTACGTGTCGGACAAACTAAGAGTACGTCGGTGACGTACTTTAGACAAAAAATAAGACATGGTAAAATAAGACAAAGCTTTTGTTTTTGCGAATTACCATTATTTTGTCACGAATAATCATATTTCAACTTGCTATTCTAAATCCGAAACTTGAGTGAGTATTTAAGGAATAATGTTGGTTAAATGTTAATGATATGTGTATGACATTACTTTTGAGGTGTACGAAATTGCCCCAACTAATTATTTGATATAAATATGCAAAAAAATGTGGCACATATTTGCTTGTTTAATGGATAATCCCGATTTTTGTGTCGGAAAACAAAAGAGAGAGTATTTTTTACTATCCTTGTGCAATTCTAAAACTAACAAATGAAAATCTTACGCAAAACTTCATTTCATTACCCGGTACCATGAGATGAAAAAGCTAAGAACAAAAGAACCGCAAATCGGAATATTATTTTTGCATATCTCGAGTATGCAGAATGATATATTTGCATTGCATTTGCATCATCAAGGTGTTGTTCCTATCGTTGCAACTGAGTACGTACACGTGTATGATGTGGCAGTTATGTTCGGCCCCCTCCTAACCTCCCCTGAGGGAGGAACGCCATCCGGGGCGTTTTTTGAATAACTTCTTTCCCCCTCCTTCGGAGTTGAAAGTTAAAAAATAAAAGTTAAAGCCATTCTGCGAACGGAGAAACTAAGCTCCCTCCCTATGGGAGGGCTGGGGTGGGGCTTATTATTACTTTTTCTATATTCCTTGTCTCTTTGCTGAAGTTCATGCCGATGTGGATAATCTGTTGACCATTTTGCTCGAATGGGAGGGTGTAGTGCTTGTCCTCTATCTGGGCAAGTGCCTCCTCGGCTGTACCGTCAAGCTTGAACTCCATGACGTAACAATACTTAGGTGTCTGGAGTACAAGATCTATGCGTCCCTCGCTTGTCATGTACTCAGCCTGAACATAGAAACCTGTCAACTTGCATATAAGCCAGATGACATTCTGGTAGTGGTTCTCCAAGTCCTTGATGAGCATGTATGGAGTGTCTGCAAAGAGTGACTTGAGACGCTTGACGAATTTTTCGGCGTTGCCTGCATTCAGGTCCTGCACGAACTGGTGGATGCTGAATGCTGTATCAATGGCATCGATCGGAGTGTAGTATGGGAGCAGGAAGTCGATGAATCCTTCTTCCACCTCCTGATTAGGGAATCCGAGTGTGTATAGCTTGAATAACGGGTCATAATCCTTGATTGTCAGATAACCGCTCTGGTAGATGACAGGTATCGGACTCGTGCTGTTAGGGTCGATGCTGTCAAGTATCTTGGTGGTTGTCTGGCATGTTGCCATTTTGTGAAGGTTGAATTTATGTTTCAGAAGCAATTCCGCAAGATAGGTAGGTGTACCCGTCTCGAACCAGTAGCTCTTGAACCTGTTTTCATCAAATGCATTAAGAAGGCTGAAAGGATTATACATTCCTGTAGATTCCTCGCAGAAATGGTAGCCGTCATACTGATTCTTCAACTTGACGAGACATTCGTCAGTCGTAATGTTGTTGGCTGTAGCCATGCGCTCAACGTATGGGAACATCATGCTTTTCAGTTCTTCCTCTGTGATACCACAGATGGATGTGTATCTGTGATCCATCGAAATATCCTTGAGGTTATTCAGGTCGCTGAACACGCTCACCTTGCCGAACTTGGTCACACCTGTAAGGAGAGCAAATTTGATGCAACCGTCCTTGCTCTTGAGTGCTCCATAGAATCCTTTCAATGTCCCACGGAACTCATTTTGCAACTCGTCGTTTGTGATGGCCTGAAGCATCGGTTTGTCGTATTCATCCACGAGGATAACTACGCCTTTGCCAGTCTTGTCGTATGCACGCTGGATGATGCCTTCGAAACGTGTACCGAATGATTTCTCTTTAGTGTTTTTGCCATACAAGTTTTCTGCTTCCGAAAGGAACAAGTCAATCTTATCCTCCAGTTTTTCCTTGCTGTCATACTTCTCGGTATTCAGGTCAAGATGAAGCACAGGGTGCTTTGCCCAGTCCATGTCCGTCTTGTCGGCGATGGCAAGGCCATCGAAGAGTTCACGCTTACCGTCAAATATGGCATGGATAGTGGACAACAACAACGACTTTCCAAAACGACGAGGACGGGAGAGGAAATAGTATGATCCTCCCTTAATCATGTTGTAGATAAACTCAGTCTTATCAATGTATAGATAATTCCCTTTACGTATCTTTTCAAATTCCTGTATGCCGATAGGCAAAGTCTTCAGTTGTGTCATAATCTGACGTGCTTTTGTTTTACGTTTGCAAAGATATACTTTTTTTTGCATGAAACGTGCTGACGAGTAAAAAACCTTTAAAAACAAATAAAAAGGCAAATGTTTATTGTGGTAGAATCTGAGATTTAAACTTATCTTTGGATGGAATATGTTTACAGCCTTCTACACCAATCAGCAAGGTGTCTCAGAAGAGGATATGTTTGGATGTTTGCATCATTTGCATAATATACTTTGCTTATGTCTCCTTTGGTTATTGTTATCTCATAGTGATATCCATCAAGCACCATCATACCTGATTCATTTGGAATTTCGTCCTTTGATAAAATCTTGTTAATTTCGTTCTCTGTGAAAGCCTCCAATATACATTTTGGTAAAGATTTCAATTCTTTTTTATTTTCAGAGAATTCATTTATAGACTTTCTAAAATGGTTGTTATATCTTATCGTATATTTCTTTCTCGTCTCTTGTAAAGTCATGGTTATAACCATACAAAGAAGACTGCAACTGTCTTGTGCAGAAAACTTTAATTCTATTTTCTCCATATTGATTTGTTATTAACGCCTTTGAATTGTGATTTTTTTATAAAAATGCGTTCAAGTCTGGTAGAATATTGTTGTAACATTATTTGCAGACCGTATAATCATATTTTTCTTTCTTCAAATCCTCAATTATTCTATAATTGAAGATGATTCTGTGCAAAGGTATTAATAATAAGTGAAAGAAATGGAATTGAGGGATTTCTTTTTTACCATGAAGAATGCAAACATATCGTTTTCTGCAATCTTGTCATGGTGCTTGTGTCAAAATGGCGTGAATATCAGCGTTTAAGGCGCTGTTTATGCCGTTTTGACACATGTTGTATCTGTGGCATTAGCTTTGATGTTGGAGTTTTTAGATAATAAATTAAAAACGAAAGGAGATTACTTATGAACTTCAACAACTTTACAATTAAGGCACAAGAAGCTGTGCAGGAGGCTGTGAACCTCGTACAGCAGAATGGGCAACAGATGATAGAGCCTGTACATCTTATGGGCGGTATCATGAAAGTTGGTGAAAATGTAACCAACTTTATCTTCCAGAAGATGGGTGTTAATGCTCAGACATTCCAGAATCTGGTGATGAGTGAGGCTATGTCACGACCAAAAGTCAGTGGCGGTGAACCTTACCTCGACCGTGCAACTAATGAGGTGATGCAGAAGGCTGTGAGCCTCTCCAAGGATATGGGCGACGAGTTCGTCAGTCTTGAACCAATGATTCTTGCGCTCTTGCTTGTCGATTCAAACGTAAGCAAGATGATGAAGGATATGGGCTTCACGGAGAAGGCTCTCCGTATGGCTATTCAGGAACTGCGTAATGGTCAGAAGGTGAACAGCCAATCAAGTGAGGATACGTATCAGGCACTTGAGAAGTATGCTACCAACCTTATCGAGCAGGCCCGTTCAGGCAAGCTTGACCCTGTCATCGGTCGTGACGACGAGATACGTAGGATTCTTCAGATTCTCTCTCGTCGTACCAAGAACAACCCTATACTTATAGGTGAACCTGGTACGGGTAAGACAGCCATAGTGGAAGGTCTTGCACACCGTATCCTCCGTGGTGACGTGCCTGACAACCTGAAGGACAAGCAACTCTATTCACTTGATATGGGAGCTCTCGTGGCAGGTGCTAAGTATAAGGGTGAGTTTGAGGAACGACTCAAGAGCGTCATCAACGAAGTGACCAAGAGTGATGGCAACATCATCCTCTTCATCGATGAGATTCATACCCTTGTGGGTGCAGGAAAGAGTGAGGGTGCGATGGATGCTGCCAATATCCTCAAGCCAGCACTTGCTCGTGGTGAGTTGAGGAGCATTGGTGCTACAACGCTTGACGAGTACCAGAAGTACTTTGAAAAGGATAAGGCACTTGAACGTCGATTTCAGACAGTCATGGTCAACGAACCTGATGTGCTTTCTACCATCTCTATCCTTCGTGGACTGAAGGAGAGGTATGAGAATCATCATAAAGTACGTATCAAGGATGAGGCTATCATTGCTGCCGTGGAACTCTCAAACCGTTACATCACAGAGCGTTTCCTTCCAGACAAGGCCATCGACCTTATGGATGAAGCGGCTGCCAAACTCCGTATGGAACGTGACTCTCTCCCAGAGGAGCTTGATGAGATAACACGTCGTCTCAAGCAACTTGAGATTGAGCGTGAGGCTATCAAGCGTGAGGGTGACGAGCAGAAGTTGTCTGAACTTAACAAGGAGATTGCCAACCTCAAGGAGGAAGAGCAGTCATACAATAGTAAGTGGCAGGCAGAACGTAACCTCGTCAATAAGATTCAGCAGAACAAGCAGCAGATAGAGCAGCTCAAGTATGAGGCTGACCGTGCCGAGCGTGAGGGCAACTATGCCCGTGTTGCTGAGATACGTTATGGTAAGCTCAAGGCTCTCGAGGAAGAGATACAGAAGATTCAGACAGAGCTTAACGCTACTCAGGGTGGCGATGCTATGATAAAAGAAGAGGTCACAAGCGATGATATTGCTGATGTTGTAAGTCGTTGGACAGGCATACCTGTCAGCAAGATGCAGCAGAGTGAGCGTGCCAAGTTGCTTAACCTTGAGGATGAACTCCACAAGCGTGTCATAGGCCAGGATGAGGCAATACAGGCAGTAGCAGACGCCGTACGTCGTAGCCGTGCAGGCTTGCAGGACCCTAAGCGTCCTATCGGTAGCTTCATCTTCCTCGGAACGACAGGAGTTGGTAAGACAGAGCTTGCCAAGGCACTTGCTG
>JAFYAT010000101.1 GCA_017540585.1 Bacteroidaceae bacterium | reverse complement strand
TGAGAGGCCATGTACGTAGCGCAGCTCAAAAATCTCTCTCATTTCATTAAAGCGAGATAACTCCTTTGAATAATTACGTTCTTTTGTTGATTCCAACATAAATTTGAACTTTAGGAGTCAACCTTATTTAAAATAAGACACAATGAAAGAGTAAATTACGAAAGGCAATTGCATTCGTGCATTTGCCTCTCGTAATAATAATCCAATACGAATTATTCTCGACATCCTTCCTCTCGATAATGATTTATATAGAGCTATTATATTTCCCATATCGCACATTTGTTACCCCTTCCAGAAACCAAATTAAAAAATTGTAAAAAAAGGACAACAATAATTGTTTCTCCCTTGGCCGATAAAATGAAAAAACATACTTTTGCAACGCATTTGACAGTTACCCCTGTCAATGCAAAAAGTGAAAGTGTTAAGAATATTGGGATGCATAATAAAGACATCAGTCATGGATGAATAGTCCGTAACGAGTCTGTATTATGTGTTTCTTTTTTTTACACCTCATGCCTATATCAAAACAATCCCGAAAGCAGACCTCTCAACCCAAGGTACCAATAGAGAACACTGCCAAGGAAAAACTATAAAGACATTCTTTGTCTAATAGCCATATTCTTAATTCTTCATCAATGAGCCACATCATGGGTGATGGTGGTGATGATGAGATAATTGACCAATATGGTTGACATCAACTTTATTATGAATAACCTCGTTGCATCTTGACTTGGAAAACGAGCACACTTGTGTTATCTATAACTAAGGAAAGTTTCAATAATATAATTATCTAATTATGATTAAGAAAGTATATATTTGTGTATTAATTTCAATCGTTTGTTTTGCTTTAGCTTCATGTTCTTTCAAACACATGGAATCAAATGAAAGCAGTAACAACTATGCAGGATATGCTGATGATTCTGATGCATTGTAAATAAACAGAATTATTTTAGTAAATGTCACTCATGTAAGCAACTTAACTTCGAATATGTATTTAGATAAAACATATTCAAAGCAAAGTTGCTTATGATTACATAATCATTCCATTCAACATGAATAAAAATATAAAATTATTATTGCTGCTATTTGCTTTGTTAATAGTACCATTCAGTTCAATTAAAGCCTCAGAAACAGAAACTATTATCAATAGCAAATATTCAACGGATAAAAAAAACGTTGTTTTTGACATAATAAACAAACAAAATCATTACTATATAGATACTAAGATTGGTGATGACAGCGTAAGATTTATGCTTGAAAGTGGTACATCTTTTCTTCTTATGAGTGAAGAAATATATGAGAAGATAAAGAATAATCCTAAAATAAAATTTAATTTAAGAGAGTCAAAAACACGTATAGTTGCATATAATGACGAGAGCAGAGCAAAATATCGGGGGCATTGTATGATGAAAATAGGAAATATGTGTTATGATGGACCAGTAATAATCGGTGGAAAAAGAAAATACGTAGAATTACCAATTCAGCACATAAAACACGCCAAAAATAAAATACGGTACATTACGATTGATTTGCAGTCAAAGAAGTTAATTATACATCACAAAAGAACAAAAAATCACTCAAACAAATCCCTAAACTTCACATTGGATTCTTTAGAAAATATAATTGTAAATCTTGAGATTAATTTTACGAATTACAAGTCAGATATTTGTCTTTCGGGAGATTATATGTTGGATTTAGGCAATGCAAATGTTTTATTTTTAAATTCACACAATACAGAAGTGAACAACTATATTGCTTTAGGTAAAATAAAATTAGATATTGCAAAAGACAAGCAAGGAAACGAAATTGGAAAAGGAATATTTGCGCAAAAAATCAACATACTTGGTAACGAATTTAAAAACATGTCTATAGGAATAACAAAACATACTATAAATGATAGTTCAATAGGATATATAGGCTTCAGAGCTTTTGCCCGATCTGTCACTTTTGATTTCGAAAAAAACAAGTTGTATTTTTGGTAAACAAAAAAATTAAGTGAGCTTCTGTTTCTATAATCAACTTGATGCAATGGGAAAACGAGCTAAATTCTTTTCGTAGTTAACATCAAAAAATCGTTGTTATTAGAAATTCACCAAGAAGCAAAAAGGTGATTCAAACCTATTTCCTTATTTCCGTTTTATGTCCAACAACATAACAAGAGTGTATTTCTTGACAGGAATTATTCGCTAACTTTGTTGGCTCAGATACGAAGTGTAGAAGGCATTGACTTCAACAACGTAGGACTGAATGATACAGAGACGAACCTATAATAATGGTCTTATCGAATCCTATGTTTTGCTCAAGTTGAGTAATTGTTATTCTATACTTACGGTCAATAATCAATTAACCTGTCAGATAACCTGATAAAAAAGTAGAAAGGAAACATGAAGTACACAACAGAAAGTAAAGTGGAAGAGTATTTCAAGACTCTTGACCCTACCTTTGTGGAGAACTTGAAACAGTGTAAGACACAGGTGCTTACCGTGGAGAACTATGTGGTGTTGGGACAACTGACAGCACTCAGGTTCATTGAATGGGTTGGCAATAACCCTGGTGGCGTGGTGGCTCTGCCTACTGGCAAGACACCAGAATTCTTCATCAAATGGATGCAGTATTACATTGAGAACTGGGAACATGAGGCTAAGCACGGCATCATTGGTAAGCTGGGACTGAAGAAACCTGATTTTGCATCATTGCATTTCTTCCAGCTGGACGAGTTTTTCCCAATCAATCCAGAGCACGAACGTTCATTCCGCTATTTCGTCAAGAAATACTACATTGAACTTCTCGGCTTTGATCCGGAAAAGACGCATCTGATCAACACGTATTTTCTCAATGAGAAGGAACAGGAAATGCTCGGTGGTGCAAAGCACATGAGCGAGGTGTTCGTGGATGGTGTGGTGGACCTGACTCTCCGTATGCGAATAGCCAATAACAAAGAAGAACTGTATCAGCAACGTGCAATACGCTTGTTTGATGAGTTCTGCACACAGTATGAAGAGAAGATACGTTCACTTGGCGGTATTGGATTCTTCCTTGGAGGCATAGGTCCAGATGGACATATCGCATTCAACGTAAAAGGTTCAAGTCCGTTCTCACATACGCGTCTCACAGGCATCAACTATGAGACACAGGCTGCTGCCGCAGGTGACCTTGGCGGTATCACACTCGTGAGGAAGAAAGCCGTAATCACTATGGGACTTGAGACGATTACATACAACCCTGATTGTGTAGCAATAATCATTGCAGCAGGACAATCTAAGGCAAAGGTTGTGGCTGGTTCCGTACTCAATGCCCCTACACAGGAGTATCCGGCAACATGCTTGCAGAAACTACCTAATGCACGTTTCTTTATTACTGCTGCATCAGCTGTCGTTCTCTCAGAAAAACGCAATGCCATTCCTCGCCCAAGTGCAGATGAGGTAAAGGCAAAGATAGAAAAGGGACTTGTCATGCCCGTTGACCAGACAATACTTCACACAGGACCGCATCATGATGACATAGAGTTGGCATACTTCCCTTATATACATCATCTTGTACGTTCTAAGAATATCAAGAATCATTTTGCATATTGCACAAGCGGCTACACATCTGTTACTACAGATTATCTCAAAAGCGTATATGAGCATATCCTTGAACGCATAAATCCTCAGCTTGCATACTTGAAGGACCAGAACATCACTTCCCTATTCTCTACTTCGTATGAGGATGACATTACGCTCTACTTACGTGGTGTTGCAACATTGGATAGTGCGAAACAGGACTTTGCCATTGCGCGTCGCCTTGCACGCAAGTGGGTATCATGCCGTAGTCTCAAGAGCGACTACGAGTTATCTTCGTTCGTCACTGGTCAACTGGAGACCATCAACGCCCTTGAAGCAGGAAGACGTGAACCTGAGGACTTCCATCTTGCCAAGGGATGGTTACGTGAGATAGAGGCAGAACTCGTGTGGGCACACTTCGGTATAGGAACAGACAACGTGAACCATTTGCACCTGCCATTCTATAGCGATGACATTTTCCCTCATTATCCTGACTTCGAGCATGACGTAAAGCCGGTATATGAACTTCTTGAGAGGGTGAAGCCTACCATCGTGAGCCTTGCACTCGACCCTGAAGGCAGTGGACCTGACACACATTTCAAGACGCTTATTGCACTTAGTGAGGCGATAGACAAGTATCATGCAGAGCATCCTGACGTGCCACTCCATATATGGGGCTACCGTAACGTGTGGTCACGCTACAATGTGAACGACGTGAATACAATCATTCCTGTATCACTCAATTCATTTGCTGTGCTGAAGAATATGTTCGACACGTGCTATCTGAGCCAGCGTTCTGCCGACTTCCCAAGTTACGAATACGATGGTCCATTCAGTGAACTTGCTCAGAAGGTATGGGTTGACCAACATTCGGACTTATGCCGTATTGTGGGTGAAGACTATTTCTATGGTTCAGACAACCTCATGCTACGTCGCACGTATGGTGCAATCTATCTAAAAGATATGACCTACGATGAGTTCCATGAATACATGATTCCTGTAAAGAAACTGCTTGAAACAAAACAAGCACTTTCTCCTGCGCTCTGATTCATCACATGTTTCTCATGAAGCATGAGTATAGATACACAAAATGGCAACGATTCACATCGTTGCCATTTTTATTTTCCATAACCCCTAATACTATTAAAATTAACCCAAATCTTGTTATTACACGCTCTTTAACGTGTGAAAATCATTAATAACCAAATCTAATTATACCTTTGAAAAGTCGTTTTAGGAAGATGTCAGTGTGGTACAGGGTATGGAAATTCCCAATAATATTCCACCTGATTATTCATTTTTTCAGTTGCAAAGATATACATTATTATCAATATAGACTTGCACAATCGATGCAAACTTGTTTCATTTCAACCTTATCTTGTTCCACTATTGCATAACTAAATGAAAAACAGGTGATGTGTCACAAAAGTAACACATCACCTTGCTCTTATTGTACAAATATTTAGTCTATATATGTTCACTACGATATGCACTTGGAGTGATACCGAAGTAGTTTGTAAAATTGCGATAGAAGGTTGTACGGCTTAATATTCCGCTCTCACTGGCTATTGCCTCAAGTGTGTATTCTGGATTGTTCTTGATAAGTTGAGCTGCGTACTCCATTCTCATCTTCAGGATGAACTTTGATATGCTCAAACCTGTCTGACGTTCAAAGTCACTGAAGAAACTTGAACGATGAATGTTCAGTTCTGTCAGCAAGGCATTTCTGTCGAAATCTGGATTCGTAAACAGATGACGCGTAGTAAGCTCATGCAGATATCTGGAGACATCTTCATTAAAACAGTATTTATCGTCTGTTATTTCTTGCTTCTTGTCGTCATTTACTATGTCAGACTTCTTGTGGTCTTCTTCCTTAGTTGTATATTTCTCCATGAGTAACGTCTTGTACTCAAGCATCTTGTCAAGATTGGCAGCAAGTGCCTTGTTGCTCTTTGATATAATGACATTGCGATGTATGAAATAGGAACATGTACCAAGGATAATAAGGAAAAGGAGGAAACCTATGGATATATGATATCGTAGTGCCGTAATTTTCTTTTCCTGTTGTGTCGTCTTGTACAGGTGATCCATCTCTACATTTATCTCTCTCATGTCATTTTCATTACCAGCATAGTTCAAGGAGTCATAGTGTGTATTCAGTTCTTTCTGACAATAGAATGCTTCCTCCCAAAGGTTGGCATGCATGTAGATGTCAACCTTCAGACTCTGACACTCAAGATAAGGAAGTGTATTTGCCAGTTGAAGTGCTTCATCCGTTTTGCCATCTATTGCAAGGCGTTGTGCAAGGATGTTTGTCTTGACATTTGGGTACATTGCTACATAACTTCCAAGTTGTGAAGGATTGATTGTGTCAATCTTGTTGTAACATTCGTAGAACTTATCCTTCTGATTTGCTTTAAAATATACACTTGCCAACACAGATATGCTACGGATGTCCAAAGGGTCTTTTGCTATTAGGTCAAGACAGCCACGTTCTGCTTCTTCATAATTGCCGAGATAATAGTTCTCCTGAGCAATATCCTGACGACAATAATTTCGATACTCATTAAATTCCACACCCAAACCATTCAAGGTTCTGTCTGCTTCCTTGAATGCCAAGAGTGCCTGATGGTATAAGCCCATCTTTTCGTATATATTTCCTATACTATGATAACCCGTGAACAATCCCATCGGATGTTTGTATTCCTTTGCCTTATCGACAAGGAAACGTGAATATTTCATCGCCGAGTAGTTTCTTCCCATATTTAATAGGAACGTTACACGGTTTAATGCCTCTGCGAAGTATGTGTCGTAGTATTTGTGCTTGTCTGCCAGTTCCAGCGTTACGTCGTTATTGGCAAAGAACTGTACAGAATCATTGTTGACAAACGCATGGTAATTGCGAATCATGGAGGCAAGCATAAGGAAACGGTCATCATCCTTGTCCTTTGAATACATTTCAATTGTATCTGCCACGCCTAACACCCAGTCGCATATTATATGATTACATGCGTCTTCGAATTTGTCCTTAAGTGCAGAAGGTAACTCGTCTATTATAGGTTGAACCCCGTTTGCCGATGATTTTACAGGCACTAATACTAATAAAAGGGTGATTAGTACAGTTGTTTTTAATAGTTGTTTCATGCTCTTGATAGTTGTGTCTAATAAGTTAGAAGAGTCTCTTACTCTTATTTTATGTATTGTAGAATTGAATTTTTCTGTAGTGTTATGTATGCGACAGGAACCATTAATCCTCACATTACGAAGTATGAAGAATGTAATGTTGGGTCTCTATTTCTTTCTGTTCACCAGTCGTACACCAGAGAATACAAGCACTACGGCAAGTGCCTGACTCCATCCGAAGATGCCAAGTCCAAGACAAACACTCACGATGCACGCTATGATTGGTTGAACGTAGTTGTACATTGCCACAACGGTAGGACGTAGTATCTTCTGTGCCCGAATGGAACATATGTATGCGAGGAATGTTCCACCTACCACCACGAATGTTGTTTCCATATATGTCACGATACTTATCTCCGTCCATGGAAGGTGTACAACCCTCATGAATGAAAAAGGCGTGATGACCATAGCGGCAAAAGTAATCATCCACTTCATGCACGTTATGACGCTGTACTTCTGTATCAACGACTTGAAAAAAGTCAGATAGACAGCATAACTGCATTGTGCCATGATGCAAAGTATATCGCCAAACAGGACTCCGCCTTTAGCCACACCTTGCGTACTGCCTAATATCAGGAGGCAAGCACCTGAAGCTCCGAGAGAGACACCCAACAGCTTTTTGGCTGTTATGGCATCATGAAGGAACAGAGCCGAGAGCACAAGAGTTATTATCGGCATTGTCGTTGTCATAATACTTGCGTTGACAGGTGAGGTAATGCTCAATCCTACCGTATAGCAACATTGGTTACAGACGATGGCAAACATTCCTGCAAGGAAGAAACGGAGATAATCCTTACGTTCCACCTTTTCTGTCTTGACGAATAATGATGCGAGCCAAAAACATATTGCTCCACCGACAACACGGAAGGTGACCATCTCTATACCCGATATTCCGTGAGTCATCGCATCTTTTCCTAATGGTGCCATAAGTCCCCACATGGAACATGCACCTATCATGCACAAATGACCAAGGAGTTGTATCTTGTCATTCTTTTTCAACCAATTCATCCTAAAAGCATCTTTTGTTTTTGTTAGAAGAAGAGGTAAACACCAAAGTTTATCATTATTCCTCTTAATCTGGACTTACTGTATGAACCGAGAACGCTTCGTACATTCTCTTTTGACTCTGTACCATTCATGGTGTTATACACGATAGCGTTGTCCGCATCGGTGACACCATTGTTCTCGTTGTATTTTAATAAATCATCCATGGCACTCTGGTATGTTGCACCAAGAGTTATCCATCCTGATTTAATCTTTGTCGAAAATTTCCAGTCAAGACCTAACCTTACGAATGGAACAGGAACAAAACTGTTTACTTTGATATCCTTTGTCGTATTGGCATTTCTCAGGTATGTCATGCCAAATCCGTTGTTTCCCCATGCTCCATCAAGGACTATGTCTCCGTATTGTCCGTATCTGCCTTTAACGTTTGCATCGCCATACATATCGTCCATCTTCATGGATGTAAGCATCATACCGTTCATGCCTAAGTCTGCATACAAGCCGAAATCCTTGTAAAGTCGGAGACGTTCCCTGAAAGCGAGTGACATGGTGAAGGAATAGCCAAAAGACTTCTGACACATTTTCAGGTCGTGGTATTCACGAGTATATGTGTCACCGTCAATATCCTGATTAGTTGTGAAGCTATACATCGGTGCAATGTAATCGTTTGCTATGGAAATCCTTGAACCTCCTGCACCCAATACTATGGCAGATTCTGCTCTTTTACTTTTTGCAATCACGCCTTCAAGTTCAAGAAGCAGATTGGCATTATGCATCTCTTTTAACTTCAGATTGGCATCATTTGTCTCAAACTTAGAGCCATTACCTATGTTTGTCTCAAAGCGTACACCAAGTCTTGTGTCCTTGAAACAGAGGAATGGATGCTGCTTGTCCTGTGCAACGGCTCTTGTTGCAAGACAAATCATTCCAATCAGAAGGGATAACATTATGTATGTGTTACTCTTTTTCTTCATAATTCATCTTGCTTTATTTGAGTATTGTCTTCCTTACCGTACCATCGGACATAAAGACAATTACAAAACCGTGAGTTGCTTGACTTACACGTCCGTTACCATCATACTTGCGCACCTCCGTAACTTCTTCCGCTGGTTCTTCGCCATTCATGAAGCACTTGTCACTGACAACTTCTCCTTGTGAGGTTGTGACAGAAGCATACACATAAAAATGATTATCGACGTCTGCGAGTTCCTCTTTTGTAAATATATCATAGAGGTAAGAGTGTGATGCCTTATGTCCTATCTTGGTGTGTTCAACGACCGTACCATCCTCACGCTCATATCCATATACAAGTCCGTAGGTGCTTGTACCCAAGTATGGGTCGTTATTATCAATGGATGCTATTACAGTTCCACTGTTTCCATTACCCTTCTTTGTAAGACTCAAAGGTTTCAATGGACGAAGATGCACTGTGAGGTTGAGCAATATACTGTCACAATACCATATTGAATCAGGAGAATAGTTTTCACCTGTGTACAGGTTTTCAATCCTTGTGTAGAGAGACAAATGACATTCGGTATTGTCAGCATTGTTTCTTATCGAATCTGGTATTGTAACCTTGTATTTACAAGTGACAATATTATCATCCTTACTGCTTATCGAGGTGCTGTCAATGAAAGCCACCCAACTGTCGTCTGACTCGTAGCCACCATCAACCTTGTAACTGATTGTTATTTCGTCACCCTCATTACAGATGATGCTTTGGACATCCTTCGTGTTTACTCCGTTGATGTCTTTTCCGTTAATGTTGCAGAGTTCTGCCACAGGCTTTTTCCATACCTCAAATACTGGATATTGTACACCATGGTAATAACCAGAATAATCGTTTCCATTGAGGACAGAGATGCGATACTTGAATTGCGTATGCTCATCAACATACTTACAGATGTTGTTTATCTCTTCTATCGTATAATCTTTTGTAAGCCCATAGTCCTGACATGTGATTGTCCAGCCATCCTTTATTCCACCTGCGTAAAATAAGTCAAATCCAGCCGTCCTTCCACTATATGTTTCTACGTGCTCGTGCAATCCAGCTTCAGGAATTGGATAGACAATACATTCTATCGGATACTCATCCTCAAATGCTTCTTCACGATAAGGCAACTTGTTACGCACCTTTATCGTATAAAAATGTGAGATGCCCTCTCCTGAGCCTTCCTCCTCAGAGAATCTGTATTTGAACACATTGCCTAACCCTGCTCTGAGAGTCGTGTCAGCCACACTCCATTCCCAATATGATTCGTCCTTTGATACAGACGGAACACTAAGTCTGAGTACATGTGTTGAATATGTACCTATACGTAGAATACCCCCTGGCTGACTATCCTTGTTGTTTAATTGTATGGCAGTATAGCCTCTGTCGTCGTCATAGTCGACACAGCAACGGAGTATCACACTAATGTATGGTTTAGGGAAAACCCTTATATGAAAAATCTTCGTAGTATCAAGCAGACATTCTGAACTTTCAAGATTGAGTTTCTTTATGTTTACAGAGATACTGTAGGTTTTCACCTCGTTCGTACTTGGATTAGGCGGTGCAAAAGTGAAAGAACCATTCTCGCCAAAGTCCTTAGCGTATATCACATCATCGCCACTTATCACTATGTCCCAGAAGATGTTATGCTCTTCTTCTCTTGTAATCTTGTTTACTATCTTGGCAGTCTCATCGGCATATATATCAATAGTGTCACCCTCCTGAAAATGTATTTCTGAAACAGGAAAAGTTGTCTGCGCATTTATTTCAAATGCAACAGACAACATTAACATTATTATGTATATAAGCCTTAACTTCATATATTCTTTTCTTACTTTAATTGATTAGATAAGCTTTTCCTCGTAAGCGTTATTTATTGCGTTAAGCGCATTCTGTGAACGTGGGAAACCAATCCATGGAAGCATAGCCGTAACAGCTGCAACCATCTCTTCCTTGCTTGTACCTACATTCTTGTTAGCCACGGCGTGTGACTGCATCTGCAGGTCGCATCCACCCATTGAAGCGAGGAGACAGAACGTGAATAGCTCACGATGCTGAAGGTCGATGCCAGTACGAGTGTAGAAATCACCGAAACAATAACCCTCAAGGAACTCCACCATGTGTTCCTGTCCCTTTGGAGATGTAGCAAGCATATTATCTACCGTACCTTGTCCAAAGATAGTGTCAATCACTTCTTTTCCCTTCTGCACACGGTCTTCTGGTGTAGTAGTGGAATGGTCATTAAGTGGAAGGCGTATGTCATTGTCGGCAAACACCTCGTTCATGACAGGTATATAGTCAACTACACGTGAAAATCCCACGAATGGAACAGCCTGATAAAGTATCTCGCGTATTGCGCTTGGTTTAATACCTACGTTGAGGCAGGCATCTACGTGAAGACGGAACTCTGTCTTTGCGCCACAACCTATGGTTGATGCAAGAATACACATCACTCGTGTCTGCTCAAGTACAGGTCCTTCTGTAAGCTTGAGTGACTCGTCAAAAGCAAAGTTATCAAACACCTGAGTCAATTCAGGATCGTTGTGAAGCGTATTAACTTGGTTGCGATAAGAGAAGAGTTTCTTTATTTCCTTGTGAGCTCTCTCTGTAATTTTGATTTCTTTCATAGCGTTTGGTATTAATATTATATGCGCAAAGATAAAGAAAAACTTTTCAAAACGCCAAGGAATTTTTAAGTTTTTAGGTTTTTGAGTTTTTAAGTTTTTTAGTTATCGTCGAATTGTGAGTTTTTAGGTTCGTAAGTTTTTAGGTTTTTAAGTTTTTTAGTTTTTTAGTTCTTGCGGAGGCTTTTTTTGAGTTTTTGAGTTTTTAGTTCTTGTTGCTGTCTTGTGCGGACTTGCGTCTCCAAAACAAGAAAAGCAGAATTCTAAAAATCTATAAACTTATAAACTTCCTCTTGACGAAAACTAAAAAACATACAAACTCACGAACTTATAAACTAATAATCCGCGATAACTAAAAAACTTAAAAACCTACAAACCTAAAAACTTAAACGAAACTTAAAAACTCACAAACCTACAAACTCGCCAAAAACACCTCTGCTCTCTGAAGGTCTTCAGGAGTATCGATACCGATGGTCTCTATCTCGCTGATACCGACCTTTATCTTGTAGCCGTTCTCAAGCCAGCGCAACTGCTCAAGGCTCTCTGTCTTCTCCAGTTCTCCCTGTGGAAGGGCGGTAATCTGACGAAGAACATCAGAGCGGTAGGCATAGAGTCCGATGTGCTTGTAATATGTGTGACCAGCAAGCCACTCGCTCTTGTCCTTGCCACGAGTATAAGGAATGATACTGCGGCTGAAGTAGAGAGCCTCCATCTTATTGTTCACAACAACCTTTGGCGAATTGACGTTCTCAAGAGCGTCAAATCCATCCTTTGGAGTGAATGGCTTAACGAGTGTCGCTATATCCACACTTGCATCATCAAAACAATCACGTATTGCATACAACTGCTGTGCCTGTATGAATGGCTCGTCACCTTGTATGTTGACAACCACGTCATACTTGTCTGCTCCCACCTTGGTAAGAGCCTCATAGCAACGGTCAGTACCAGAACGATGCTCAGTACTTGTCATGACCACCTTACCGCCAAAAGCCTTGACAGCACTCTCGATGCGCTCGTCATCTGTTGCAACAACCACGTCGTCAAGAACGCCCTCCACCTGACGGTAAACACGCTCTATAACTGTCTTGCCACCAAGCATAGCTAAAGGCTTGGCAGGAAAACGTGTTGATGCATATCTTGCTGGAATAATTCCTATAAATTTCATATTTTTTTCTTTGAATTCCAATTTTCAAATTTATTATTTATGTGTTCCGAACGCTTTCCTCCGGATGCATAAATTTGAAATCATAGATTTGACATATAATGACTATCTAAAGCTTGAATCCACTCCTTCTTCAGAGTCGTCCTCCTCAGGTGCTTCCTCAAGTCCTTCAAGCTCATCGTCACAGAAGTCGAAGCCCTCTGGGATGTCAAACGTGTCATCCTGTGTTATTCCGAGTGACTTGTCGTTGAACACCTTCAGCATGAAGTTACCATAGATAGGCAAGGCTGCTGCTGCACCCTGTCCGTATGACATATTGTTGAAGTGGATGTCACGGTCGTCACCACCTACCCAGCAACCAACCACAAGTTTAGGAACAACACCCATGAACCATGCGTCAGCATTTGAGTTTGTAGTACCAGTCTTACCGCAGATATCAGCCGTAAACTTATATGGGCGACTTGAATAGCGTAAGCGTCCTGCAGTACCGCTGTTTACAACTCCACGAAGCATGTGAATCATCTTGTAGCAAGCCTCCTCACTTATTGCAGACTTAACGCGAGGATTGAATGTTGCAATCACGTTTCCGTCTGCATCCTCAATACGTGTAACGAGAAGTGGAAGTGCACGTGTTCCCTTGTTTGCAAACATCGTGTAACCACTTACCATCTCACCCACACTTACGTCACAAGGACCAAGACAGAGACTCATTGAAGGCTCTATTGCCTGATTAGTAATACCTACCTTATCGTGCAAGAACTTTGTGAATGCACGTGGATTATTAAGGTCAATCATCAATCTTGCAGCAATCCAGTTGTTTGACTGTGCAAGACCCCATGCAAGCGTAACCATCTCGCCCTCTTTTGTGTGGCTGTCGTTACGAGGTGTCCATGGAGGAGTAACTCCGTCATCGTAAGTAGGAGCAGTATTCAAGAACTCATAGCAAGGAGTGTAGCCGTTCTCCATCGCAAAAGAATAGAGGAATGGCTTCATGGTAGAACCCACCTGACGGCGACCTTCACCCATGATATTGTCAAACTGGAAATGCTTGAAGTTAAGACCGCCGACGTATGCCTTTACCGCACCTGTCCTTGGGTCCATAGCCATCATGGCAGTACGGAGGAAACTCTTGTAGTAACGGATAGAGTCAATAGGAGTCATCTCTACTTCCTTCTCACCATCGTATGAGAATACGGTCATAGGAACCTTGATGTTATAGAATGCCTCTTCTATCTCCTCGTCAGTACAGCCGTCAAGCTTCATCACACGATAGCGTTCTGACTGCTTTGCCTGCTTCCAAAGGAGTTCCTTTACCTTTGCCTTTGTCAATCCAGAATAAGGAGCTATACTGCTACCTTTCTTTTCTTTATCAAAGAGTGGCTGAAGTTCCTTTGCCACATGGTCATACACAGCCTTCTCTGCATAGCGTTGCATACGCGAGTCGAGCGTTGTGTAAATCTTCAAGCCATCTGTATAGATATTGTAGTTTGTTCCATCCTTCTTCTTGTTCTTGTTACACCAACCGTAGAGAGGATTTGTTTCCCAAGCAAGCGAATCGTCATAGAACTTCTGACGCTTCCATGATGGATAGTCATCACGGTTAGGTTTCTTTGCCATCAGCATCTGCTGAAGGAGTGCGCGGAAGTATGGAGCATATCCATCATTATGGTCAAGGATATGGAACTTATCCATAGACAGTTTCTCTTTCTGTGCCTCAAGCATCTCTTCTTCTGTGATGTAACCAGCCTTCTCCATCTGAGCGAGAACGACATTACGACGTTCACGGCTTCTCTCGTTGAATCGACGAGGGTTGAAGTAAGAAGGGTTCTTACACATACCCACGAGTGTGGCACACTCCGTAAGTGAAAGCTCATGAGGCTCCTTTGAGAAGTATGTACGTGCCGCATTCCTGATACCTACGGCATTATTGAGGAAGTCGAACTTATTGAGGTACATCGCAATAATCTCTTCCTTTGTGTAGTAACGCTCCAACTCGATGGCAATGAACCACTCGATAGGCTTCTGCATGGCACGCTGGCTTGCATCCTTTGCCACGTCTGAGTAGAGCTGCTTTGCCAACTGCTGAGTGATGGTAGAGCCACCACCTGCCGACTTCTGACCGAGAACACCACGCTTGATGATGGCACGTCCGAGAGCCTTGATGTCAATACCTGAGTGGTCATAGAAACGCACGTCCTCAGTAGCCACGAGAGCCTTGATAAGGTTGTCTGGAAGAGAATCGTATGGAACCATCACACGATTGTCCTGGGCATATCCCCATGAGCAAAGCTCCATGCCGTCATCAGTATATACACGTGAAGCAGACTTGTTGATAGGGTCCATCAAGTCCTGAGCCGAAGGAAGTTCTCCGAGCCATCCTTGTGAGATACCGTAGAGAGCCACGGCAGTAGTGATGAGCAGGAATACAACGCCTGCCCACATACCTATAATGATTTTCTTATATAGCGGAAGTCCCTCTGTCTTACTTCCAGAATTAGATGTTGTTCCGTTTGCCATAATAAATATATTAGAGTCCTTACTGCATCTGCAGTTCTCGTATATTGAACAATTTGGTATAAATCATGCAAAGGTAACAATTATTTAAGTTATGGCAAAATCTTTCCCCCAAATTCGAATATTTACCTCAAAACTTATTCCCAAACATTGAAATCAATATATAAGAGACAAAGGTATCATCGTACCACGACAATTGATTTTGTACGCGCAGGAAAAAACTCGACCTGTACGGTTGTAGTTTTGCACAAAGGTGCATATTAAAAAAACAGTCAAGAACTTTTCTCACTGACCAGCGGGAAGTAAACAGAACAAAAACAAGAAAAAACATGTTTTTTTTGATTTTATTTGGTTTTTACCATG
>JAFYAT010000100.1 GCA_017540585.1 Bacteroidaceae bacterium | reverse complement strand
CGTTGGCATTCAAAGTGTGAAAAGTGGACGTTGCGTCATGGCAGATTGTGCATCGGAGGATTCTTTGGCGCTCTGTTGCTGATTGCTGTGGTGTTCCAGTTTATCAAGAAGGAGAAGATGCCAGAGGTGGCACATGATGATGTGCTCGTTAATGTGGATTGGAATGCCGGCATATCTGTGGATGAGAATATGCGTAGGGTGGCAGAGATGCTTGATGTGGTGAAGAGTCATGTTGTCACTTCAACGTCAATGGTGGGTGCTCAGGAGTTCATCCTTTCGCACACTAAGGACATAACGAGTAGCGAGGCTATATTATATCTGAAAGGATATTCGGAAGAAGGTGTCGATTCGCTGAAGTCAGAAATGGATGCTTACGTTACAAAGCATTATCCTCAGGCAAAGGTTGAATATGAGATATCGGGCAATATCTTTGACCTTATCTTCCAGACAGACAAACCTGCACTTGAGATTCGGCTTTCACGTAAGGAAGGCGGACGCCCTGACGTGACAGAGGCAAGTCTATATACTGATTCGCTACGAAGGATGTTTAGAGATGTGTCATTCCTTACCGTACCGACGGAGAAAAATATTCAGTATGTAGCCAATCCTGAGAATATGGCATATCATGATGTGTCATACGGTCAGCTTTCTACACGTCTAAGTGAGATGGTGGGTAAGAGTCAGGTGTATGAGATTGCCAGTGGTGCACAGAGTGTTCCTGTGGTAGTCGGTTCGGATGTCAAGGCAGATGCTGAAGATGTTATTGCTGGATATGTCAAGAACAGAAATGGTGTGGATGTGCCTATCTCTTACCTTGTGGATGTGACAAAGGTGGAGAATTTCAAACGTCTGTATGCTGGTACTGAAGGTGAGTATTATCCTGTCAAGATAGATGATATTGATGATGACAAGGCAGAAGATATAATGGAAAGATGTGAGGAATTGTCATCCTTGCGTTCCGCTTTCCATGGTGACTATTTTGATTCGCGTGAGATGATTGGCGAATTGTCAATGATTCTCCTTGTGGCTGTCATGTTGCTCTACTTCATCCTTGCAGCTCAGTTCGAGAGTTTTGTGCAACCTCTCATCATCCTTTCGGAGGTTGTTCTTGACGTGAGTGTCGTGATGTTGGTTCTATGGGTCATGGGCGAGTCACTCAATATCATGTCCATGATTGGTATTGTGGTTATGAGCGGTATCATCATCAACGACTCCATTCTCAAGGTTGATACGATAAACAGAGAGTTCAGAATGAAGAATGAAGAACGAAGAATGAAGAATGAAGAATTGAGAATGAGAAATTATGCCTTGATTAAGGCAATAATGATAGCTGGACAGAGACGTCTCACTCCTATCATCATGACTTCTCTTACAACGATTCTGGCTCTTTTGCCTTTCTTGCATAAAGGCGACATGGGTTCAGCCCTTCAGTATCCGTTGTCTCTATCGCTTATTATAGGAATGATTGTGGGTACTATGGTGAGTCTTTTCTTTGTTCCTTTGGTTTATTTCTTAATCTATAGGAAGAGAGCATGAAGCATTCATTCTGCATAATACTGACGATGTGCATACTGATGATTATCGGTATTGCTTTGATTCCTCGTCTGGACATCAGCAACAAGCCCCGTCCACGACAAGGAAAGACTCTTAATGTGTCGTATTCATGGGGTGGAGCTTCTGCCAAGGTGATTGAACAGAACGTTACTTCACGTATAGAGGGATTGTGTGCTTCGGTCAATGGTGTTGAGAGTGTGTCGTCCAACTCATACTTTGGATGGGGACAGGTGACTGTCGAATTGAAGAAACAGGCATCTGTATCTGCTGTCAAGTTCGAGATTGCCTCACTCATCCGTCAGGTATATGGTAAGTTGCCTAAGGGTGTGTCATATCCAGACGTGTCGGGTGGTGAGGTCGTGACGAGCAAGTCGGAGAAGTCACAGACACGTCAGATACTTTCATATACCATTAATGGAAAGAAGACGGATAATGAGATACGTAAGATTGTTGAGTCGGAACTAAAGCCCAAGTTAGAGCGTATAGACGGGGTGGCACGTGTCGATGTACAAGGCGGTACGTGGAAGTATATGGAGATTAGCTATGATGCTCGTACCCTATCACTATATGGAATAACGGCATACGACATAGAGGAGGCTATCCGTGTGTTTATGGGTAGGAACGTAATCATAGGTGATGTGATACACACGGATGAGAATGGCGAGAGGTCACGTATATCATTGTTTCTTGCGGAGGAAGGCAAGTCGCTCGAAACTATTCCTATAAAGTCTATTGATGGTAAGATTGTCTATCTTAATAATCTTGCACGGTGTGAACTCAAGGACCACAAACCAAGCAGCTACTATAGGATTAATGGACAGAGCACCATCTATCTTAATGTGTTTGCTGAGCCAGACGTGAATATCAACACTGTGAGTGCTGATGTCAAGGCATTGTTTGGCGATGATGGGCATGTGAAGGTTAATGGCACTGGACTTTCGAATTTGCATTTCAATATGGTACAGGATGTTGCAGAGGACGAGTATGCGGAGTTCCGTACGCTCATCACTCGTAGTGCCATGTCTTTGGTTATATTGTTGCTGTTTGTGTACTTGTCGCGCAGGAGCATCAAGTATTTCACCATCATAACCATTACGCTGCTTGCCAATATACTCATGGCTGTTATATGCTATTGTGTATTCGACATTCGTCTGCATCCGTTCTCTATGGCTGGCATTACCGTGTCGTTCGGACTTATCATCGACTCGACTATCGTGATGGTGGATCATTACAGCTATCATAAGGATTATAAGGCGTTCTATGGTATTCTTGGGGCTATGCTTACAACCATAGGTTCGCTTATCATCATATTCTGGTTGCCAGAACAACTGAAGAAGGAACTTTATGACTTCTCATGGATGATAATCATCAACCTTGGTATTGCCATAGTCGTGTCGGCACTGTTTGCTCCTGCACTCGTGAGCAGGATGAAATATGAGTGCCGTCAAACAGGGCATATTCGTAACTATAGGTTTGTTCATGCATGGGGACGCTTCTATAATGGATACTTGCGCATTGTGCAACACCGTAAATGGCGATGGCCTATGCTAGTAATGGTAACAGGTATATTTGCATGGTCGTTGTATCTGTTCATACAGACGATAAACACGAGCGATTACCATCGTGAGAAGGAACCTCCTACGCTTCATATTCGTGGACAGATGCCTCTTGGTGGTAGTGTGCAGGAACTCAATGAGAAGGTTCGTACTATCGAGGCTTTCTTGACAAAGTTCAAGGAGATAAAACGCTTTGATGCAAACCTTAGTCAGTGGGGTGGTGCAAGCATTACCGTAGAGTTTAAGCCTGAGTATCAAAAGACTTCGTTCCCATATTATCTTGAGAACAAGGTTATTGGTAAACTTATCACTATCGGTGGTGCTGACTGGAGTACGTATGGTGTGAGTGAACGTGGATTCAGTAACTCACTCAATCTTCAGTACCGTAGCAACAGTATCGAGATTGCGGGTTATGACTACGACCGTCTCTATCGCTTTGCTGAGGATATGTGTCGTATAATGAGCAAGAACCCTCGTGTACAGGACCTCTGCATACAGACACCAGGACATGAGGAACAGGAGGAGGAACTGTACATGGAATATGACTATGAGATGCTTGCCAACGATAGTGTGCGCATAGGTGACGTTCACAATGCCCTGCGAAGCATCCTCTCAGAGTCGAACATGGGCTATTGCCGTAATGAGAATGTGCGTAAGGATATTGTGCTTCATTCCAATAATATGGATGACTTCGACCTCTGGCAACTCGAAAACTCCTTTGTCAAGGTAGGAGGGCGTGACATACGTGTATCTGACCTCATGAAGATAGGACATCGTGAAGCCAAGAACTGTATTCCTCGTAGGAATCAGGAATATGTGCTGCGTGTGGCATTTAATGTCCTTGGTTCATATACTTACACCAGCAAGTATGTGAAAGGCATAATGGACAAATTCGATGCCAAATTCCCTGTAGGGTTCCGTTGCCTCAATCGTGACTATTATTGGGAACAGAATGAGGGACAGCAATATTGGCTTATCGGGCTTGTTGTGGTCATCATCTTCTTTGTGTGCTGCATCATGTTTGAGAGTCTGTATCAGGCGTTTGTCATCATACTGCTCATTCCGTTTTCCATGATTGGAATGTTCTTTACGTATCATTGGGGTGGAGTAGCCTTTGGTACTGGAGGCTTTGCTGCAATGGTGATGCTGTGTGGTCTTACTGTGAATGCTGGTATCTATCTTATGAACGAGTACAACAATAATGGACATCACTTTGTCAAGGCTTACAATCACAAGATTATTCCAATCTTCCTTACCGTCCTCTCTACCGTATGTGGATTGATACCGTTCCTTATTGACGGACCAGAGGAAGAATTCTGGTTCTCATTTGCAGTTGGCTCTATAAGTGGATTGATATTTTCCATCGTTGCTCTCATCTTTGTGTTCCCGATGATGATGCCACGTAGATCAGTCCGTCGGGTGTAGGACTTTATTAAACTACAGTTGTTTGCAGCTGTAATACGGGTAAAAGTAATGCGTGTAGCAAGTACCATTATTACCAAAATCTATATCAAAAAATAGAACTACCTCTCTTTTTTTACAAGCATTATAAAAAAAATAATATAATAAGGTACTTCAACTGCTATTTTTTTTATAAATTTGCCGAGGTAAATTTTATTGCATATATTATTACACAATATATAACATACAATTTTGGGAAGGATGAACATTTTTTCATGGGCTGGCGGTCATAGTGATTATGGTTGCCAGTCATTTTTTTACTATGTCTATGCATAACTCCCATGGCAATATGATGACATTTGTCAACAAATTGGCAGGTAAATGAAAAAAATGGCGGATAATATTTGGTCGTGAAGCAATAAATCAATAGTTTTGCCAACGATAATTAAATCACAATATCTTTAAAAACTACATTTGACTTACTGATAGCATTTAGTATTTTTGACGATATACCCCATTGATTTATTTATGACACACACCCATGTAATGCACAGATATCGCAGTCTTTACCGTTTTTACTTGGGATGTGTAAGAGACGATTAATTGACAACTTTTTTTTGACCTTTGTGGTATTCTAATACTACATTCGTCGCAATAATCTTTAATTAAAACCTTATTAAAACAATGAAGTACCTTAAATTGCTCATGGCTCTCGCAGTCATGCTTGTAAGCATCCCAACGCGGGCTTACAAAGAGGAAAGTGTCACGGTCAACGTGAACGGTCAAAACCGTAATGTACTTGTTTACAAACCAAACTCCATGGCAGCCAACCTGCCTCTTATGGTTGTGACGCATGGAATGAACCAGAATCCAGAGTATCAGGCTGAAGGTGACCTCTTCAGAGATATCGTGGATTCAGAGCGTTTCGTTGTTGCGTACCTCCGTAGCAACGGTTCAGCATGGGACATCGGCGGCAATGCTGATGCCAACTTCGTGAGGAGCACCATTGACCGCATGGGTGCACTCTATCAGATTGACCAGAATCGTGTCTATTGGTCTGGTTTCTCAATGGGCTCTATGCTTATCTACCACTCTCTTGCCATGCTGGAGGATAAGATTGCTGCCTTTGCTCCTACAAGTGGTATGGTGAATGAACATGCCTGGAACAACCTCCGTGGACAGATTAACCTTATTCATTGCCATTCGCTTTCAGATGGCGTGTTCCCTATTGCCAACTACAACTTTATCGGTTATGTGACAGAGCTTGCTCAGCACAATGGCTACACTAAGTACCAGAAGCT
Source organism: Bacteroidaceae bacterium (assembly GCA_017540585.1). Lineage (GTDB taxonomy): Bacteria > Bacteroidota > Bacteroidia > Bacteroidales > Bacteroidaceae > Minthosoma. The sequence continues at coordinate 15,508 of JAFYAT010000100.1, read as the reverse complement.
GGAGAACTACTCTAACGAGAGTGCCACAGGTACTAAGGAAGTGTGGACAGACGAGCGTACAGGCAAGACCATTGCTCTCTTCTACTATCAGGAAGGCGGACACTGGCCAACAGTACGCAACCGCAAGGAGATATGGGATTTCTGCAAGCAGTTCACGCTCAACGGCAGGACTTCTCAGTCATCATCTCAGAGTTCTTCCACTCAACAGACACAGGTGAATCTGAGGTATTCATCACTCCCAGCAGGTGTGAAGCCATACTTCGGTACGACTCCTGACCTCAAGGTGGATGGCAAGAACCTTGTTGACCCTAACGGACGTGCTGTAACACTCCACGGAGTGATGGACACTCCAAGTGCATGGTTCAACAGCGGCCGATGGAGTGGGGGTATACCTTGGGCAGACTACAACGATGATGCCAACATCTACAAGTGTCGTGGCTACTTCACCAAGATATTTGAGGCAATAGCCAACCCTGCCAAGGGAACTTATGCCAACGTATTCCGTCTTCACCTCGACCCATGCTGGTTGAATGACAATAACGTGCGTGCCGCAGGATTCTGGGAGTATAATGGCAAGACATACGACCCACACGGCAACGAGGTAGGTGGAGAGGCAAACATCTACCATTTTTCTGAGGCAAAGCTCCGCAAGTATCTTGATGCTCTCTACATGCCAATAGCAGAGGACGCCATCGGTCATGGTCTCTACGTCGTAATACGTCCTCCTGGCGTATTCCCTGGCACAGTCGTAGTGGGCGATTACTACAACAACTACCTTATGAAGGTATGGGACATCGTGTCACAGCATCCTACAGTAAAGAAATATCCTGGTCAGATATTTCTCGAACTCGGCAACGAGCCTGTAGCTATCTATCCACGTGGCACTACTAACTTCGGATGGTTTGACAATGCCAATACCTCAGTCCTCAACGACTTCTTCCAGCCAATCATCAACAAGATTCGTGATAATGGCTACAAGGGTATTCTCTGGCTTCCTGGCACAGGATGGCAGGCTAACTACACAAGTTATATGTGGAAACATCCAGATGACAAGCTTCCTGACGGCTCATACAACATCGGTTATGCTGTACACTTCTACCCTGGATGGTACAACACAGCGGGTAATGACGACAATGCAACACGCACCAACGAACAGATTCTGCAACAGTTCAAGGCACAGGTTCCTGTAGTTGACTACTGCCCAGTCATCATCACAGAGGTTGACTGGAGTCCTAAGGACGGCAACTCAGGTCATTACGACGAGCATGGCAACTGGGTATTAAGCAACATGGGAACATGGGGAACAGGTAGTACATCACAGAACAGCCGCTTCGGCGACCAGTTCAAGTATGTTGCCGACCGTCTCGGTAACGTAAGCTGGACAATCGAAGGCTCCGACCTCTATGTGGATATGGAGAAATACCTTGCCAACGGCACAGTACAACCAGCGTTCCTCGACAAGATGCGTGCAGCAGGTTATCCAGACGCATATCAGGCATGTAGCGGTTCTTGTTTCCGTTGGTACTACGAATATGCTTGTGGTGATAATATTCCTATGCCTTACGGCTATAATGGTAACAATGGAGGCAATGGTGGTAATAACAATAACCTTGCAGCTGATAAGGAGGTCTATCTTGTTCACAATGCAAGCAAACTCATCGTGGGCAAGGGGCCTAATGAGACCGCAGCCATCACCAACCCTTGGTTCTGCCGTACAGTCAAGATACGCGATTGTGGCGAAGGATATTTCAATATCGTATATACTGAGGATAATGGAACAGAGAAGTTCATGACTCTTGAAGGCCCTTGGAACACATACTTCCGTAGCAATCCAAATACCGACTATGCTAAATATACTATCGTGGGTAACCAGTACGGAGTATTCCAGTTGAAGTGTAAGGCAAATGGTCTTCTCGTAGGTTCAGATGCCAACGACCTCGACTCACCTCTCTACAGCGATAAGCGCGGAACAGACAGCAAGTATTTCTTCTTCTTCTCCGACATCAAGTTTAACTCAAGAGAGCGTGCTACAGCCATCGAGTCAACTGATGCAGATGCTCAGCCAAGCGAACACTTCAATGCCGCCGGACAGCGCATTAACGGTGGCACACGTGGTATGCATATCATCCGCAAGGCTGATGGCACTACAATAAAGGTAATGAAGTAAGTACTCCGATTATGAGATATCAAACGAGGGCTTCCGCAATATGTGTGGAAGTCCTCGTTATCGTTTCTCTTTACTCTTCTGGAATGTAAGATTATTCTTTCATTTAACAAATATTGGGGTATAGATGCCAGTGTCACCTGATGGACTAAGTGATGAATCGAATGATGTCCATGGGGACACAGTGAAGATGCGATGCAGACGATCGCAGTAGTATGAAAGACTTACGTTCACATTCAGATTGTCGGAGCCGACAATCATGAAGAAACGCCATCTGCCATCCACCTTGTAAGGTGTGGAGACAGCACGTACTTCACCGTCAATGGTTGCACACATCATATCTGCTTCTGAAGCATACGGAGTAAGCTTGTCCTGCAAGGTCACTTCGACACACATCAGTTGTTCCAGAATGTCATAGTTCGGAGCCTGCCATTCTGGACGTACATCCGTACCCACAGGTATTGTACAGTCGTCATCGTCAGATGAACAGCCCCATGCCATGAGAGCAAAAGCAATAATTGCAAATATATACTTTTTCATTATCATTATACGTTTTAGAGATTAAAGAGTCAATAAATATCAACAACAGCCAATATCTATTGACTCTATATGAAAAACTACAGTTTAACAACCTTTCCGTTATGTATGTACAGTCCACTGGATACTGGTTTCTTAGGAAGAAGGATACCAGATATTGTGTACCACCTGCCGTCATGTGCTGTCTGCTCAAGATTTACGAAACTGATGTCCGTAGGCTTGTCTGGCGTACCAAGAACATTGTTGGCAGCATAGCGTATGTTACTTGGAGTAACGGCAATAACCTCACCGTCACGTTCGATGGTAAAGTGGAGAGTGCCAGAGAGCTTCTCGTCGCATCCAACACTCAGATAGAAGAGATTATCCTCGTTCATCTCTACTTCTGCCACCTTGCCTGCATTATTATAGACTGTCAGGCAGTCGCCATACTCAACATCAACGCCACTGACGCTTGCAACAATATTCATAGTCGTTGCAGAATGTATGGTTCTGCGACGAACAGATGATACATTACCAGAATATCTGTTCTCACCATAGAAATATGGGAAATCGAGCATGACCTCATCATCAGCTAATCGTTTAAGCATATATCCCTTGCCATATTCCATATACTTCAACGAACCCTTCCACACAAGACCAGACGATGTGCGGCTTGCTATGGCGAATGCATCCTGTGACTTGATGATGTCACCCTCTGAGGCATGTTCCATATAGTTGCTCATAGCCTGTTCTATAGGCAGATTTATGGTTGTAAGATATCCTATACGGTTCCAGTTCTTGTGTATAGTCAGAATGCTGATGTTAGGGAAACCTTCAAGACATACGTTCTTGTCACTCATAGAGTAAACCATAAACATTGCTGACATGTACTGTTCATCAATGATGCTGTCACCTGTCCATGTATAGCTTCGTGACTGAGAGTCCTGAACATACTCCCATTGCTTGGTAGTAGTACCATTTACATAGACTATCTTGTCGCCCACGTCCCATTTGGTGTTGTGACACAGGAACTCAGATATAGTCATATCCATAGGCAGTACATTGAATGTAACCCAGTTCCATCCTTTCTTCAACTTCAGCATCTGCACGTTGTTGAACATATCTGCAAGGACTACAGGTGATGTTGCCGAACCTAAAATCCTGTCCTTTGTGAATGTTATCGGTTTATCATCACTGGTCATCAATGTATATATCTTGCCAGTAGATGCATCGAAGAACTTGAAGTTTAGTTCATCATGATTACTGTCAGACGAGTTGCCGTAGATATTGATATACACAAGTGCCTCATTAGCATTGGCAGTATTGTTCACTTCCACATGTGCAACTCCGACAACCTGCATACGGTCATTGAAGGCGGCAAGTATATCGTCAGTATCATTTGCCACCACACCATCTATCTTCACACGTGCAACCATCATCATGGTGTGTAGGTTCTTCAGGCTGTCACTTACTGCCCATTCAGGTTCATCACCACGAACATTGAGTGTCAGAGGCAAAGGCTCAGACATTCCATTGTCGCCATTCAGGGTAATCTGTTCATTGTACGTACCAATGTTGATGTAAGGAGATACAGTGAGAGTGATTACCTCTTCGTCAAGAGCGTTGATGACGCCACTTGTCTTTGAGGCAGAAACCCACAGAGGCAAGTCGCTAAGCTCATAGTTCTGACGCTGACCGCTCAGATTGTGTATTACCACATCCATGCTTAATCCTTCACCATAGCGTATATTGCTTGTGATGTTCTTTCTGTCCCAGCGTAGTGGATTGCGATACACGAAAGCATTCATCATCACAGGGCTTGCCAACAGGTTACCCTGCAAGTCTGGCAATTCCTTGACGGTGAGATAGACATTAGTCTTCTCTATTGCATAGTCAGGTTCCTTGATGTTGACGAGCAACTGGTTGCCACTGGCAACATAAGAGAAGCTGATATTATCCAGTTGTGTCTTACTCAACATCGGAGCATAGTTAGAACGGTCAATCATGTCTGTCAGACTTGACAGGTTGACAAGAGTATCAACTCGTTCAACGACATTACCCTGATTGTCCTTATACCGTTTCAGACTGACACCCGTAGGCTCAAGATGCATGGTATTGTCATCCTGACGTTCTGAACGCTCAAAGCTGAGATATGCCATCAATGATGACATCCTGCCGTCTGGAGTGTGGGTAGCCAGTTCGGTGATGAGGCTTATTGGCAACACACTTGAGTACATACCCACCTCGTCAATGTTACCAGTCATAACGTCCTTCTGCGTGTTCTTGTCAACGAAGGTAGAACCAAGTGCAACATGGTCACCCGAGATGCCCTGAATGCTGTCGGCAGGGAATGATTCTATAAGTTTAGAATCGACATACAGATTGGCTACATTGCGTGAACGTGATACTGTCAATGCAACATGATGCCATTCGAAGTCGCTGATGAAGTAGTCAGTATTCTTCTCCCATCCGTCTGAGCGAACATAGAGATTATAGTTGTCCGTTCCGATATTTATCTGGTCTCTCAAGCCAGCTTCTTTAGTGGCAGCCGTGGCATCACCCGTAGAGAAGAATGATGCGACGCGGTCATACGTACGTACCCAGAACATCAGAGTGTAGTCATGCTCGTTTGAGCGTATGAACTTGTCTGGGGCAAGGCGCAATCCCGTCGTTCCGTCCATCTTTATTGACAGACCTTCAGGACTCTTCCATGATGTTGCAAACAAGTGTACATCCATGCTGGCAGGTGCCTTGTCATAACAGAATGAGCCTTTGCCTTCGTTCATTGGGTAGTAGTCGAGGAGACCGCTCTCGTAACCTGTCAGGTTCTTCATTCTGTACATGTCAATACTTGACGATTTCATGGCACGGTTCCATAGGCGGAACTCAAGCATTTCGCCCTTGTAGTTCCTGTCTGCCTCCGAAAACTCGCCACCAATCATCAGTAATGAAGAACCCTCATGCTTACCTGCTATTGTCTTTGTTCCGATAGCCTTGCTTCCGTCGAAGAAGTGTATCCTCACGCTGTCAGAGAGGTGCTCAAGAGCGTATGACACATCACGTAGTATGCCATTGAACGGAACGACAGAGTCTGACACGACAGTCTGTTTGTTGATTGTGGCAGTAAGATGACGGTCGGCAGAGATACCGAAGAACAAACCATTTTCTACACCTCCGTGGCGGAAAATAGTCATGTCCCTCTTCTCAGATGCAGGGTTGAGCATTACGTCCACCGTAAAGTCCTTACCAGTGAGATTACGCGTACCATTGGTAAATGCCATTGACGTAATTCCATCAAAGTGCAGTGATGTCAAGGTAGAAATATCCTTGCTCACAGGCGTACCAAGCAACTCGAAGTTGTTTATCTTGCTCAGATAGTTGCCGGCGATAGGCTCAGAGAATGTCATCTTCAGGTCATCGCCAATGCCAAGTATTCCGTTCAGAGGAGCAGGAGTGCCAAACAGTTCTGGCAGACGTGTGTCCTTTATACCCTTGAGTATAGGTGACGACTTAGTGAGGAAGCCACCAGCATAGCGGCAGTAGTTGACGGCACGTACGTCGTAGTACTGCTCCACAGGGTCATTCTCACCATAGAAGCGTGCCACGATGATACCGTCCGATGGTATGGTGTCGGTCACACCACTTGCCTTAGCCAGCAATTTCTTGTCGGCATAGTATGAGCATGTGCTCACCCAGTCTTTGTCACCCTGATTGGACAACTTGTATTGCAACTCGATATGGTCGAAGTTAGGGAAGTTGACGTCAAAGCCGTCAATCCTTACAGGCATATACCATCCCTTACGCTTTCCGTCGTATGGACTCTCGGTGTTCATCACCCAGTTGTTGCCCGGCATGGACACATTAACCTTGCCGGCGGACGGAATGAAGTGGGCAGAGAAATTGACTGAATATACCCGTGAATTATCCTCTGGGTCTTTGAGGCATATCTCCAGGTTCTCGTAGTCGTATGACGTACTTGGATAGACCGTAATCTCCTTTGTTATCACATTGTGCTTACCCGTTTTTGTGTCAAATAAAGGGTAGAAAGATACTGTCTCACCAGATGTTGTGAGTGGCTTGCCGTCAACGCATACCTTGGCACCCTTAGGATTGCTGCTTGACCCCAGGAAGTACTGCATGATGAATGTAGCCTGATCTGGGTAGTCGCTCTCGTTTGCCATGTGGAGTACGAAACGTGCCGGCTCGTCAAACGGTACATTGCTTACCACAGCCTGCTCAACCCAGATATTTGGCTTGTCGATAGGCGTTGTGGCTACGTCAAGTACCGTACCCGGCTGATACCATTTGGTACGTCGTTCACCCTCGTATGGCTGATTAGTCACACCACCACGTGTGCGGAACACGAAGTTGGAATATACGTCAATGTCAGAGTCAGGATGGTAAGGCTGACCATATTTCAGCTCGTCAAGCACTTCTGCTGTCATGTTCAGCATCTCGTCATATACCACGCCATCCTTGTCCCTGTAGTCCTCCTCGCTGATAGAGTACTGACCATTGCGTGTACGATAGACATCCACATTCAGACTGCTCTTGTGTGCTGTGCTGAGCGTGAAGCCCACCTTCTTTGCCTGTGTCATGTTCTCGCCGCTCTTGTCCTGGAAACTGAAACTCAGGATTGGGACAAACTTAAACGTGAATCCTTTAGCCGGAGTGGCTGATTGTACTTTCATCGCGTTATTTTCGTCATCTCTGATGGCAGTTGCATCAGTTCCTTCTTCCGAAAATCTCCGGATGACAGGTAATGCCCAGATTGGGAACAGACTGGCAATACTTGCATTGTTAAGTCCTGGCCACTTGATAAAGCCTGATTTATTGCGTGAAGCAGAGAAACTCTCTGAATACTGCAGCGAACCAACGCCACCGTCAATGTCGTAGTTCTTAACCAGATTATTGCTCTGCACATTCAGTTTCTCCATCTCGTTCTGTGCAAGCATATCAATCCAGTAACTCATCTGTTGGTTGAGGTCCTGCACCTGATTCACGTTCTCGCCCTTTGGATTCTTAGGATAATACACCTTTACGGAATCCGTACAGCCGAAGAATGGACTGCCGAGTGAAGCTGTACTTACATATACAGGCTCACGCTTGTTGTCTGCAATGCTCTGTGCCTCCTGTTCGCTGACAGAGTCCTTTGGCATGATGAGACTGTTACGCATCTTGGCAAGCTGTGGCAACAGCTCATCCTCGATATACGTCTGAGTGTGGACGAATGTTGACTGTACCTTGTTGCCGACACCCATCACCTCGTCACGGACGAGATACACCTTCTCGCCGTTTACATCCATACCTTCAGCAAGAACCTTCATACTGCCAACCTTGACCTTGACGGTAGTATTCACACCTTCCTTGGATGTTACTTGGAACGAGCCGCCCTCGTGGGTCTTCATCAGCTGATACTGCTTTTCCGGGATGGCACGTACTGCGATGGCATCCTGAACAATCAGCTGCTCGTTAGTACCCATGAAGATGTCTGCCATTCCTGCTACCCATCTCTGCCCGGTCTTGGTCTGTATGCGTTCCGTGACATCAATATTATAGCTTGTCGTCCAACTGCCATTGTATGTTGAAGCCAGCGTAAAGGCGAACTTCTTGTCAACCTTTGTCTCTGTTATTGTTCCGCTTTCATTACCCGCACCTGTTGCAGGAGTAACAGCTACGGCACCTGTGTAGATAGTAGTATAGGTACCACTTGTTCGGTCCATTGATATTCCCGCAGTTCCCTCGAATGTAGGTGAATACGTGTAGCTGAGTTTTGAACCAGCCTCAAGATATGAGTAGCTTCCGTTACCAGGTGGGTCACGGAGTATGTCAACAAGTCGTGGATAGCTTGCTGCAACGGTGTATGCACCTTCAGCCTTTGGCGTGGTTGCCATGACATATCCGCGCATGAGCTTGCCGTCCAATGGCTTTACGTCATAGTAGTTGCCGTCGTACTTCAGGGTGATATCCACGCTCTTGAGAGCATCATTTCCCGTAAGTACGTTTGTCGTGTTGGCAGGAGTGAATACGTATGAGCCGTAACCGAGACTGTCGAGAACGATGTTGGTGGCGGCATTGCTCTCCTCCGTACTGACGAGGTAGTTCTTTATGCTCACCGTTCCGTGGTGCAGATTGACGATGTCAGGCTGTGCGGTCTGTTTGTTGTTCCAGTAATACTTCTCACAAGCCTGAAGCATCCATCCGTATGGCGAACCAGCCATGAACACAGGATAGCCGAGTGAATATACGGCAGTACTGTCGGTTACGGTGTCATTGACCTTATTCTTCCTGTATCCCCAGAGCTGAACCACCGCATTGTTACCGATATTATCGGTAGCGGTTGTTGTCTTCGTTCCGAAGTAAGGCTCGCCCTTGGCATTGAACTGTTTCACATCCACCGTAGGTATGCTGTGATATATGCGGTTGTACTCACACACATCACCGTTTACCTTTGTCGTCAGGTCTATCGTCTCACCCACCTTTCCCTGCTGGAACAGTGTGGCATAACCATTGGCAGACACCTCAATGACCTTATACTTGACCGGAGGAACCATCAGCTGGTATTCGCCCGTCTTGTTGTCTGGACGGATGGTCATGGCGTGACGTGTCACATTGACTCTCGCCGTGTCATTGCCTTCAGCACCGAACGTGACGATGTAGTCGTCGGTATGTACGTTATCGTCGTTCTGCTTGCGTATGAGCCATGAAGTGTTGTCTCCCTCAAGCTGCATGACAATCTTGAGCGAGTCGCCGAGGTTGTTCCTTGACAGAGACTGACCCAGTGGCTTGTCGCCTTGAATATCACCGCCGACAACCCTGCCTCGCAGCATCACCTTGGTAGAGTCCCAGAGAGTGACGCTTGCCACGTTCTTCACGAAGTTATATGCAGTCCTCTTGTCTGGTGTCTCTGCGTCCTTGTTGATGAGGAAACCGTCATTTGCAAATATATGGCCATTCTTGACAGCCTGTACACTATGCGTTCCGCGTGGGATGCTCAGGGTGAATGCACCCTGTGTGTCAGTAGTGATGACCTGCTTGCTGGCATCGAGCATCACATTGCCGTCAAGCTTGAACGATACACCCGGCACAGGTATGCTGGTGTCACGGTAATAGATATTACCCGAATAGACATAGTATGTGTCAAGATAGAAGTTGAAGTCTTCCTTCCAGTTGGTACTCTGGGTGAAATTCACCACACCGCCATTGTTTGGTGACGTGAAAGCACCAATGTCCGTAGATGGTATAGATACATTGTATGTACCATTCGCCTGATATGGCAGTCCACGGAACACGAAATAGCCTGCATTGTCAGTATATGCAACATATTCCTTGTCTGCCTCCATGATGGCAGAACCCGGAGTACATATCACCTTGATGCCAGACAGGGCAGTACCGTCCGCCATGCGTACATAGCCTTCAATCTTACCAGTTGTCTCACATCCCACGCCAGATACGATGCTACGGTTTATGTTCGTACCCTCGCACTCGTAAATGCTTTCCACGCTATAGTCATACGCCTGCTGTACGAGTACGGTCTTATCCTCAAAGTACTTGGTGTCAAGCTTTCGTGCCACGGTGTCGGTCCATGCAGCATTGGCATCATCCGTATGCTTACGTCTCAGCACACGATAGTAGTCGAGGTCACCTCCGCTTGTTTCCCACACCAGTTCCACGCTGCTCTGCTTCTTGTTTGCCTCCAGCTTGGTGATGAGGTTGTTGCTCTCAAAACGGTAGTTCTGCAACTCCTCCTTGTCAATCTTCCTGACAGGAATAACGATGCTGTCGGCATCAGTCTCAAGGAATCGCATAGGCGATGTACCGCGACGTGCAATGATGTCGAACGAATAGTCCACATACTTGCGTGTGAGTTCCTGCTTGAACTGGTGCTTCGTGATGGCATCATCATTTGCTGACAGATCTACAATCCTTGATTCCACGCCATTCTTGCCATGCATATTGATGCGCAGTTGCATACGTGCACGCTTATCCCATATCTGCGTGTCATACAGGTCCTTCACGTCCTCACTTGTCAGCTTGTAATATAGACTGTTACCTTTCTCTTCCCAGCCAGAGCCAAGCTGTGCAGCCATCTGTACCGTAGAAATCGAGTTGGTATATATTCCTCCCTGAAGGTCTGTAATTAGTGTCTTCTTCATTATAGGAACAATCTCAGCATTTTCAATAGTCCATCCGTTACCAAGTTTCGCCACAAGTCCCTCGTCGGACAGGTTGCCGATCATGTACATGGTGTTTTCACCATACTTGTAAGTCCAGTTGTTGAGTATGGTTATGTTGTTGTTGCCGAATCCGCCAGCTATAGCTGAGCCATAAGGTGAGAAGCACATGTCATAATATGGGATGTTCGTGAAATTACCGTGCATCAAACAGTTGTATGCGCTTGTTCCGATGCCGTCAGAGTCCCAACCGCTTATAAAGCCGAATCTGCCACTGCCATTTCCTTTAGCATTACCGTCAAACAGACAGTTGGTGAATGTGTTGTATGTACCTGTTTCACCATGACCGAGAAAACCGCCGACGTATGCACCATTGGTTTCAATTGCGACAGACACTCTCACGTTTTCAATATAGTTGGTTGAGTAGTTTGCCACATGACCGATGAGACCCGCAGAATGTGCGTAGCCTTCCACCTTTCCTGTCACGTGCAGGTTCTTGATGGTTACGTTCTTTACCGATGGGAAAGGAGCGGCAAACTGCTGGTAACTCTTATCCCACAGTATATTCACATCCAGTATGTGACCGTTACCGTCAAATGTACCTCTGTATGGCCATGCATCCATTCCGCATGGTGTGCTCGTGACGATGTCGGCAGCCAGGACAGCATTGACATCCGCATTGCCAGCTGCTTCTTGAACTTTTGCTACGAATTTTTCCCAGTCCGTAGCTGAGTTGATGACATAGAAGTCCTTGCCGTCACGTTTCGTGACTTGCAGTTTGTCTGAATAATAACTTGTGAAGAAGCAATTGTTAAGCTTCAGCGACGCGTCCGTGTCACTGCATCTTGCAAAGGTACTGCAGTCCCTTGTGTCAGTATAGATATACTCTGGGGCAAAGATACAGGAATTCAGGGTAGCCTTGGATGACGCAGAGCTAATCCAGCCTATCATACCACCATTGGCATAACATTTCCAGCCATAGACATTAGTCATTGTTCCATCGAAACGACAGTTGTTCATCTCCAGCTCACCCGTGATTTCGCTTGAGCTCAAGCTGCCTCTCTCGGCACCTACAGAACCGACGAAACCACCGAAACTGGAATCGCCGTTGATATTGGCAGATATTGAGACTGATACCCAACAGCCGTTGATGATGTTTCTCGTACCCGTGGCAGCACCCACGAGTCCACCTGAGAACTTGGTAGTCGAAGTGATGCTTCCCTTGACACGCAGGTTCTTGATTGTTGCTCCGGATATATGCATGAAAGGAGCAGTCATGACATCTTTTTTCCAGTAATTGATTGTCAACGTATGACCATTACCATCAAATTCACCCGTGAAAGGATGCTCCTTGGTACCTATCTTTGCCTGACTGCTTGATGTAGCCGTGGCACCAAGGCTGACATCATTAGTCATGATGACATGCAGGTTGGTGTGTCCCTCACTCACCATCTTGCACACACGTTCCCAGTCTTCGATGCTACCGATGCAGAATAGAGCCTTCGAATAGTCCGTATTGTGTTCCTCAAACTGCTTCAGCTCCTTCTCATTACTTATGACGAAACGTCCATGAATGGACTTGACATTCGAACTGTTGTCGAACGTGATATTCACTACGTGCTGTTCATCGTTCCATGCATCCGTCCTGTTTACCGTAGCATTGCCTATGCTTGGCAACGACATGATATCAGGAATCTGATAGACGGCAAATCCGGAATTGTCTGTCCACTGCCACATACTTGTATAGACACGACGTATGCGATAGGCAATAGGGTAGCCGGCATACTGGTTCAGCACAGTCTCATCCTTGAAGGTATAATCCTGTTTACCCTGTTCGTATCTCACCGATGCAGACACCGTGAACCAGTTAGGGTCGGTACGCAGGGTTGAGCCCGTTGTGTTACGCTGAATCTCAAAGTAGTCGCCATCCGTTATGTCCTCCATGTCCGCATTGGATATGCTCCAGCTAAGCAGGGCATTTCCTTCCGGGTCATATTTCACACGCAGTCCGTCAGGATAGTGAATCATCCTGGTCGTGGTGTGCTCAGACCTGACATTCTCATTCACCTCTTTCCCTTCGGTATCGATTACACGTGCCTCCACATATATGTCCTTCCACGGACGGTCGGCAGGTATGTAGGCAATACCGACGAGACTGTTTGTCGGTAGGTCCTGTGAGAAGTCCTGACCGGTCAGGGCATCTGTGTAGTTCAGCTTAGCCCACTTGACACTACGTGCCGTCACGCTATATGTGAGCATCTGTTGATTGACATGCTCCGTGTCAAAAGCAAGCATAGGTTCACCGAGACTGATGGATACCTCTGGTGCATCAGGACAGTTCCATTCCGCAAGGGTATGAAACGAAGACTTATTATTGTTGTCAACAGGAATATACCAGTTGCGGTCACGGTCCTCGATGTGTACCCACATCTCAATCTTCAGCGAGTGACCTCTCAGTGAGCGTGGCACAACCCAATCCACGGTAGTGGTGAAATGGTCGTCATTATCATCATTGTAGCCCAACGTGTAACTCACGGTATTACTCTCGCTCGTAAATGACTTATAACCGTTCTTCACCTTGCCGACAAGCTGGAACGTACCGCCCTGATAGGCGTGTATGTTACACTTGCCGCTCTCCTTGTCACTTGTCAGCTCACTATAATCCACGCAGTTCCAGTCGAAGAGACTCTGACGACTGCCACCATCCACCACAAGGTAGATGTGTCCCTCGCTGATACCTTCGTTAAAGCTACCGTCGTACTGAGTAGGGAGGGTGAAGCGAATCTTGTCCACACCCATAATCATGGCAGAATAGTTCATCCTGTTCTGCATGAAGTCGTCAGCCCTTACTTGCAATACATGTCCCAGTCCGAATAAGATAAGAACCATAAATAGTACACGTGTCCTCATATATCTATTATGCTGTTTTGTTTTGTTTGTATTTATTTTTAGGTTTCAGGTCATCAGGTTTCTGGAGCAATGTGTTGAGCATCTTCACTGCAGACAGGTATCAAACCTGATAACCTTGATATATTGCACAAAAATATGCAAAAAAATTAGAATACACACAAGCATAGGATATTTTTTTTGATTTTTCCGAAAAAAACAGACTTTTCAGGGGCGGTTATCCTCCCAACTTGAAAACATAACCCCATGCTAACTTCCTCAAGTTTCGGAAGTACTTCTTTTGTAGTAAAGAGAAGTTAAATGGAGTAAAGGGACATTTGCACTTGTGCAGATGTCCCTTGCTTATGCGCTTAAATGATTACGCTACAAGCGCTTGCACCGATAGCACCAGCAATGGCGCTGAGGATAGCAATTGCGAGCTTGATGATGGTGTCCCACTTTGACTTTGTTTCTGGTTTCATAAGTTTTTGAGTTTTTAAGTTTGTAAGTTTTTTGTAGGAAATCGCACCATAGGTGCGGACGAAGAAAAAACAGATAAAAACAAACGAAAACAGATAAAAAAACATTCTATTTTTTCTTGTCAGGGAATAGGTTTTTCTTTTGTTCTACTTCCATTTGGAAGTAAAATTGTTTTCTTTTGTTTTCTTTGGTTTTCCCCATGTTTTTCTAATTGGCCGCTTGGCGGCACCTCAGAGTCCTCTGTGTTCTTTGTGTTTCAAGGATTCTTGCGTTGCATTTCAGCGATGGAGTGACCCAGTCCCCTCCCTATAGGGAGGGTTAGGGTGGGTCTTTAGGTCTTTAGAAGCTTCCGTTGTCGTCACCGCCTCCGCTTGGGTTGGTGTTGCCACCGTCTCCGCTTGGTGTCACGCTCTGTCCTGACGATGGGAGGGTCACGACGCCCTGAGCATCGATGTAACGGCAGATGACCTGTCGCACGTTACCGAGCTGGAGCTGCTTCTTGATGCGCTGTGCCTCCTGATAGGCAACTGTGCCCTTGTCGCCGTTGGTGGCAGAAGGCTTGTTGGCGTTGAGCCATGCAGATACGCGAAGAGCCTTCTGCTTGAATACCTCCTGTTGTGCAAGCTGCTTGGCAGTAGGTCCGCCAGTGTAAGGATTGCAGATCTTACCTGTGTAGCAGCTGCCTGAAGAGTGGTTGAAGTTGAAGTAGGTATTGCTGTGACTGCAAACCTTGCCACTCATTCCCTTGATTGTGTCGATTGGAATTACTTTTGCCATAATATAAAGCCCCCCGACCTTCGGAGCTAAAAGTTAAAAATTAAAAGTTAAAGTTGAGCCGGCTTACAACTCGTAACCGATAACTCTTAACTTGGAACTCGTTGGGCGGTCTCCTGTTAGGTGGGGGGATGGAGACCTAAGGTTAACAAATGTTGAGTTTTTAAGTTTTTAAGTTTTTAAGTTTTTGTGTTTGTGAGTTTTTAAGTTTTTGCAGAGATTTATGTTTCAACACAGAGGACACTGAGGTCACCGAGTTGTTCAAACCATTTTTTCGCACGAATTATCATGTAATTGACCACGAATAATCATGAATATTTTTTTAGCAATTTAATTGTCACAAATAGATTTCGATGTCGAAATCATAATTAACGATAATTGGCTACGCCTAACTAAAGTTTAGTGTTAAAATTCATGACAATTTATGGCAAATTCGCGGTAATTCGTGTTCTCAAAAAGTTACCCTCTCAAGAAAGTTCTCTTTGCTCTCTGTGTTTGCGCGCACAGTTCATGT
>JAFYAT010000099.1 GCA_017540585.1 Bacteroidaceae bacterium | reverse complement strand
CCTTGCACCGCCTACTGCGCATCTTCACCGCCTAAAAACAATCGAGTAGGAGTCACTACACTCATTTATTTTATGCGCTGAACCTACATCATTAATCAATACAATCATTATAAAAATAATTTTGCACACCTACTTAAAATTTGAAATATATAATTGAACATGGCAGATATAGAAGACAAATTGAAGAGTCCGATGGACCGCAGAAATTTTCTGCGTGCATGTGGTACATTCATTGCTGCTGGCGTAACGGCTGCAGCAGGAGGTGTCCTTGCCACAAAGACAAAGGGTAAGGATGGTGATATGTTCTGGCAGATAGACCCATTTGCATGTACCCAGTGTGGTAGATGCGAGACTGATTGTGTACTTCCTGTGTCAGCGGTAAAGTGTTTTCATGCCAACAAGGTATGTGGCTATTGTGACCTCTGTGGTGGCTATTACCGTCCAAGCGTGAAAGACCTGAATACAGCAGCAGAGAATCAGCTATGTCCTACAGGTGCCATAACACGCAAGTTTGTGGAGGAGCCATACTTTGAATATACCATTGACGAAGACTTGTGTACGGGATGTGCAAAGTGTGTGAAGGGATGTACTTCCTTCGGCAATGGCTCGCTGTTCCTTCAGATTCAGCAGGACCTGTGCCAAAACTGTAATGAGTGTAAGATTGCAAGGGTGTGTCCTTCGGATGCCATCAAGAGAGTATCGTATGAGGATGCCTATAAATTGAAAGATCATGCGTAGATATATATTATTGTTCGTTTCTGCAATATATGGTCTGGCAGGATATGGAGAGGCGCGTTTCCCAAAGCCAGACTTCACGTCGGGGTATCAGTATCCTGAGATATTTCACGGTGTCCCGATGGAGAACCTGTGGAATATAGTTGATATTGTCCTGCTTGTGGCTATGATGTCAGTAGTAGTGTGGGCGGCATACAAGAAAAGGAGTAGGGCGGTAATATACTCTACATCTATCGTGTCGGTACTGTACTTCGGCTTTTTCCGTAGTGGTTGTGTATGTAGTGTCGGTTCAATACAGAATGTGATACTTGCCATGGCAGACTCATCATATAATCTTCCATGGTATGTCGCGCTCCTGTTTATTGTTCCAATCATCTTCGCTGTACTCTTCGGAAGAGTGTTCTGTTCAGGCGTTTGTCCGCTTGGTGCTTTGCAGGAACTTGTAAACGTGCGTAATTTCAGACTGTCAAGGGCTGTGTCGTTGACGTTGTCCATTATCCCTTGGATATACCTTGCATTTACGATACTATATGCGGCTACCCGTAGTCAGTTCCTTATATGTAGGCTTGACCCATTTGTCGGTATATTCAGAATGGGAGGTGACCTTGGCATGATAGTATTCGGAGTCTTGCTGCTGGTATTGTCTGTTTTCGTTGGACGACCATTCTGTCAGTTCCTTTGTCCTTACGGAGCTATTCTGAGTGTGTTCAGTTCTCTGTCATGGAAGAAGATAGACATAACGGGTAAGACATGTATCAACTGTGCCTTGTGTGGCAAGGCTTGTCCTGTTGATGCTATCCGAGCTCCACAGTCAAGCAAGATGAAGGAGGCACGTTCGACGGGTGTTAGGCGCATACTCTTGTTTGCGGTTCTTATGCCGTTATTTACGGTGACAGGAGCATTCCTTGTAGGTCAGAATAGTGATGCGCTAAGCAGGGCACACAAGAGCGTGTATCTGTATGAAATGATACAGGAGAAGGCTGCAAATCCAGAGATGGAAGAGCCTCTTGAGGTTGAGACATTCAACGCTATGGGCGGAAATATAGAAGAGTTGAAGGCAGAGGTGGATGTCATCAGAAAGAATTATTCCTTCTATTCATACCTTGCTGGTGCGTTGATAGGTTTCGTTATAGCATTCAAGCTTGTGAAGTTATCATTAAAGCGTTCACGCAGGACATACGATGTTGACTCGGCAAGATGCACCATGTGTGGTAAGTGCTTCAACTATTGTCCTCAAAATTTGAAAAAGAAATGATTATGAGAAAAGTGTATAGAAATATAGCTATCGTAACAGCCGTGTTCATGCTTGCACTCACATTAATGCTTGGTGTGAGCTTCTATCAGATGCAACAGGTGTCTCCGTTGCAGAGTGAGGTGTTGCAGACATTAAAGGAACTTAATGAGGCTAATGGAGATAATGAGGGACTGCAGCAGCAGATTCGTCAGCTTGACCTTCTTTCTCGTAAGGCATACTTTGTCAAAGAGTCTCAGTTGAAGTTGGGTATATACATACTTCTTGGTATGGCAATTGTTTTGGTCATCTGCCTTAATATGTACTATAAGGAGACAAAAACTCTTCCTGACCGTCAACTTGACCCTATAGATGACTGGATGAACAAGAGCCGTTCACGTAAATACATAACATGGGCTTCGTGTATCTCTGCCGCAGCAGTTCTTGTTGTCTTGCTTTTGCAGAATGTCAAGTTCGGTAGTGTCATTGAACAGGTAGAAGAGTCAGCCGAAGAGATGTTGGCAGATAATGATACGGAGGGTGCTCCTGTTAAATCTGTTGCCTCAGACTCTGTGACAGAGGAGGTTGTCGCAGATACCACAGCTACAGATGCTGAGGAAGACGACCTGCCTGTTCCTAAGGTGACATCAAATGCTTTTCGTGGCAATAATTCGAGTGGCATATCGTCAGCCCGAGGTATAGCTACGAACTGGAACCTGAAGAGCAAGAAGAATATCCTATGGCAATCATCCATACCTAAGCATGGATACAACTCGCCAGTCATCAGCGGACGTAATGTGTTTATCACGGGTGCTGATAACAGCGCACGTGAGCTGTATTGCTATGATGTATATACAGGCGAATTGAAGTGGACAGTCAAGGCTGACAAGATACCTGGCTCACCATCGTCTATGCCAAAGGTGAATGCAGATACAGGACTTGCTGCAAGTACGGTTGCTACGAATGGAAAGCAGGTATGCGCAATCTTTGCCACTGGTGATGTTATATGTGCCGATATGGATGGCAAGAGACTGTGGGCAAAGAACCTTGGTGTGCCAGACAATCATTATGGATATGCTTCGTCATTGCTCATGTACGGTAATGAACTCATCATACAGTATGAGAACAATTCAAATGGAAAGGTACTTGCCCTCAATGCTGCCAATGGAAATCAGATATGGAGCAAGACATCCAATGACAAGATTGCGTGGAGCTCTCCTATCATCGCTAATTTTGGTGGTAAGCCTGCACTCGTTGTGATGGGTAATCCTGCCATAACGGCATACAATCCAAGTAACGGAGCTGAACTCTGGAGAGTGGAATGTATGAGTGGTGAGGTCGGATCAAGTCCTGCTGCATCTAATGGCCTGGTGTTTGGTGCAAGTGAATATGCCAAGTGTATTGCCATAAATGGCGCAACGGGTGAGACAGTATGGGAAGCATCGGATTATCTTCCTGAGTGTTCAAGTCTTTGTGCCACAAGTAACCTTGTGTTCTGTGCCACAAGCTATGGAATGGTTTGTGCGTATGATGCCAAGACTGGCGAGGTGAAGAAGGAGCATGACCTTTCAACTCCTTTCTATTCATCGCCTATGGTTGTGGAAGGCAAGGTCTATTTGTTCAGCAACAGCGGTAAGGTATATATATTCTCTGCAAGTGACTTCAGTCTTATCAATTCGTTTGAGACGGGTGAAAAGACTTTTGCCACACCAGCCTTTACGGATGGTATGATGGTGGTAAGAACGGACAAGTCTCTTTATTGCGTAAAAGGTTAGGGCATGATGGAATGTATGGACTGTAAATTAAATTCGCCCGAGGAGGCTAAGCTTGCCATGGTGCGAAGAACTGATGCTATAATAGATAGCATCGGCACTACCCGTGACCGGATAATACCTTTGCTCCAAGCTGTTCAGAAGGAATTCAATTATTTGCCTTCGGATGCGCTTAACAGACTGTATGAGCGAACGGAGATAGACAGGGCACAGCTGATAAGCGTGTCATCTTTCTATTCTCAGTTCAGAATGGTTCCTTATGGAAAGCATATAATAAAAGTCTGTATAGGAACTGCTTGTCATGTCAAGGGTGCAAATAATGTGTATGATGCTTTTGTGCGTGAACTGGATATACCAGAAGGTGAGATAACGACAACAGATCAGGAATATTCCATCGAGAAGGTAGCCTGTCTTGGTTGCTGTGCTCTGGCTCCTGTGGTGCAGATTGACAATAAGATATTCGGACATGTTCAGCCGGGCAAGGTAAGGGAAGTCCTCGAAGAGTTTGAGTCTCTTGCCTCCACAGATGCGGTGTCTGAGGAATCATCCCCCAATGTGTAGGGTGAGGTACGCTTGGGTATGGAGAACTGTTGTCAGGCAAGTGGTACGGCTGAAGTCTATACAGCTGTGACGGAGGCATGCAAACAACTTGGCATAAACGTGCGTATCAAGCCAATATCATGTGTGGGAGCATGTAATCAGGTGCCACTCATTGATGTTGCAACAACAGATGGCAACATATATCGATACCCTAATATCAAGCCAGATGAGGTGAAGGAGATTCTGCTTCATCATTTCCGTCCTGCAAGCAAGCTTCGCAGACTTCGTAATGCCATACTCAATCAGATTGATACTTTCCATACTGACCAGACTTGGGATAATATCCTTTGGACTCCTGAAAAAGAAAGGACACAGAAGATAAACTCTTTCCTTGACGGCCAGTATCGTATATCTACAGAGGGCTATGGACATCTTAATCCTCTCGATATTGATGAATATACGTCACTTGGTGGATTTGATGCTCTGAGAAAGGCTCTTACGGAGATGTCACGTGAGGAGGTTATTGATGAGGTCCTCAAGAGCGGTATTCGTGGCAGAGGCGGTGGTGGATTCCCTACAGGAAGGAAATGGCAGCTTGTTGCAGATTCTGATTCTAACAAGAAGAAATATGTTATCTGTAATGGTGATGAAGGTGACCCAGGTGCTTTCATGGACCGTATCTTGCTTGAGTCTTACCCGCTAAGGGTTATTGAGGGATTGACGATAGCAGCATACGCCGTTGGAGCGGATGAGGGTATCTTTTACATACGTGCCGAATATCCACAGGCTGTGATACGTATTCGTAAGGCACTCGATATGTGTCGTAAGAATGGAATGCTTGGCGAAAGGATTCTTGGTACGGATTTCTCTTTCGATATACGTGTGTTTGAGGGTGCAGGAGCTTTCGTGTGTGGTGAAGAGACTGCACTCATAGCTTCCATTGAGGGTAAACGAGGTTTCCCACATCTGCGTCCACCATATCCTGCTCAGTCAGGTTTGTTCGGACGACCTACGTTGATAAACAATGTTGAGACTCTGAGTCAGATTTCATATATCATACGTCATGGTGCAGAGGAATACACCAAGGTAGGAACAGAAGGCAGCAGGGGTACAAAGGTCTTTGCTCTTGCTGGTAAGGTGAATCATGGCGGACTTATCGAGGTGCCTATGGGTACAACGCTCAGACAGATTGTTGACAACATCGGAGGCGGTGTCGAAGGTGGTGAGGCATTGAAGGCCATTCAGACGGGAGGACCTTCGGGCGGTTGTATTCCTGCTGAGTTGTGTGATGCTGAGGTTGATTTCGATGCCTTGAACAAGATGGGTGCTATCATGGGCTCTGGTGGACTTGTCGTGCTGAGTGAGTCCAGCTGTATGGTTGATGTGGCTCGATATTTCCTCAACTTCACGTCTGACGAGTCATGTGGTAAATGTACCTTCTGTCGTGTTGGTATTCGTCGAATGCTTGAGATACTTGATAAACTCTCAACGGGAAATGCCAAGATGGAGGATATAGACAGACTTGAGGAGCTTGCCAACAGTATCAAGAAGTCCGCTCTTTGTGGACTTGGAAAGACTGCTCCTAATCCTGTTCTGTCAACACTTCGTTATTTCCGTAACGAATATGAGGAACATGTAAACGGAATATGTCGTACAGGTTCATGCAAGAATATGGTCAAGCTGGAGATAACAGACGATTGTGTCGGTTGTACCAAGTGTGCCCGTTCCTGTCCTGCTGAGGCTATTGATTATACGCCTTATGAAAAGCATGTCATCAAGACCGATAAGTGTACCCAGTGTGGACTGTGTATTGATGAATGTGATTATGATGCAATAAAGAAAGTGAAGAGATGAAGATAAAGGTCAATGGCAAAGAAATAGATGTCACGGGTCAGAATACGCTGATTGAAGAGCTGCGTAATATAGGCTATGATATACCGTCACTCTGTTATGATTCTGGTGCCAGTCATCAGGCATCATGCATGGTGTGTATGGTTAAGAACGTGGCAAATGGTCAGATGATACCAAGCTGCTCTACCTTCCCACAGGAGGGTATGAATATTGAGACTGACACGGAAGAGGTTCTTTCGTTGAGACGAATGTCTTTGGAGTTGCTGCTTAGTGACCATCGTGCCGACTGCGAGGCTCCGTGTACCGTTGTGTGTCCTGCAAGGATAGACGTGGCACAGGTGATACTCCATTATGACAGAGGGGACAAGGATAAGGCTTATTCGTTGCTTGCCTCTGCCACAGATATTGATAATCTTCCTTGCAAGGACTGTAAGGCTCCATGTGAGAAGGCATGCAGGAGAGGTACGGTGGATAAATGTGTGTCTGTACGTGACATGATGATGGTATTGGCAGAAGCAAAGGATTTACGTGTCGTAGAGGCGAAGTCTGTTGCCAATGTCTCAAAGGATGTGTTCTCTTCAAAGCTTGGCAGATATTCAGATGCAGAGAAAGAATGGCTCAAGGAGGTCTATTCCCAGCCATCGAGATGCTTGCATTGTGCGTGCGAGGGTAGGGATAAGTGTAAGCTACGCCAGTTCTCAACAAATGCAGGTATTAAGGCTCCTCGATATGGTGTGTCCTCACATCAGATTGTCAAGGAACAGATTCATGTGAAGGGTAGTCTCTACTTTGAGCCAGCCAAGTGCATCCGTTGCGGACTGTGCGTGTATAATACGAATGATGGCTTCACCTTCAAGCATCGTGGATTCGATATGCAGGTGGTCATCCCTGAAGAAAGTAAAAATAACGTAGATGAAAAGATTGCTGACATATGCCCTACTGGTGCTCTTTTTACTGTCTGACTGTGCTGTCGTAAGCGAGTTTCATGAGAGTGAAGAGCAGCGAGACTGGACCATATTCCGTGGCTCACCTTCGTTGTGTGGCTATACAGAATGTGACATTCCGGAGACTCCCCAGTTGTCGTGGAGTAGGACTGTACAGACACGTACGGTATCTTCTCCAATAGTCTATGATGGTATGGTATATACTCTTGACCGAAAGGGACGCTTGAGAAGTTATACGCCAGAGGGCGATTCTGCTATTGTGCATGATTTCAGTACGCCTGTGGAGGCATCGTTCATTGTTAATGACTCCATTCTTTATGTAGGAAGGATAGACGGATATGTAAATGCTTTCTCCATAAAGAGCGGTAAGGTTATATGGGATTATGAGACGCTGGGACAGATATCCGGTTCGCCTAATCTCATCATGGTTAACAATATGCCTGAGCTGCTTGTTGGCAGCTATGACGGCAATATGTATGTGTTTGATGCTGTCACGGGGAAAAAGAAGAATCAGCACGAGACGGGATATTATATAAACGGTACTGCTGCCGTGTGGCGTAAATATATGGTCTTTGGCGGATGTGATACGTGGTTGAGAATTGTAGATACCACAACAGGACACACCACAGATTCTCTTCAGCTTGACACGTATCTTCCTGCATCTCCTGCAATACTCGGTGATGTGGCATACGAGGCAGACTATAACGGTAATATCTACGAGATAAAACTGGAGAATGGACGCTTTGCCAGTCATCGCAAGCTTGTTGCCACTACGGAGGATAATGCAAATGAGAGTACAGGACTGGTGTCAATGCCAACGGCAACTCGTGATGCTGTCTATGTGTTGACTGGAGAGAGATACATCAGCTGTTTTGAACGTACGGATGGTTCACTTCGCTGGAAAAAGATGCTGCGTGGTGCTACGGGGGAGTGTTCTCCTATCGTGTGTGGCGACAAGGTTATCGTATGTACCAAGGATGGACATGTCTCACTCTTCGACACCGTTACAGGTACGGAGTTGTGGCATTACGAAACGGGTGAGCAGATAATAGCATCGCCAGCCGTCGTTTCTGGTCGTTTCTATATATTAACAAGTAGAGGAACTTTATTATGTTTCAGTTAAGCAATATTACAAAACAATATGTTGATGGTTCGGGTGTCCGAAGGGTGCTTGATTGCTTGTCCCTGAATGTGGATGATGGCGATTTTGTTGCCATCACTGGTGAGTCAGGCTCAGGCAAGACAACCCTGCTCTCTGTGATAGGCACGTTGATTCCTGCTGATAGCGGAACATACGTGCTGGGAGATACGGAGATAAAGGACTCTTCTGAGCAGTTGTCGAGCGTCAGGAACAAGATGATAGGAATGGTGTTCCAGGATTATCGTCTGCTCCCTCAGTTCACGGCAATACAGAATATACTCCTCCCACTCCTTGCAAATGAGGAGTCTGTCTCTCAGGATGCGGTCCGCAGGGCTGAGGAGTTGATGGACTTCGTGGGAATATCATCCTTGAAGGATAAGTCTGTGGAGTGTCTTTCGGGTGGTGAAAAGACACGTGTGGCAATATGCCGTGCTCTCATTAACAAGCCATTGCTGCTTTTAGCGGACGAGCCTACAGGACAACTTGATGAGGCTAATGCAAGGCTTGTTGCCAAACTCTTCAAGAAGATAAATACGGAGCTTCACACTACCATCGTTATGGTGACACATTCTGCTGAAATGGCTGGTGTGGCAGATAAATGTTACAGACTCGTAAACGGACAATTACAGGAGAGCTAAAGCGTGAATAGAAATAGAATCATATCAAGTAGCCGTACATACTACCGACGTTTCTACCGTCTGGTAGCTGTTGCTGTCGTCATCATGATGGCGGTATTGACTGGTAGTATGTTGCTGGGCGATTCTGTTCGTGGTACTCTTAATGACAGGGTCAATGAACGTCTGGGCTCGGCAGAAACGGTTATTGCTACGGGTACTGGTTTTGTCAACGAACAGATAATGCTTTCGCCGCTATTGTCACATGCGCATGGCTATTTGCTTGCTCAAGGATTTATTTCGGCAGACGGTAAGCTTATCCCTGTATATGTGTGGGGAACAGATGAGGACTCAATAGAGTCGGGCGAGGCTATAGTCAATGAACCACTCGCAAGGAAACTGAATGTGGATGCCTTGTCACTCGGTACAGAACCAAGGGATGTTGCTCTTCATCTGCCTTCCCATAGTCTTGTACCGTCAGGCAGCCTTTTTGTTACAAAGAGCTATGCCACCCAGATGCGTGTCAGCATCCGTGGAGTGAAGGATGTCAAGTCTGGTGGCAATATCCTCCTGAAGAATGAGCAGACCTTGCCTCTGAATGTCTTTGTCAATCGCCGCCAGCTTGGTGAGGTCATGGACTTGTCGGGTAAGCTGAATATCATCATGTCTGATGTACGTCTGTCGCAGGAACAGGTCAATGGTATATGGAATCCTGCTCTGTCGGGTCTTCATATCGATGGTGTCTCTGTTACGTATGATGGCATATTCATTCAGGATGAAGTTGTCAAGTCGCTTTCGCCAGAGACGACATATTTCTCATATCTTGTCAACGACATAATATGTAACACGGATACCGTTCCGTATTCCTTCGTGACAGCTGTTGACAGGTGGAAAGGACAGCCGCTCAAGGGACGTGAAATAATCCTCTCTGACTATGCTGCTGAACATCTTCATGTCGGTGTGGGTGATTCTGTCAGGATGAGCTATTTCCTCTCGAGAGACCTCAAGAACCTTGATACACGTGAACAGATGTTCCGTGTGAAAGCCATAGAGCCGCTGTCGGCATTCAAGGATGACCATCTGTTGGCTACCGAGTTTCCCGGACTGTCAAATGTGGAGAAATGTACGGACTGGGATAGTGACCTGCCAATAAAGATGGATCGCATACATAAGTCGGATGAGGACTTCTGGTATGAACACAAGCAGACACCTAAGGCTATCGTGTCATACGATGCCGTGAAGGAAGACTGGGGCAGCTCATTCGGTACAGCCACGGCTTTGCGCCTGTCATCCGAAGACAAGGTGGCTCAGCTGTCAAGATTGTCGTCCCATTTCCTTACGACGATATCGCCACGGGAACAGGGATTCTATTCGGCGAATAACGGTACGGATTTCACATCTCTGTTCCTTGCGCTGGGATTCTTCATAATCGTGTCAGCCATATTGCTCATGCAGAATCCTCTGCTTGAGATGTTCACGTGCCGAAAGAATGAGTTGATGCTTTATCTGCAGTTGGGATATAGGACGGGTACAATACAGAGACTCATGTTCAAGGAGGCTTTCAGCGTAATGCTGTTTGCATCTCCATTGGGAGTACTTGTCGGCGTTTTGTATTCGTATGTCACCCTTTGGCTCCTTGGTAATGTGTGGAGCGGAGCAACGCATACAGAGGGATTTGCCCTTCATGTACATCTCGTCACCCTCGTCATCAGTTGGCTTGTCGGATTGATAATATGTGCTGTGTCTCTGTGGTTCGTGATTAGGAATGTGCTCAGGACGGAAAACGAGGCTAAACAGGTTTCTCCGACTCTTTATCGTCGTAAGAGGATGATTGGGTGTGTGATGCTGCTCGTGACCTTTGCTCTCGTTGCCTACAACTTTGTATGGTTGCATAGTATGGCGTTGTTCATCATAGCAGGCTTCCTGTGGATTGTCACGTTCGGCATATTGCTTGACGCATTTGTTATTGGCAAGGTTCTTGGTGCTCGTGTGGCGACATGGGGACGCAGACAGATGATGTGGAACTCTGTCTTTGCTTCCAGAAAGCAACACAGACACGTCTATTGGTCGCTCTCCATGGGTGTGTTTACGGTTTTTGCTGTGGGACTCAACCGTCCTGACTTAAGCGATGCCGATATGTTCGGTACGGCTACGGGTGGCTATGACGTGTATATCGACAGCCGTGTTCCTGTGCAGTATGACCTGAATAATGATGAGGTGCGCAGGAAACTGTCGCTTACGGAACTGCCTCCTCACACTCGTTTCCTTCATTTCTTCAGACATACTCAGGATGAGGCAAGCTGTCTTAACCTGAACAAGGTTACCACGCCTACGGTTCTTGGCGTTGACATAGACGAGATGAAACCGTTTGGACTTGTACCTGTACATTCTGACATTCCGAGTGTCTATATAGATGAGGAGTCTCTTATGTGGAGCATGATGAAGTCCGTTGGCGATACAATCATGTATATGGATGGAAACGGAGAGTCTGTTCCTGTCCTTATTGCAGGCTCATATCCTACGGGCATATTCCACGGAAACGCAATAATGTCAGACGTGGATTTCAAGCGTCTGTGGAGTCGTGAGAGTGGGGTGGAGGTCATGCTTGTCTGCTCTTCCAATCCTGAGGCGGCAACCGACATACTCACCACGGCAATGAGCGAGTATGGACTGTCCGTACAGACGACGGATGACCGAATCTGGATGTTCTTTGAGGTTACGGACACATATCTCGTCATATTCCTCACACTTGGCGGATTGGGATTGTTGCTCGGTCTGTTCAGTCTTCTTGTGATTGTACGCAAGAATCTGGCGGCAAGCCAGTCAACCATCGACCAATACAGGGCAATGGGATTCACCACATCGCTTGTGAGGAGACTGATGTACAACGAGAATGTCATCATACCGTTCTTTGCTATCGTTGTCGGAGCTATAGGCTCTGTGATAAGCATAAGTGCAAATGTGTCAGGAGCAGGATTATCTACCATCCTTATGGCTGCCGTGTCGCTTCTGGTCATGTGTGTATGTCTGGTATATGGAATAAGAATGATAGTATATAAAATAATTTAAGTTCCGCAGGTTTTTAACTTGCTCATTTATGGTAGTAAAATGGAGTAAAAAGGATTAAAAAGAAGTCTCTTTTAACTCCTCTTTACTACAAGAGAAGAAAATGATAAACTTGAGTAAACAAATATGTAAAATTTTAAATGACTATGAACAGAAAACTTAGCTCGCTCCTCCTTGCAGGAGCAATGGCCCTTAGTGCCAATGCACAGGTGTCGCCTTATGGATGGCGTGGACCACAACACAATGGTAATTATCCTGACAAGGGTCTTTTGGCATCATGGCCAGAGGCAGGTCCACAGCTTGTCTTTGCTACTGATGATGCAGGTAAGGGATATTCTTCACCACTTGTTGTGGGTGACAGGGTATATATTACAGGCATGAACGATGATCAGACCAAGGAGGTCTTCCAGTGTTACAACCTCAAGGGTGAAAAGCAATATACTGTTGCCTATGGTAACCCATGGAAGCAGTCATATCCTGAGACTCGTACCACTCCAGCCATTTCGGATGGTAAGGCTTATGTCATAAGCGGTATGGGTGAGATTGTATGTATCAATATTGCTGACGGCTCAATCGTATGGCAGGTAGATGGCGGTACGAAGTATGGCCGCAAGACTGGTATGTGGGGAACATCTGAGTGTCCGCTCGTATATGACGACAAGGTGATATACACTCCTTGTGGAGATCAGACAACGATGGTTGCCCTCAACAAGAATACAGGTGAGGAGATATGGAAGTCACGTCCTCTTGGCGACAAGTCGGGATATGTGTCTCCAATCATGATTGAGTATAAGGGCAAGCGACAGATTGTCACATCTACTGCTCTCAACGCCATTGGCGTGAATCCGGACAATGGTGAGATAGAGTGGACCTTCGACAACTGGGGACCTAAGTACACAGGCAAGCAGATCAACTGGGACAATATCGCTCCTAACTCAGCACTCTACAAGGATGGCAAGATTTTCTTCTGCCATGGCTATGACCTCAACGGTTTCCAGCTTCAGTTGGCAGACGACCTCAAGAGCGTAAGCGTTACATGGCGTACAGAGACTCTTGACACTCACCACGGAGGCTACGTACTTGTCAATGGCAAGATATATGGTTCAAACTGGATTAACAATAATGACGGTGCATGGTGTTGTCTTGACTGGGAGACTGGCAAGACGGAGTACGAGGAAAAGTGGACTGGTGGAGCAGGCAAGGGTTCAATCATCTCTGCCGACAACAAGCTTTTCATCTATGACGAGCGTCGTGGCTTTGTAGGTCTTGTTAATCCTGATCCTGCCAAGTTTGATGTCGTTAGCAAGTTCCGTGTAGCAAAGGGTAGTGGACCATACTGGGCACACATGTCGATAGACAACGGAATCCTTTATCTTCGTCATGGCGAGCACTTTGCAGCGTATAAGATAAAGTAAAGCGTTTGTTCTAAACGCTCTGTGAACATAATTTGAGCATCCCTTGAGTGGTATATACGTACCGTTCAAAGGGTGCTCAACTGTTTTTACCTGTATGTCTCGATATGTATTCTGTTTTCAACGCAGAGAGGGCACGGAGTGCTCTCTGTGTTGAAAAGAAATAGCGAATGAGTAAACTTAACTTTTAACTTTTAATTTTTAAT
>JAFYAT010000006.1 GCA_017540585.1 Bacteroidaceae bacterium | reverse complement strand
CCCACTTTAACTTTGCAGAAAATATTCTAAGAGTTAAAATCTCTTAAATTTTAATGTTAGATAACACGTTGAAATAACGTTAAGATATAACAGTTTATGCTTACCTTTGTTGTATAAAGGAAGGATTAACTGCCAGAGGTCAACCTATTATCTCCCACTAGAGATAAGCCTATGCTCCGTCGAAGGTCCTCTGGATTTTAAGCTGCAAATGCCAGATAGGAAGATAGACTCTGAGTCTAATTAAAGTGATAGCCAATCACAGCTCCTTTCAGTTAATCGCTTCCATAAACTTTAACAAGTGCAAAGGTATGAAAAAGATTATTGTCGGCATCGACGTTTCAAAGGAAAAAATCGACGCAAGTGCGATTTTAGTGACGGTAAATCAGTTGGGAATGCAAAAGCTCGACTATCAGACATTCGAGAACCGCCCTATGGGCTTCCGACGTATGGTCGTATGGGCAAGGCATCTTGTGAAGGGGATAACCCTCGATGAGGTCATGTTCTGCTGTGAGACTACAGGAGCCTACGACCACAAGCTGTGCGACTATCTTTTTGCCAGAGGACTTGATATCTGGAGAGAGAGTGCGCTACAGATCAAGAAAAGCAGCGGTCTTCGCAAGGGCAAGGATGACAAGACAGATTCACTTGCCATTGCAGAATATGCCATGCGACATGCTGACAAGGCCGTCTATTACGTCTCTCCAAGTCAGGATATCAGGGAATTGAAGGAACTCCTGTTGTACAGGCACAAGCTTGAGCAGGAGAAGGCTTCCACGACTGTGCGTGTGGCTGGCCTGAAGGCAACGGCTGGCAAAAGCCCGTCACGCAACTTCATACTGCGTGATGCCCAGAAACGTATCAAGCAACTGGAGAAAAGTATAAAGGAGTGTGAAAAGCAGATTCTCGACATCTACGAACGTAACGAGGAAATGAAGAAGAGCTACACACATATCACGTCCATCAAGGGTGTTTCCATTGTAAATGCCACAGCAATGATTGCGTATTCAAACAACTTCAAGAACATAACGTCGTCAAGGAAAATTGCATCCTACTATGGAGTTGCCCCTTTCAGGGAGAAGTCTGGTACGAGTGTTGACAAGAAAGCTAAGGTCAACTGCTACTCAAATTCGATGCTCAGATCCTATCTGACAATGGCTGCAAGACATACCATCAAGGCAAATGGCATCTACTTCGATTACTACAATCGTATGATTGCGGCAGGAAAATGTTATGGAGTTGCCATCAACAACGTAAAGAACAAGCTACTCAATCTGTCCATCTCACTTGTCATAAATGACATGGATTATGAGGCCTGTCATGAGTACAAAAGACTACAAGGAAAGGCTGAGCTTGCATAATTCTCGAAATAAACATTTTTTAACAAATAATATTTTGTTTTTTCTATAGGAAGCGGAGCTCACTGAGTTTATCGTTATTCAGCTGATTTAACTGAGTTCTCAGAGGTCGCTTATGCTCCGAGGAGGGCACAGGAGGGGTGTTCTCACTCTGTGAAGTCTTAGCTGACAAAAATGTATATTGCGCAATGCGTTCTTTGAGTCGCTGAGAATATTCAAGTCTGAGAGCGTAGCGTCCCGATAACCTTAAACTCAATAAACTTAACAAGTTGAGCATCTGCAAAACTTGAATATTCATAAAATTGTAAAAAACAGACGGATTCTGAGATTATCTTGCAGAAAAGTTTTATATTTGCACCGTAAAACAGTTAAGGCAGGTTCTATAAATTGGCTTTAGACTATTTGTAGCAGATTTTGTAACAGATCTTTAATGTTGGGATTATGGAAACAACGACAACAAAGAGACAGCACACGGCGCAGCCGATGAGCTACTACCGCGAGATGGTGCAGGACATGGACAAGGAACTGTACACAGCTGAAGAGGCCTACGAATTGACGATGAAGGACATCAAGGCTATCTACGACGAGAAAGATGCAATATAAGTATTTTTACTCTAAGCGTACAGTTGCCAAAATCAGGTCGTTCTATACGAACGTGGCCAAGAAGTACCGCAACACATATTCTTACGAGGACATGGAGCGGAACGTGCGCAATGCTTTCTTCGCCATCTACGGCATAGAGAAGACACTGCCACGCCGTCACCCCACAATCAGTAGATGGGAGGGCTATCACATGGCTAACACAGACAAGTGGTACTATGCTTACACCATCGAGGGCGACACCATCACTGTCGTCGATGTATGTCATGTGCAAAACATGCACGAGTAGCTTATTTACATTCGTTAACCAACAGAATTAAACAAATCCATCAAAGCGAATTAAGCCAAGCATTCATTTCATCTTTATTCGTGAAAGTGATGCCCTTTCCCTCAGCAATATCTTTCTCTGCCTTGTCTATACGGGCAAAGAACTCTTCTTTTGTGAGGAGCGTCGGGTCTGTATTTCTATGCATTGTTTTCATACCTGATAATATTTTATTCTGCTTGCAAAAATAAGCTAAAATCCTAAAATTACAAAATAAAACGTACCAAGAATTTTCATAGGCAAGTCAAAGACAAAAAACACTTTGAGATGCTTTTTTCTTACGAAATATTGCTATTTGACTATCATTACAAGTCGTAAAAAATGGGGTAGTAATCAACACACAAATCATAACAAAATACGATTGTGCATTATATGAAGAATACCTACCTTTGCACAAAATTACGAACTTATGCAAAAGAATCCATTTTTAGCAGTATTAAACAACGAGTCGGTACAACGTCCTCCTGTATGGATGATGCGCCAGGCAGGTCGTGTACTCCCACGATACCGTAACATCACAAAAGAAACGCCATTCCGCAAGATTATGGCTAATCCAAGTCTTGCTGCAGAAGTGACACTCATGCCAATAGAAGACATGGGAATGGATGCTGCTATCCTCTTTAGCGACATTCTCGTGGTACCGGAGGCGTTAGGCGTAAAGGTGGAATGGACAAACGAAGGACCGACGTTTCCCGAACCGCTAATCACCAAAGATAAGCCTGCTGGAAGTCTCCACTTCGACATCAACCGTCTCACACATGTGGCTGACACACTTGATGAGATTCAACGTCAGAAGGATGCTGACACACCCGTCATTGGTTTCTGCGGAGGTGTCCTCACTTGTCTCTGTTACATGCTTGGTGGTCGCGACCGTAGCATGCAGTTCACTGATGTTGTACGATACCTATACACCAATCGTGAAGAGGCAAAGGAGATGCTTGAGATACTCACAAGTGCAACAGAGGAATACGTGCATCTTCAGGCAGCACATGGTATTGATGCTTTCCAGATATTTGAGTCATTTGCTGGCACAATATCTGTGGAACTGTACACATCACTCATCATGCCTTATATTCGTCGCATAACAAAGGCGGCACGCAGCCACGGACTACCAGTCATATTCTTCCCTAAGGGCTTTGGAGTAGGAATAAAGACTCTGACAAAGGAGGACTGCGACTTCGTCAGCATCGATTGGCACACTCCTCTCGTTGAGGCTCGCAATATGGTAGCACCAGAACTTGGCATACAGGGTAATCTTGAGCCACGCCTGTTGTTTGCCTCACAAAAGGACATAGAGCAGCAGCTGAACAGCTACATCCCATTCTTCCGTCAAAATCCACGATGGATATTCAACCTCGGACACGGACTTCACAAGGACACGCCTCTTGAGAATGTACGTTTCGTGACCGAATGGATTAAAAATGCTGACTGGAAATAAGGCATGTTCTATTAATTAATAACCTGCCATAACAGAATATGAATCAGGAAATAATTGACAAATATAACGTATCGACACCCCGATACACAAGTTATCCTCCTGCCAACTACTTTGGACAGATGAGCAATGAGGACTATCTTGATGCTGTCGATAACTCCAACAAAGAGGGTAGTCAGTCACTATCCTTCTACTTCCACATGCCTTTCTGCAAAAGACTGTGCCACTACTGTGGATGTAACTCCTACATAATGCCACGTGAAGGGCAGACCGTAAGCAACTACATAGATGCGCTGCACAAGGAGATTGACCTTGTGACATCACACATAGACAAGAATCGCCCGATAAGCCAGATTCACTATGGTGGCGGAAGTCCTACTGCCATGCCGGCAAGTGTGCTCAGGGAACTGAACGACCACCTGTTTTCACTCTTCCCATCGATAGAGAAGAAGGAGGTTGCCATTGAGTGCCACCCTGGTTATCTCTCGGCAGAGGACTGGGAAGAACTCACAAGGAGCCATTTCAACCGATTCAGCATCGGTGTACAGGACCTTGACGAGAAGGTGCTCAAGACCGTAGGACGCACTCCGTCTGCCTTGCCACTCAAAGACATCATGGACATACTGAGGAAGGCAGGGGCAACGGTCAATATGGATTTTCTGTTCGGTTTGCCATACCAGACACCAGAGTCATTCGGCGAGAACATACGCAAGGCAATAGAGTTGCGACCAGACCGACTTGTCACATTCAGTTATGGTCATGTGCCTTGGGTATTCAAACGTCAACAGACATTGGAGAAGCACGGCTTGCCTGCACCTGATGTGAAGCAGCAGATGTATGACAAGGCAGCGGAGATGCTCCATGATGCAGGATACAAAACGATAGGTCTCGACCACTTCGTGTTACCTACTGACGAGCTGTACATAGCTCTCGAGAATGGTCAGCTCTACCGCAACTTCCAGGGTTACTGCACCCGTCGCACAACGGGTCAGGTCTATGCCTTCGGAGTGACAGGTATAAGTCAGCTTGACTCCGTATATGCACAGAATACAAAGGACATAGACGAGTATATACGTGACATAAACTCAGGCAGCATCTCCATCCGCAAGGGTTATAAGCTCTCGCACAACGAGCGCATATCAAAGGAAGTGATAGAGAGACTCATGTGTAACTACAGGATAGAGTGGAAAGAGATAGCCAACACACTTGGCATAAGCGTGGAGGATGTACTTGGTGCACTTCACTACGACGAGAGCAAACTCCGGGAGATGCACTCTGACGGAATCATCGAGTTAAGTGCTGACGGCATAAGCATGACTGAACTCGGACATCCATTCGTAAGGAACGTGTCAGCATCACTCGACCCACTGATGCAGAACACGACAAAGCAATTCTCCAAACCAATTTAGACAGACAAATGAAGAAAGACGTAATAATCATAGGCGCAGGAATAACAGGACTTACCTGTGCACACCAACTTAAACGCAAGGGATGCAACGTGCGAATACTCGAGTGCAAGGACCGGGTGGGAGGACAGATTAACTCTGTCGAGGCAGACGGTTTTGTGTTCGAGAGCGGTCCAAACACAGGTGTGGTAAAATATCCAGAGGTGGCAGAATTGTTTGAGTCACTTACTGGCAAATGCGAGCTTGAGACAGCTCTTGACTCAAGCAAGCGTCGTCTCATCTGGAAAGGCAACAGTTTCCATGCCCTTCCATCAAGTCTCCCGACTGCACTTCGTACTCCGCTGTTCACATGGCGTGATAAGTTCAGAATACTCGGTGAGCCTTGGAGAAGTAAGGGTAAGAACCCTAACGAGTCGGTAGGTTCACTTGCCGAAAGACGTCTTGGCAAGTCATACGTGGACTATGCCGTTGACCCATTCCTTTCAGGCGTCTATGCTGGCAATCCATACAATCTTCCTGCACGACTGGCTTTGCCACGACTCTACAACCTTGAGCAGGAATATGGTTCATTCATCAGAGGTGCCATTGCCAAGGCACGTATTCCTAAGACGGAGCGTGACAAGAAAGCAACCAAGAAAGTATTCGCTTCACGTGGTGGTTTCTCACGTCTTGTTGAGGCTTTGACTGAGAGTATAGGTGAGGGCAACATCATCACGTCAGCATCCAACATAAAGGTTAATCCTGCCGACAACAACACATGGACAGTGACCTACGACAAGCAGGGTGAGAACGTAAGTCTGACAGCCAATTACGTTGTGACAACATGTGGTGCATACTCTTTGCCATCTCTTCTCCCATTCGTCGAAGAGTCAACAATGGCAGACCTGAGCAATCTGTACTATGCACCTGTCATACAGATAGGCGCAGGTATTCGCAACTGCAAGGGACATCAGTGGAAAGCGTTCGGTGCACTCGTTCCTTCACGTGAGAATAAGGACATGCTCGGCATACTCTTCCCATCCGCCTTCTTCGTAGGAAGGTCACCAGAGGAGGGAGCCGCATTTGCCTACTTTATTGGTGGTACACGTCATCCTGAATATCTTCAGAAGAGTGACGAGGAACTGATAGGCATAGTAAACAAGGGACTTACTGAGATGCTCAAATATCCAGAGGGTACTCAGGCAGACAGCATACGCATCTTCCGTCATGAGCGTGCCATACCACAGTATGAGGAAAGCTCAGACGCACGTTTTGCAGCAGTCCGCAAGGTACAGGAACAGTACCCGACACTTACCATCGCAGGTAATCTTCGTGACGGTATCGGCATTGGCGACCGCATAAAGCAAGCCTTTGACGTTGCAGAAGACATCGCTAACAAGTAACGTACATTACCATATAACAGATTGAGTCCACATGATAAGTTTCACGTGGACTCAATTATTTTCGACCTGTACGGTTGTAGTTTTGCACAAAGGTGCATGTTAAAAAAACAGTCAAGAACTTTTCTCACTGACCAGCGGGAAGTAAACAGAACAAAAACAAGAAAAACATGTTTTCTTATGTTTTCTTTTGTTTTTCCAATTGGCCGCACTGCGGCAAAAAACAACATACAGTTTCAACCGTACAGTTCGGATTTTTATAATGTTGAGGTGGAATGGCTCTCTGTTCCTCTATATTCTGACGGTAAGACACCGAACATCTTCTTGAACTGAGTTGAGAAGTTGCGAGAAGTGGAGAACCCTACCCGGACAGATACCTCGTTGATGGAGAGTGTCGGATTATCGGTGAGTAATTGTGCTGCACGTTTCAGTCGCACATTGCGTATGAAATCGGCAGGCGAGATGCCAAGCATATTGCGAAGCTTGCCATATAGGTTGGTACGACTCAGTCCTACGTCTGTCGCCAGTTGTTCTACTCCGTAGTCATCGTCAGCTATATGCGCTTCGATAGCATTCAGAAGTTTGGCAACTAATACCTCTTCTTCTGTATTCACACCAATCTTCTTTGGATCAATGTTTGTGTTATCCGCAAACTGGTGACGGGCTTCTTCACGCATCTCGAACAGTCTGTTCACGCGATTGTCATTTTCACGAACCAATGCCATCTTCTTTTTCTTCAGATATCTGGTGAGAGAAAAAGCAACAATAGCAATAAACAATAGCGCATACAGTGTTTTAGCCCACCACGTCAACCAGAATGGTGGACGTATGGTTACATGTATAGTAAGTGGAACACTCCACTTGCCATTTGCTGAGACAGCTTGTGCCTCAAAGACATATTCGCTTGGCGGCAATGCTTTGTAATCGACTTCGGCAAGACCGACGGCTTCATTTGCAATGTGCCATTCTTTCTCAAGACCACGCAAACGGTAGCGGTAGCAGGTGTGAGACGGATGTGCATAGTCAAGTGTTGAGAACTGGAACGTAAGATAGTTCTTGTTATATGGCAGAGTCAATCCTGCGTTTTGTGTACATATCTCATTGATACCGTTTATTCGCATAAGCGTGAGTACGGGTGTTTGCGGTTTTGCATCATCGCTCAGCCATTCAGGGCGAAACATCGTTGCTGCCGAACTGCGATGGACAAACACTAAACGACCGTCGTCCGTCATACATGCAGCACGTTCCATCATGGAAACTGACGGAACACCGTCGTCCTCTCCATAGTTGACCACGGTGGGCGTAATCCTTGAAATACCGCATGCAGTACCTGCCCAGATGTTGCCCTTGGCATCCATTACCAGACTACGGATGCAGTTGTTTACAGGTCCTGTGACATGCTCTGTTACGTCCATGTCGGTTCTGAATAGTCCGTTCTGCGTTCCCACCCATAGGTTTCCTTTCTTGTCACGCAACATACAGTTGTACTTGTCGGAGTATTCACCTATGAATTCTACTGGCTTGAATGTGGATAACGTGTCAGCTTTAGTATCGAGTATGCAGGCACCGTTCTGCGAATAGAGTACCACCAATGGCTCATCCAGTACACAGGCACCTACAATGTTTCGATAGCCATTCAGCTGAGGCAAACGTATGTTGAGAGTGTCGAATCGATTACTGCCAGGCAGGAAATAACCTATTATGTTGAGACCACGTCTCTGTAGCCGTCGTCCGTCACTAAGTCTGACATCTAATTCTACACATTGTCTGGCAACGCCTATCAGGGAGTCGTCTCTGATTATTTCCGCCTTTTGTCGCTGAGGTGGGGTATAGACTATACCGTTTCCTGACGTACCCGTCCACGTGCCGCCTTGCCAGTCCCTGACCGTTTGTGGAGATAACAATAATGATCCCAATGAGTGCAGTCGTCCCTCTATGTCGTATCGGAAAGCTCGTGTTCGCATATCGAAAAGATATATGCGGTAGAAGTCGCGCAGCCAAAGCAACGAGTCACCCTGCCACTTATATCCATAGCCCGCTGATTCTGCATAGTGCTCCAACTGATATGTCTTTCGTCTGTCACAAGGCACGATGGTGAAGCCAGTTCCATTACTGATACAAAAGATACCCTCACAGTTCACCAACATCTGGTGGTTAGGTAAGGCGATAATCTGTCGCACCTCACCTGTGGGTAGTCCGTTCAGAACTCCCCACTCCCGTGTCTGTGCATCTATCGTCGCGCATACAAACACCATGCTTATGATTAACAGTATCTTTATTCTCATCCACATAACATCATTTATTCATGTTTCGCAACTGCTCAACTTGTTTAGGTTATCAGGTTTGATACCTGTCTCGCGGTGGAGATGTTCAACACAGAGGACACAGAGGACACAGAGAGAGCCTCCTCCGTACTCTCTGTGTTTAGAAGTTATTAGCGAACGGAGTAAAATTGATTTTTCACTTTTCACTTTTGACTTCGTCGAGCTAAAGGTTCACTTTTCACTATTCACTTCCATGTACAGACCTGACAACCTCTCAATAGGAGCTTGCGAAAGTTGAGTAATTTATATGACACAAAGTTACAGATTTTTATCGAGATAACTGTTTGGAACGTTCAAAAAATATGTTTGAAATGTACAATTCTGGTGTTTGTACGCCTGCGACAGCTATATTGGAACGATAGATACACATGGTTATGCAGTAAAAAGTCTATTTTTGCCGTAGAAAAAACGAAACAAGAATAAATAATATTATGAAGAGAATAATGGCAATCATTGGGCTTCTCCTGTTGATGGCGGGACAAGCTTTAGCAGAAGAACATCTGGTGATGCGCTTCGACTTTGAGAATGTGGATGGCAAGAACGTGACCGACCCAGTGTCTGGCATTATTGCCAAGGTGATGAATCAAGCCTCTGTCGTAGAGATGGGCAGTCGCAAGGTTCTCAATCTTGGTAACGGCACGGGCTACCTCGACATGACGAAGAGCGCTGGCGATGTGGTGAGAAACTTATCTGACTTCACCGTCTCAGTATATTACCGCATAGATGGTAAGGCGTCACTTTCAGGAGCGGGCTATTTTCTGTGGTGTTTCTCGCA
Source organism: Bacteroidaceae bacterium (assembly GCA_017540585.1). Taxonomy (GTDB): domain Bacteria; phylum Bacteroidota; class Bacteroidia; order Bacteroidales; family Bacteroidaceae; genus Minthosoma. The sequence goes on along the minus strand of JAFYAT010000006.1, from coordinate 3,474 downwards.
GTCTGCTGCAAACACACAGACAAGTTCACCATATTCTGCTTATCGCCTGAATGCCCAGCGTATTGCCACATCAACTGGTGGCTGGGGCAACGAGGTAGGCATTGAACTGAGTAGCGAATCAGCTAAGGGACGATGGATTCACTTACTTTATCGTCAAAGCGGACAGAAGGGTGAGCTATTCATTGACGGTAAATGTGTTGCGCAAGCCACGAATATGCCTGTGCTGAAAAATACATTCTCAGGTGCTCCTGCCTATAACTGGATAGGTCGTGCCCCATTCTCTGGTGACAACTACCTGAAGCAGACGCTTGTGAGCGACTTCAGACTGTATGACGTGGCAGTAAGTGATGCTACTATTACTACTCTGACTGCTGAAACTAAGCTGTTGGATAAGGATTATAATTATGGCGTTCCCGGTAACTTCTCTACTCTGCAAACCACTGTTAATGAGGTAAGGTCATTCATTGAAGAGGCAACTTCGGGCTATGCTCCTAATGCTATTGCTGAGTTGCATGACGAGATGGTCGTGGCAGAATATGAGATAGCATCGGGTCGTGCATCACAGACGCTTATCAACGAGTATGTAAGTACGCTGAAATCGCTGCTCACAAAAGCGAAGAGCACAAAGAACTATGTTCCGAAAAACATCTTCACTCAGACTGAAGACCACGGATTCGTACACCCGGGAGGTATCGTGTCGCAGGCAGACATAGACCGTGCCAAGCAGTTGCTTGCAGATGGTGACGTACGCATCAAGAAGGCATGGAATATTCTTTGTAACAACGAATATGCACAAAGCGGTGTTCAGACTTATCCTGTGGAGACCATCGTACGCGGCGGCTCATCAGGTCAGAACTACATAAATGTGGCACGAGGAGCTGCCATGGCATATCAAAATGCACTTCGTTGGAAAATTGGCGGTACACGTGCCAATGCTGATGCTGCCGTGCGCATACTCATGGCTTGGGCAAAGGAAAACAAATTGGTCAGTGGAGACAGCAATGTCTCGCTTGCTGCAGGTCTTTATGGCTATCAGCTTGCCAATGCCGCCGAGCTGATGCGTGACTACGACGGATGGAAGCGAGAGGACTTCGAGGCTTTCCGCCAATATATGATTAAGACATGGTACAGTCCAGCTATTGACTTCCTGCGTCGCCGTCATAACACGTGGCTCAACAGTGCCAACAGTGGCAAGGGACAGCGTCCTGGTCACTATTGGAGTAACTGGGGACTATGTAACGCACTATGTGTTATGTCCATAGGCATATTGTGTGACGATGTACACATGTACAACCAAGGTGTCAGCTTTTATAAGTACGACCACGTGGGAACATATACCGACCGTTCACAGAATACCAGCATACAGAATGACGGCTGCACGGAATTCATTGGCAATCTTGTACCAGTAGTGTTGCCAGACGAGCGTGGCCCTCTTGGCTATCTCGGACAGATGCAGGAGAGCGGACGTGACCAAGGTCATGCACAGATGGCACTTGGCTTGGCGATAGACATCTGTCAGGTAGGACTGAATCAGGGTGATGATCTTTTTGCCTATATGGACGACCGTATTGCCGCTGGTATTGAACATGTGGCAGCATTCAATTTCGGTGGTGTGGATGGCAAGGACTTGCCTTGGATAACCTACAAATATGCAGATTGTGGCACGTCATGGAGTGCACCGTGGGTGCAGGAAGGTCCAAATGAGGGAGGCAAGACGGAAGCCAGACCATACTGGGATCGTGCCATTGGTTACTACGAAGGCATGCGTGGTATAAAGTTACAGTATGCTGAGCAAGCCAGTGCAAAGATATGTCCTGATGGCGGTGGCGGTAACTACGGTCAGAACAGCGGTGGCTTCGATCATCTCGGTTTCTCCACACTCACAGGTTGGCGTCCTGCCATTGACGCTTCAGAAGGCATCACGCCTCTGAGCGGTGACATACTATATCGTGGCGTGACCTATAAGAATCAGACTAATCTTGGCGGACTGAAATATAACTATGAGGTGTGTCCGTCAAAAGCCATACCTGCTGATGGTAGCGACATCACGCTTATACCACAGCTGCCAGAAGGTGTCGAAGACAGTGGTAACTGGATATGGAGTACAGGAGAGACTACACGTCAGATAACGGTAAAGGCCGACCATAGTTACATCTATCGAGTTGCCTATACTGCACAGAATGGAGCCGTGAGTCATCAGTCGTTTGCCATTGCCGTCAGTGGTGATGCCAACCCTGACGTGATGACTGAGGAGATTACTGTTGATGGTGTGATAGATCATGTGACAGAAAAGACTGTCCTTGCGGGCACTAACGTAATACTCAATGCTGGCTCTGCCACAGGATGGACTGACGACTACCTGTGGGACAATGGCGTGAAGGCAAGCATGGTATCTATTCCAGCCATAACGTCATCGCGTACTTATCTCTGTCAGTATGCCAACCAAAGCGGTGCTGTCAGCGAGAGCCGTTTCAATATTCATGTGGTAGATGCTCAGCAGTTCATCAATGGTGTGCTAACTGATGAAGCAGAATTTCTTCCAAACAGCCGTGCTGAATTGCGCTTGAACATTCCTTCGTATGCCAGTGCTTCTGACATATCATGGGAAGGTGGTACAACAGGAGAAACATTCATTATCGATAATCTGACAGAACAAACTGAGGTGACTGCAACATACAATGGCACGGAATATCACTTTATTCTACGTCTTATGGGCGATGGCAGTTATCCCATCGATGCCACGAGTCTCATCATCAATCCTGACTTTGCCACAATAGATGATACAGGTTGGACCATGACTGGTACTTGGGGTAATCAACGCTTTAATGGTGCTGTTGAGGTGTGGCACAGCATAGGTTTTGAGTCTTCTCAAACCATCAGCGGACTGCCAGATGGCGAATATACCGTCAGCTGTCAATTGGTGAATGGTGAAGGAAGCAATACAGGCTACATCTATGCTACAAGTGGTGGTAAGACATCGAAAGCCACGGTGAAACAGAGTTGTGCGGGCAGTGACTTCAATGCCCAGCGAGATAAGATGGCTGCTAATGCTGCGTATGGTCGTATTTCAGTCACAGTAAACGTTGTGGGAGGAACTCTCACGATTGGCATCAAGGACACGTCATCTGGCACAAACTGGCTCGTTTGGGATAATTTTACTCTGACATTCAACAAAGGTCAATATACAGGTATTGATAATGTTGCTACTTCTCAAACTGCTACCAGACAATGCATAGACCTTCAAGGTCGCCAAGTTCATGGTACTCCAAAGTGTGGTATCTACATTATTGATGGAAAGAAGGTTATTGTAAAATAATTCGAACTGTACGGTTGGAAACTGTATGTTGTTTTTTGCCGCAGTGCGGCCAGTTAAAAAAACATGGTAAAAACCAAATAAAATCAAAAAAAACATGTTTTTTCTTGTTTTTGTTCTGTTTACTTCCCGCTGGTCAGTGAGAAAAGTTCTTGACTGTT
>JAFYAT010000098.1 GCA_017540585.1 Bacteroidaceae bacterium | reverse complement strand
TGAGAGGCCATGTACGTAGCGCAGCTCAAAAATCTCTCTCATTTCATTAAAGCGAGATAACTCCTTTGAATAATTACGTTCTTTTGTTGATTCCAACATAAATTTGAACTTTAGGAGTCAACCTTATTTAAAATAAGACACTCTCTGTTCTACTTAATTTTATGTGTAGATTTTTTACAACCACGAAAGCTAATTTACAAAATTTGTAATTCAAGGCTATTTTTGTTTAACATAAAGCACTCTGTGTACTGGCTAATACTAAAAGCTATGGCTTTTTTTGCGTATATGTAGTTATGTTGAAAAGTTCTTTGTAAAATTTGGTAAAAAAGAAGAAAGTATTTATATTTGCATCGTGAACGAAAATCGTTCATCTATTTTACAGAGCCCATGAGCCAGATAAGATAGTTTTAATTAATAATTAAAACCATTTTATTATGGCAAAAAAAAATATAAAATTTTATATTCTGCTGATTATTGCTATTTCAGTGGGTAAAGATAATTTTTGGTTTTTTATGATTGAAGTTTTACATTTAATAGAATGTATTATTTCCCGCTAATAATGTGTGCTTACCAGGCAGCTATTTGGCTTGCCTCAGAGTTATCAAAAGTTTCGTATCCTCTTATGTACATCAGATATTTCTTTACAAATTTGTAGAGAAACATAATGGATAGCTAAGGAGGAACATGTATGGAACGCACATAAATATACGAGGTGCGTGTAGGTCTCATAATAGACGCATATAGAAGACAAGTCGAGAGTATACGTAGGCATGCAAGTGTTTAACATAATGCACTCTGTGTACCGACTAAAATGTTTTTTTCTCAAATATAGAAATACTCTGTTACCTCCGTGTCCTCTGTGTTTTAGAAACTGTTTTCTCCTGAAATACAGAGGACACTCTACAATTCCTCATTATCTTTGCCTGTTTCTCTTATCAGTCTCTTATAGGTTCGCTGAAAATCTGCTACTTGTCTGCAAAATAGCAGAGGAACAGCGGACTTACATCGGAGTCACATAAGACTCACTGCCTTGGATGGGCAGACAAAAAAGCAGCATCCCTTAAAAATTTGAAAAAGATAAACGCTTTTTTATTGCAAATAAATCATATTATATCTATCTTTGTCACATCAAAAAAACGACTCATCGTTTTAACATAATTTGCATTATGCAACGACTAAAACTAATTAACATTTTTTATTTCTAAATTTCATTTATCATGAACAAAAAAGAGTACAAAAATCCGACAACTAAGCTTGTCAAATTACGTCATCAATGTCACCTATTGGTAGGTTCTGGTAGCGATTTGTATAATCAAGGTGAAGGACAGGGAGGTCGCGAGGATTGATTAACACTATGTTTAATCGTTTGCCACTCGGCTTTCCCGAAGGGTAACTCTTGGCTTGCCCAAGAATCCTAAGGAATCCAGACATAAGGAGGGCAGCACTCCCCGCTACAGCGGACGGATGCTGCCCTCCATTTTTCGTTTAGCCTAATACACATTATGTACCGACTAAAACCATAGGAATTGTACATACTCTCACCAGAAGGTGATAATATATTACTCGACATTCCTGCATATTCTCTGAACATCATAAGAGTAAAATGGAAAAAAATAAATACTCTGGAAAATACATACTGCAGAATAAACACATCAATACTGCGCAGTATTGAGGCCGATACTGCGCATTACTGTTTTTGTATGCCAGAAATGAGGGTTGTGCAACTTTGCCTCAAAATTTAAGAAACATTGGAATAAAAGTTGCGTAACCATACATAGGAAAAAAGATGTGTCTAAAAAATGGACATGCAGATGTACAATTGTTGGACACGTGGAAATATCGGCATGAGGGGACACATGGAATGATGCTTAATCATCGTACATTTGTACAAAACATCAAGAATACAATGAAAACAAACAAGATTATTATCATTCTTTGTGCTGGCATGATTACGATGATGACTGGTTGCAGAACAAAGACGAAATTGATTGGTAAAGTGGGAAAGCCTGTTGATTTGGGTCTTTCCGTATTGTGGGCTGACCATAACCTGGGAGGCGAGTGCGTGACTGATAGCGGTATCTCTCTACCTGTGGAGACTAAGGGAAAGAAGAAGGTGATTGATACCGCCAAACACATGTGGGGAAAAAGATGGCATTCACCTTCCATCAGTCAGATGCAGGAACTGATAAATGAATGTGACTGGCGTAGTACCACACAGGATGGCGTGAAAGGATTCATCGTTACTGGCCCTAACGGCAACACTATCTTCGTGCGTCGTTATGCCAATGAGAGCATGGACTACTGGACGTCAGAGATAGACAAGGAACACAGACCTTACGTAGCATTCATGTATATGAATAATGCGTATGTGGACATGAGTTATTCCGAAAAGAACTGGAAAAAGTTCATACGTCCTGTGATGCGAAACAAGCACTACCGCAAGATTGAAGAGAAAGACAGAGTTCGCGACACATTATTAGTCAAAGAACGAATACGCAATGCCGAAGCTCGCAAGGCTCTTGAGGCTAAGTTGGCAGATGCAAATTCTATTACAAGAAAGACAGGCAAAATGTTTACGAAAGCAAAGAAAAACGGTACACGCATCTTGTCATTCCTTCAACTTGACACGGCAAGGGTCATCAACTTTACGCTTGAGGAGCTTGACACGCTTGACAATGTGTTCTATCGTTTCAACAACCTTGCTGACAGTCATGTTTGTTTCTCCGAGGGACAGGACCTTATCACCATGAGATTTAAAGGACTACTTGCATTTACATTGGACATGGAGACGATGGATGAAAGCTCGTCTGTCAGCCTGAACTACAATAATGGCGAGCGATTCAAAAGCGAACACATTAAAATGAAGAATGGCGTATCAACCAACGAGAAGGTTTATTATGCCGACAAGGATTGTGTCACAACCATTTCGCTAAGCGGATGGCAAGGTGGTCGTACCAAGTTGAAACGAATACGCCTGTTCCACTCACTCACGTTAGAGGAAGATGAGTAAATGAACTGTGAGCATGCAGATTAACATTGTTCTTCATGTGGAATAAACAAAAAGCTGCGAAAAGTTTGTTCAATCCTCAGAATGTTTTTACATTTGCAAACAAATCATACCATAATAATAGTAACAATGGAAAAACTTACAAACCTTTTTGAATCAATTGGCTATTTCGCATTAGTCATTATTGGTATTGTTGCATATTTCATCATCCGTCAGATAGTATTACAATGGCGCTATCAATTCTGGAACAAAAATACCTTCATGACTCTTGACCCTCAGACGAAGAATGATGACATGGAGAACCTTCAGAAACTTAGAGACAGAGGTTGCATAACTGACGAGCAATACGACGAAGCTGTAAGAAAGTTGCAAGAACGACACAGTCAACTCTCATAAATGTCTGATTATAACATATCATTCGATGCAAGTGAACCTTCAGTGAACTTGATTGTGAACTTTTAGTGAACTATTTGTCGTAGGAACATTATGTGTCTTTGAGGCAAAACGAGTACTTTTGCAACGTAAAAAACATAAAAACAAAAATAACAATTATGAACAAGATTTATTATTTGATTTGTGTATTTTCCGTTGCAATACTTTCTTCATGTTCAAGTACAGATACTCTTACAGAACAGGAGAATCCAGTTCCAAACGTCTTGAACCTAAGAATGACAAAGGATGTGACATGCGAAGACCACAACTATGTTCGTGAGACCATTCCAACTACATCTGAGTCAAGAAAGAGAACCGACGAGACAACAGAGTACGAGTATGTAGAGCCTGTGGAATCAATCGAACTGACGTATGTTGATGATGACTCATTGAAGTATGAGCATAAAGCATTACAACTTGAATGCGGAAGTGCAGTATGGCTAAGTGTGTATTATGACTCAAATGCCAAAAGGATTATGATTGTAGAAAAAGGTATTAACGACAATATGGCTGACTGTATGTGCCACTATAGTCCCGAAGGAAACATCGGAAAACTTGAAACTGGCAAATACACTATTGCGATTTACAGGGACATACAAACAAATAGTTATGACAATTATAGTCCAAAACCTATTGAGGAACTAATGGCATACTTTAAAAAGGAAATAAACTTCAAAAAAGGTATGCATGTCGTAATAACAGAAGAAGAATTAAACAAATAACCATACGAATAAAAAAGGCAATCCACCTATCCGCAACTACAACGGACAGGTGGATTACCTTTATTATATATAGTCCCACAAAGTGGCTTAATGTCTCTGACGACGTGCTGATACTCGTGGACCTGAAGATGTCTTTGGAGCTTTTTCTTTCTTTGTTGAATTCTGAACGGTAGCATTACCAGTAGATGTCTGTCCACGACGAGTATTTGTAACGACTGTCTTCTTCTTAATCTGAAGCTTGGCAATACTGTCGCGACGTGCAAGCTCTGCAGAATCAACAGGAGTCTTCCATATATGCTCCTCAAAATCTTTCATCTCTTTTTCTATACGAGCCTGTTCTTTCTTTACCTCAGATGGCTTTACATTCTCCGTCAGAAGTTTGCCCTGCATGTTGTTTGTCATGTAGATTGTTCCCTTGTACTTGTTGGTGGCAAAGAAATCTGCCATAGACATGGTTGCAGCATTATTGACATTGGATGTCATAATGGTATGACTGCTCAAATATGTGACGATATCATCATACTTAACCCAGAACATTGGTTTCTTTGTAGCCGTTGGTGCAGGCAATTCTTCTTCAGCTCCTTCTTCATTTTCTTCGTCAACGTATGTAGGAAGATCTGAACCAAAACCGTAGTCTTCGTGCAACACTGGACAAAGTGCAGTGATACGGCTATGGTAAGTAGCTGTATTCTGGTCATAGTAACTGCTTTCCTTCACATAGTAACTCAACACCTGAGCAGAAGGAATATCGCTGTCATCAACCTTTATAGTACTGCCTTGTGTCTCACTATTGATATCGAATTTAGAGAGGAAATCCTTGAACTTCATACGACGAGCCGCAGAGAAATCCTCACGTTCAGAGTAGTACTCATACACAGGAATCTTGTCGTCACGGAAAAGCTTGAAAAGAAGCGTGAAGAGGTTCAACTGCTTGCCTTGCTGCTGAACAGGATAATAGAGAGCAGCATTAGCATCCTTCGTGAGGTCAAGCTCACGATAGAGGTCACGACGCCAATCCACCTCAGCAGGTACGTCCACGGCAGTCGGGAACATCAGTTCGGCACGACTGAATGCAGGAGCATCAGCAGACGTGTTTGTGTTACGATTATTAGTGGTACGACGATTATTGTTCATGTTCGTCGTAGTCCTTCTGCTCGTAGCAGGATTGCCATTTCTATTGTTCTGAACACGACTCCGTGCTGGCTGTGCACAAAGGGAGCACAACGATGCTTCAACAACAAGTGTCAGTACAAATATTATCTTTTTCATAAACGAATCTAATTATCATTTTATAATAACTTCTACAGACGAAGGCAATGTACGCTGTATTCCATCAGGACCAATAACCTTGATACGAGAGATATTGAATATCTTGCCTTTACTGAGAGAACGTATTCGTGCAATCTGGTTCTGGGTAAAGTTTTCAGAGTTGCTTACCTCTGGCATAGCATTACCCATCCTGTCAACAAACACAGTTTCAAATCCTACTACACGGAATGCAATGTTGAGAAGTCCGTCATCAATGGCTGCACCAATGCCCTGAGCAGAAAGGAGTGACTGCTTTGCGATACGACCACCTTTGAATCTATCCTTGTTACCAGAAGCGTCAACCACCTCAATATAACCAGTTGGGTCTGGCAACTTGCGCACATGGAACTCAAACTTACCCATTTGCTGTTGACGTCCTTCGTTTTCAGCCATTACCGTAAACACAGCATCAGTTCCAACTGTTGAAGGAACAGCCACGTACTGACCATTACCCTTTTTGGTAAGTGTTCCGTTTGTCATGGAAACGCTTATCTTGTTGGCAGGAACGCCTGGTACGCTGACGCTAATTGGATTTTGATAACCTGCATAGAGCATGTTCATGAGTGTGGCAGAAACCGTAGCTGATGGTTCAACAACAGTATATGGCTGTTCAAACTCACGCTTAATCAACTCTCCATTACCATTCTTCATAGTGATGAAACCCTTCAAAGTGAAGTCACCAACAGAACCACATACTGTTTCATAGTGTCCATTAGAAACCTTCAGAAGTGTGTTACCAACATATATGTCTGGACGCTGGGTTGTATCTACGGCAGCCATGACTATCTGAGCAGAGAACTTGCCGCCACGCACCACTGTCTTTGACTCAGGAATAACAAATGCGCTAATCTGATTGACACGCACATCCTTAACATCGATATTGGAGATAAGCTGGTGGAGTACTTGACTTTCAGCATGCTTGACATCTGTCTGAAGCTTGGTAAGAAGAGTTACTGCAGCTACAACAGGTGTATTCTCAAACATATATTCCTGCCAATTCTTGCCAAGGTTTATAGCAGAATGTGGTACTTCGGTCGTAAGATTGTCGCTGATGATACGACGCTGAACCGTGTCGCTAATCATCTTGAGTATGCTCTCACGGAAAGTATCAATTGATGCCTTAAGTTTACTACCCTGTCCACTACCAGGAGCAAGCATAACATGAGTTGCAGCCTCAAGATTATCACGACTCTCGATGTCGTGTATGTCGCCATCATCTCCATCAGCCTCCTTGACGATACGAATCTTCAAGTTTTCAGATAAATTATATAGTGAGTCAGAGAGGGCACGCACTTTCTGCGCCTTGTTGTACCACTCACGAGTCTTCTCTGGATTCAGCTTCATGGCATCATCCAATGCCTTGTAGATTGCCTCATTCTGAAGGTTGGAATTATCCTTTGAACGATTGAGACTTTCATCCACAAGCGTGAAGCCCTTGAGCACATCTGAGCTGACGTTCATGGCAAGCATTGCCATAAGGACGACATACATCAGATTGATCATCTTCTGACGTGGTGTTATCTTTTTCTTTGCCATATCGAGCCTGTCATCTTCCGCAGGAAGAGTCCTTTGGATTCTGAGGTATATTGTTTATTGTTTAATAATCTGCTTTAAGAAATCTTCATCTTGAGAGCCTCTACCATCTTAGCATAGACCTCATTGAGTTCCTGAAGCTGTGATGCAAGACGTTTAGTCTGCTCGTTTACATCGTCGATAGTTGCAGACTGTGAACCTACGCTCTTGAGCTGAAGCTCGTAGAAACGATTGATACCCGTAAGTGTACGGTTCATATTCTCCATTTCCTCCGAATCGCGAGTAAGACGTGCACTCTGTTCAGCAACCTTCTTGAGTGTCTCTGTGAGGTCTGTGAGTTGCTGAACGTATGCTGTTGTTGCCTTCTGCATATCTGGAGTCATACCTTGGAACTGTGCTGCCTGAATTACAGGAGCAGAAGCAGTAGATATGTTCTCTGCAAGTTCAGCTGCATTTACGATTGTTACAGGTGTTGGTGTCTGTGGTGTGCTTGGAGCAGAACCTGCGCCAGTGGCACCTGCATTACCAAGACTTGCAGCAGCATTAGCAAGAGCTGCGGCTGTCTCCTCAGAGATTCCTGCACCACCGCCAACTACAACTGTGCCACCACCAGTAGAAGGAACACCCTCTACAGAAGCAGGAGCACCACCACCTACATATACCGTACCACTAGCAGGTATATTGCCCATGTTGGCAGCAGCTTTTGCAAGTGCCTCTGCTGTCTCGTCTGTAAAGATGGCATTACGTGCATCCTCTGCAGCATTATCCACATCCTCACCAATGGCTGTCTGATGCTCAAAACCTGCAAGGAAGAACACGACAACCTCAGTACCCATTCCCAAGAACAGCATAATATCTGCTCCAGAGATATGTGTAAGCTTGAACAATGCACCAAGGATTACGACTGATGCGCCCCAACTATATGCGAAGTTCAGGAATGTCTGACCTTTCTGACTATCCATCCATTTCTGGATACCTGATAACTTATATTTCTTTGCCATCGCTTTATTAAATGAAGAATGAAGAATGAGGAATGAAGAATCTAAAAAAATATCGTCATGCCATTCACAATTCATTCATGGTTTACTATGTTTAGAAGAATTTCGACTAAAGACTGAATATTTGCAAATGCCATTCCCTATTCTTCATTCTTTATTCTTAATTCTTCATTCTTTATTATCTTCTCGCCCTTGTAGCTGTTCCTACCTGACTTCTCACACAACGGAAACCAATGTATGAACGTCCTACGTTCTGGTACTCGTTTGTACGCCATGCAGACTTGATAAAACTCTCAGGGTCTTTCCAAGAACCGCCACGAACACTCTTTTTCTTCAACACATAAGGATCTTCCTTTGCTGCATTGTAGTTGAGTGTAGGGTTCATATCACTCATGGAGAGTACACCAGCCTCGGTATATACGTTACTTGTCCACTCTGCCACGTTACCAGCCATATCATAGAGTCCGTTGCTGTTAGCACTATAGATACCCGTCTTAGACGTTATGAGATTACCATCCTTCGTGTAGTTACCTCTGTCAGGCTTGAAGTTGGCATAGAAGCAACCTCTGTCACTTGCCACTCCATCTTGTTCCCAAGGAAGTTCGTTGCCGTTCTTGCCTCGTGCAGCATACTCCCACTCCGCCTCAGTCGGCAGGCGGTAGCGTTGGATGAACTTTGCCGCAGCACCAAGACCCTTGATAAGGAAGTCTGTACGCCAATTGCAGAACGCATTTGCCTGTTCCCAATTAACTCCTACCACAGGATAGTCGTTGAAATTGGCATGTGTAAAGTAGAGACGCATGTATATTTCGTTCTCTGCATTTTGGAAATCGTTAATCCAACAAGTGGTATCAGGATATACGTTTACGATATATGTATTCACAAAGTCCCAATGACTTGAAAGTGGACGTGTGATTGTCTCACGATGAATGATACCAGCCTCATCAACGTATGCAGTATCCTTGCTTATCATCACCACCTCGTCTGGGTCAACATTGACATCTGTATTGAGGTTGCGCTCTGCAGGGTCAAGGCGATACTTACGCTTGGCTGCCATGACATAATCATAGACCTCATAACGATAGTTCAACTGCTTTGCATCAAGCATCTTCTCTCCAGTGAAAGGATGAGTAGTATAAACGCTCTCAATGGCTCTCTGCTGCTCCTCATCAGGATTACGTGGAATTGCCTTGTTCCAGTTGATATGTGGCTTGATTGGATCACCGTTCTTGTCAGTATCAATCATGAATGTCTCGTCGCCTCCATAATTAGGGTCAGCAAGACGAGTACGGATGATGGAGTCACGAACCCAATAGACAAACTGACGGTACATGGCATTTGTCACCTCCTTTTCATCCATCCAGAAGGCATCAACGGAAATCTCCCTTGATGGCATTTCCTTGCCCCACAATGTGTCAGTTGTCTCTGAACCCATCTTGAGCGAACCACGCTTAACAAGCACCATTCCATAAGGAGCAGGTTCGGTAATAGCAAGACCGCCTACGCCTGTAACCTCACCTCCAGTGGCATTCATTCCTCCCTGAGTGGAGAAACATGAATGTAACGAAAGAGACAAGGTCGTCACACATACTGTGAACAATGCTGTTATTGCTAAACTCTTATTCATCATTATATCTATATCTTTTTTTCAAACTTGAATAGTTGGGAGTTCTTGTAGCCAACATGGAATACAAGTAATATCCAACTTTTAACTTTTATTTTTTAACTTTTAACTCTTGCATTATTCATAATGCAAGTTACAGCCATCTTACGGACTTATGCTTGTTTCTGCCCTTCTTGAAGAGGTCAAGTTCGGTAAGATAGCCTACTACCAGTTCGTGAGAACCATTCACCATACCTATTCCTGAGGTGAACATCTGGTACGAATAGCCAACTGTTGCTCCATGAAAATCGCCTCCTACCATGAATGTCGTTGACACTCCCGGACTATAACCTAAGCCTCCGTAGAGTTTACGACCATCGTATTCGTATATCACCTTGCATTGGACGTCCTCTCTCCATGTCTGAAAGTTTGACATCACCATACAAGAAGGCTCTAATTTAAGAAACGATTTTTTTAGAGAAATATTGCCTCCAGCCATAAAAAAATATGACCTTGCGAATTCCAATTCGTATTTTTCACTTGCGGTAATTGTTGGTTGGGAAGCGTGCATCACGGAAAGACCTGCCCAAAAACGTGGCATGGTGTAATAAACACCAAAGTTGAAGTCGAGCGAATTGCCACTTACCGATGATGTAGGGAAAGCAGGGTCGGTTGTGTCTTCAAGTTCAAGCTTAGAGCCATCCATCTTCTCACTTATCATTCCTATATTTGCTCCGATAGCAATACGACTTTTAAGTCCGAGTTTCATATTAAAAGCATATTGAAGACTTATCTTAGATGTATTGAACATACCAACCATATCATTCAAGAAACTTATTCCTCCGCCATGACGAGGACTCAGGAAGTATATTGGCATATCGGCGCTCAGAAACATGGTTGCTGGTGCGCCATCATATCCAGCCATCTGCATGGAGTATGCGCCCGCAACATTCAGCTTACCTTCCGTACCCGAAACCGCAGGATTATAATATGATTTAAGGGATGTGTAGTCAGCGAACTGCACATCCATCTGCGCCTTTGCCATCTCTACAACAGAAGCAAAAAGGGCTACGATGATGATAATCCTTTTTCTCATATAATAATCAACTGCAAAGTTACATTTTTATTGTCGTTTTACCAAACATTTTTTAAAGAAGAGCTAAGTAAATGAACATAATAACTAAAGAACGGGAATTATACTTACTATATGATTAAAATAAAAAAAATAGACGTCGTTTCACAACGGCGTCTATTTTCGTTAACTTAATAGTTAATCATCGCATTTAATCTTTACCTATTCATATTTTTTGCATTGTCCCTTCTAAATCCTTATGAACACTCTCTAAAGAAACGGCTTTATTGTGCGTTGTCCGTTCCCATTTGTGAGATTGTTCGGATGTTTAGACAATGGAAAATTTCAATGGTTTAAAGTAAAATGAATATTTTTTACTATTTCTTCATTTTTCTTTATCTTAAACTCATTACCCACTTACCACACCACCATATTTGGGGGTAGAAAGGACCAAGTGGAAATGTTTTATAAATTATATCACAGCGAGATGTACCTCCATTATCGCCTTGTATTCTTTACCGTTGGCATCTGTATAGATAAGTGCTTGACGGATTATATAAGTCTTATTCTTTGTAAGCCTGCCAGGATACTGCCCCACATTACATCCGTAGCTATCTGGACGCATCTCCGCATAGACATAAGAAGAACCACCATATTCACACACGTTACCAGCACCATTGAACCAATGTCCAAACACCACACTACTTGACGTTGATGTTGTATTCCTATTTGTCTCCGTCTTTTTGTCAGCATTTATACCTGCAAAACGGAGGTAATTCTTCTTACCAGTTACCTTACCAACAGTTGCTTCCTTCATCTGCTTGGTAGAAACACCAAGCGCCTGAGATATAGCATCCATATCATACTGAACACGTACACTTGAATAAGCACTACTGCTGTATGCAAGACTTGCATTGATAACAACTGTAGTGTCCTTACGTACATAATCCTCTGGATATTCATCGTATGTTCTTACAGCTCCATAAGGGTCTGTATTCTCAAACTTTACTGCATATGGCCATTGTTCGCCATTTCCAGCAAATGAAGTTGATTCAACGCCACTTGTCCATGAGTGTGACCAATACTTCGTTGGAGCACCCATAACTACGAACCAGAGATTCTTACACTTTTCAGGAACTGTAATGCTTACCTCACCTTCCTTGTCTGAACATACGTCCGAATAAACACGCTTGCCGTCTGACGAATATGCCACGAATCCATAGCGCCATCCTGCTCGGTCAACGTATTTCTTGCCATAGCCGTCACATCCAGCAATACCCTTGAATGTTGCCTTTACCACAGTTCCTGCAGCAGGTACTTTGAGAGGATTGGCGTTGTAACCATAGTTCTCTGGACAGTATTTTGGGTCAACTACCCACCAATTCTTGTCATTATCAAGATATTTTGCAAGTATTGCAGCAGATGGTTCAATAAGACGCTGTGGCTCAAGTCCTATCTTTGCCTTGCCATAGTTGCGCATGGCATCAATATCCACAGTCACAAGGTGAGCAAATGTCTCGTACATCTCGTCACCGAATGTAACCTCATTGAGTCCAAAGAGACGCATATATGTCTGTGTTGGATCTTCTGGTTTGTTTGTCTCACGCCATATACGTGCTATAGTATTCTTGCCATGAAGCTGACACCAATAGTCCTGATAGAAGCAGTTATAGTATCGTATATCCTCATGATGTATATTGAGGTGGTGACGCTCAAGGTATCCCTCATAATACTCGCCATCCGAATACTGGAGTGAAGGATAAACCTTATAACCTTGCCAGTTGGCACAATCTTCCCACCACTGGTTGTCACTACCCTGTCCTATTCCATAGCCGAAACCATGAGAAGAACCAAGATCAGCACCAACGAGATACTGGAACGTGTGTCCAATCTCATGAGCAACAGTATGTCCACTACGTGCCGTTGCTGCACGTGGAGTACAATGGAACACTCCAACCTTAGCTGACTTACTCTGCTTTTTACCAGTAGAACTCATATTGTAAAGGATTCCGTCAACACCACTACCGTCTGCACGCCAGTCGTTGTTGTTTCCTCCCCATCCTTTCTTTACAATATACATCTGTATCTTTACCTGGTCAGTAGTTGACTTACCTGGCTCAACGAATCCAAGTTCATTCACATTTACCTTCCATATTTTCTCGGCTTCCTTGATAAGTGTATTTACATTACAAGTATAACCATCATAAGATATATTGCCAGTAATTGTCTTGGTCAAACCATTTTCCCAGAATATGATAAAGTGTTCTGACTCAACAGAACGCTGGAAACAAAACTGTGATGTCTCCTTGGTATAGTCATTATTTGAATACGTATTAGGTCTGACAATAAGACGCTGTGGTTTATTGAACGTATATGCGCCATCCGTTTCCTTATCGTACGTATAAGTCTTATAACCTCCTTCCGGCTTATGTACGCGCAATGAACCAATACGGAATTCAAGCTTGGTTGAACCCTCCAATGGAATGACACGTGAAACAACGTGGCGGTCAGTAAAGTCAAACCACAACGTATCACCAACTTCTGCCTTAAGACTTGACGGAGCTGCAGCAAATAGAAGTGCTGCAACAAAGGAATTCATATATTTCTTCATAGTCATCACTTCTTTATTACCTTGAACGAGGTAGAACCTGTACTGACAACATACACACCTTTGTTCATGTTGTTTAGATTTACAATCACTCTGCCATTACTCTCAGAGATGTTTGCCTCCACCTGTGCACCCGAAGCATCATACACTTTTACGGTATTCATATTTCCTGGTACAACAAGTGTATTGGCTTTATATGATGCACCGCCATCCATCTCCACATCGTTGATTGCATTTGGGTCATTCTCATTAGAGAGTACGAATGACTTTACCTGCTCAAATGTGTAGGTATTTTTATCCTCTATGGTGATGTTTCCCTTAGATATGTCCATCACAGCAGACTTATCTATCGTAACTGCGAAATACACCTTTGTCCCATCCTTAAGCGTAAGCACAAAACTCTTGGCAGAAGCCGAGAGCACACATGCTACGATGAGAGCTAATGACAATATGAACTTTCTCATTTCTGTGATTTGATTAAGTTAAACACATTCATTCCAAACCATACCGCTGCCGCAAGGAAAATAAGTGCAAACAGAACAAATATGGACACATCAGAATTTCCAGATGGAAGTGAATAAGCCATCCACGCACTTGCACCAAAACAAATGATGCAAAATACAAGGGATGCCATCATCATTATCTTCTTTAATAATTCCATTGTTATCCGATTTCTTTAGTTGATATTTTGATAAGTATAAGTTGCCGATGTACGTAATCTATTCTTCGACATTCATCCTCAATGCCTCCTCAATGATTCCTCATCGTTCCTTTTAACATTTTAAGTTAAAAAGAACATGATAATAAATCATTCTATATTCTCCCTCCAAAATGGGATGGAATGGGCTTTCTTACTTATTCAGTTTCCAAGAATAACCGTCCTTAGTATCCTTAACCTCAAAGCCGAGGGCTGCGAGGTTGTCGCGGATAAGGTCGCTTGTTGCCCAGTCCTTGTTAGCCTTTGCCTTGCTACGCTGTTCGAGGAGCATGTCAACAACCTTGCCGAATGCTTCTTCGCGAGCATCGCTCATACCTGCATTTCCTGCTGCTGCAGCAGCACCTGCCTTGATGCCGAGAATGTCGAACACGAATGTGCTGAAGAGTGACTTGAGAGCCTCAAGTGCATCAGCTGATATTGTTTCCTTCTTGTCGGCAATACTATTGATAGTCTTTGTTGCCTCAAAGAGGTTAGAAATCACGATAGGAGTGTTGAGGTCATCATTCATAGCCTCATAGCACTTGTCCTTCAAGCCATCAACAAAGTCCATTGTGACAGTTGCCTTCTCAGATGCAGAAATATTGTTGAGGGTCTTCCAAGCGTCAAGGAGACGCTCAAGTCCCTTCTCTGCTGCCTGAAGTGCCTCATTTGAGAAGTCAACAGTTGAACGGTAGTGTGCCTGAAGAATGAAGAAGCGGATAACCATTGGAGCATATCCACGCTCAAGACGCTCATGTTCTCCTGCGAAGAACTGTGGAAGAGTGATGAAATTGTTGTATGACTTACCCATCTTCTTTCCGTCGATGGTAATCATATTGTTGTGCATCCAGTACTTAACCATCTGGTCGCCCTGACTTGCAACTGACTGTGCAATCTCACACTCATGGTGTGGGAACACGAGGTCGAGTCCTCCTCCGTGGATGTCGAAGTGTGAACCGAGGTACTTGCGTCCCATGGCTGTACACTCACAATGCCATCCTGGGAAACCGTCGCTCCATGGTGAAGGCCAGCGCATGATGTGCTCTGGCTGTGCAGCCTTCCAGAGAGCGAAGTCTGCCTGATTCTTCTTTTCGCCTACTCCGGCAAGCTCACGGCTTGCATCCTTGATGTTCTCAAGGCTACGACCAGAAAGGATGCCGTACTTATGGTCTTTGTTGTACTTCTCTACGTCAAAATAGATTGAGCCGTTTGACTCGTAAGCATATCCGTTGTCAAGAATCTGCTGAACGAGTTGCTGCTGCTCTATAATGTGACCAGTTGCGTGTGGCTCGATGCTTGGAGGAAGAC
Organism: Bacteroidaceae bacterium; assembly: GCA_017540585.1. Classification (GTDB taxonomy): domain Bacteria; phylum Bacteroidota; class Bacteroidia; order Bacteroidales; family Bacteroidaceae; genus Minthosoma. The sequence goes on along the minus strand of JAFYAT010000098.1, from coordinate 13,620 downwards.
AGCCGAGAGCATCCATAGCCTCATGGAAGCGGTTAGTATAGTACTGAGCCACCTCCATAGGTTCAAGCTGTTCAAGACGTGCCTTCTTTGCAATCTTGTCCTCCCCCTCATCTGCATCATGCTCAAGGTGACCCACATCCGTAATGTTACGGACATAGCGAACCTTATAGCCAAGGTGCTTGAGGTAACGGAAGAGAATATCGAATGTGATTGCTGGACGCGCATGACCGAGATGAGCGTCGCCATATACTGTAGGACCACACACATACATACCTACATGAGGTGCATGGAGTGGCTTGAATACTTCTTTTCTACGTGTTAAAGTGTTGTAAATAAAAAGAGTTTGTTCCATTTTCAAATAAATTTTGTACAAAGGTAGTTAAAAAACAATTATCTATCTACAACATAAGTCCAAAAAAAGCAATTATCATCCTCATTTTTTCCGAACTCTACACAATACGGCTCTACAGACATTCTTCGAGCCTCATATTCATAATACTGTTTCTCAAAACATTTCCTTACCATCCTCTTATGTTTCTCTTACTATCCTCTACAAAACCTAAGGGATTCGTACAGAAAAACGAGGGTGAATAAATAAAATGTACGCTTCAATCCTTCGATAAACCTTCGATAGCCCTTCGATAATCGCTCAACATACTTACACAAAATACGCACTACTCATCCGAGCAGTGCGTAACGAACTAACATCTAACCTAATACTTAATATATTGTATTTACCTATTGAGAGAAATATAAACTAACTAACCCTTTTTATTCATTTTTTAATAACCCGTAATAACTAACTAACCTAAATATATGCTATATCCCCAATCTTATTACTTTTACCAAGACTTTCACAATCACTTGTTACTTTTGTTCATTTAACTGTTCTTAAAAATCCCGTACAAAAAATGTTTCTAAAAATCCCGTATATTATTTCTTACCTGTTCATTGATAACGTAAAACTTATATGTTCAGTTTCCCATTACCTTGCGTCTTAAACTAAATAGTTTTATAAACTGTTTTTGTTTTTTGACATTGCAAAGATATGGATTATTCGCAAATTACATTTTCACTTTCGATGCAATACCTTTCATTTTACTGCTGTCTGTTCGATATTTCTATATCTTTTTTTGAGCGCGTTTCTTTTTGAAATATCATTAATCACAAAAAGTGTGCAAAAGGAGAATGTCGGTTCTACACTCATTATAAAATCTTGATTTATTGTCATTTGCACACTATAATTTTATTGTATTTTTTGTAGGCTCTTTTCAAGTGAGCCCTAACGCAAGATTTATTGTATTTTTCCACCTCATTCCTTTATGCTTGCTTTATGTTTCCCTTATGTTCCTGTTCATTTCTCTTAGCAAACAAAGAGAAAATAAACAGAAAGGCAAGGAAACACACATGGAATACCCCTAAATGAAGGCCAATAAAACACAAAAATCTCCCTCAATGAGGGAGATTTTTAACGATTTCCTCCCTCAAAGAGGGATTTTTAGCATAATATGACACCAAATGTTCAAGCCATAGTTCAAATATTATGGATTAATACATGAAGCCAAAGAGCCAAAGTGGGATTCTATTACCCATACCAACCTCAATATCATCAGCCACAACATAACTGTCTGGAATCTCCTTTACCTGCTTGAAACTTTTCTTCTTTCCTCCTATCTCAAACAGATACTTGTCATTTACGAGACAATCACCCGTTTTGGGGATAACGGTATTATATAACTGTCCAACCTGATTGCAGAAGAAACATTCCCTTACAGTTCCACTATCAACATTACTGGTAAGTGCAAATAGAAGATTAGAATTGTCAAACAAAATCTTCTCTGGCTTAGCCAACTGTTTCATACCTACCTTACATGTGTACATAAGACGTATGAGCTTTGCTCTGTCAAGCAGGTCGAATATTTTCAGCAAGCTGTTTCTCGACAAGCCCAATGTACTTGTGAGCGAAGCTATATTCAAAGTAAATGGAACCATCTCAGACAATATAGAAAGGAAACGTTCTGCCTTGTAAAGGGATTCATACTCTATCTTATCTACAGATGGGATATCATTCTCAACGATTGTACGTACCACAAACTGTAACCTGTCCCAATAGCCGTCACCCTCTTCACGATAAAATGGGTAGTAACCGTTTCGCACATATTTCTCAAACAAAGGCAGAATCTTCACCTTTGAGGTAATTTCAGTTGCTATCTCAAAATGCGACTTTACGACTTGTTCAATATTATACACATTAAATTCCTTTCCAGTTTCCAGCCTTACAAATTCACGGAAAGACAAGCCTTGAAGGTCATACATACGACAACGACGCGACAGGTCGTGCTCCATAGCATCTTCAAGCTGAAGAAGAGAAGAACCCGTTACCACAATATGAAAATCAGGATACGAATCATACACATTCTTTATTTCCTGTGCCCAATCATTATATTTGTGAACCTCATCTATAAATATATGTGTACCTCCATGAGAATAGTGGTACTCGACAAGTTCAGAAACTGTATGACTCTTAAACCATATATTATCCATAGACACATACAAGGCTTTTGTCACATCCTTAAACGTGTCTTTAATGTGCTGAAGCACAAGAGTGGTCTTACCAACACCCTTTGGACCTTTAATAGCAATCAACCTATTATCCCAATTGATTTTATCATATAGATACCTGTGGTAAGAATTGTCAACAGATGACAAAAGACGTGAATATGTCAAGTATAATTTCTGCATAATCTTTCTTTTTTTGTTTGCAAATATATAAAAATTAACTTTACAAAGTAAACTTTAAGCCTTATTTTTTTACTTTACAAAGTAAACTTTTACCATAAAACATTACTTTACAAAGTTAATTTCATACACATTTTCTTACTTTGCAAAGTAAACTTTACACATATTTTCTTACTTTACAAAGTAAACTTTGAGTATTAATATCCACTTTGGTAAGCTAAATAGCAAATAAAAGATGCCATAAATCTTGTTCTGACCAAGAGTCTCATGTAAGTCTCATGTGAGTCTCATATTAGTCTCATCCTACGAGAGACCAAAATTCAGGTTTTCAAGAGACCAAAAAGGAGGATGAACGCGCAGCTGAAATAATGAACGCAACCACGTCAACTTGTTTTCAAGATACAAAAAGGAGAACAAACTTGTATTATCCTCGCAAGAAAACATTCTTGACAACATCTGCAAACGAATAAATCTGGACAAACAGAAAAAAAATCCTTAATTCTTTTAATTCTTGACAAACAATTATTCTTTATTCTTAATTAAAAATGATAACTTTGCAGAAAATATGACGCTATAATGATTACAGTAAAAGCTCCAAATAAGATATCGGGCAAGGTCGTGCTTCCTTCGTCAAAGAGTATATGCAATCGTGCACTCGTGATTAACTCGTTGGCAGGAAACAAGGACTATCCAAAGAATCTTTCTGATTGTGACGACACAAACGTAATGGTTAAGTGGCTATCCGAATGTCCAGAGACTGTCAACATCGGAGCCGCAGGTACAGCCATGCGTTTCTCGTCAGCACGTCTTGCCGTTATGGAAGGTACGCACATCATAACAGGTTCGGAGCGTATGAAGAACCGTCCTATAGGTGTGCTTGTGGATGCTCTCCGCGACCTTGGCGCTCAGGTGAAATATGTGGAGAAGGAAGGCTTTCCCCCACTCCGCATCGAGGGAAACACAAACCTTGAAGGCGGAGAGATTTCCTTGCCGGGCAACGTGAGTTCGCAGTATATCTCCGCTTTGCTCATGATTGGACCTGTGCTCAGGAAAGGTTTACGACTTGTACTTACTGACAAGATTGTGAGCCGTCCTTATATCAACATGACGCTCAGCATGATGTGTGAATTTGGAGCAAAGGCAGATTGGGCTTCAGAAAACTCTATAGTTGTAGAACCTGTACCATACATCAAGCGTGACTACTTTGTAGAGAGTGACTGGAGTGCAGCAAGTTACTGGTATCAAATGGTAGCCCTGGCAAAGAACAAGGATGCAGAAATAGTACTTCCTGGCTTGTTTGCAAAGAGTCTTCAGGGAGATGCTGAAGGAGCTAAGGTATTTGAGAGCCTTGGCGTAAAGACTGTACACGATGGTAATAATGTCAAGTTGATGAAATCAGGTAATATTCGCAAAACACGACTCATACATGACTTCGTTGAAATGCCAGACCTTGCCCAAACATTCGTGGTGACGTGCTGTATGCTTAACATACCGTTCTACTTCAGAGGATTACAGAGTCTCAAGATAAAGGAAACTGATCGCATAGAAGCACTCAAGACAGAACTCAGAAAACTGGGATACGTCATAGAAGACAGGAACGATTCGGAACTCATCTGGAATGGCGAAAGATGTACAGCCATAACAGATGCCGCAATAGACACATACGAGGACCACAGAATGGCGATGGCTTTTGCTCCTTGCGCCCTTGTCCTTGGTAAGATAAACATTAACAATCCAGAGGTTGTATCAAAATCATACCCACACTACTGGGACGACCTCAAGTCTGTAGGTTTCACATTATGATAATCCTTATTATTTCAATATTAGTCCTTGGAATCATAGCTCTCGTAGCAGGACTCATAAGGGAAAGAAAGCTTAAGAAGCAGATAGAGAATGGTGAGATAACCGAGATGCCCACAGTCACACAGGTTGACTCCGAATGTTGCGGTCAACATGAGGTTTGTGAGAAGGAAAGCCTTCTTGCTGCTGTGAGCAAAGATGTAGAATACTATAATGACGAGGAACTTGACCGCTATCGTGGAGTAAGTTCTGACCAGTATGATGATAATGCCGTAAGCGAGTTCCGCGATGTGCTCTACACGATGAAGGATGACGAGGTAGCCGGATGGGTACGTAGTCTCCAGTTACGTTCAATCGAGCTTCCTGATGAACTCAAGGATGAAGTAATTCTTATTGTCGGAGAAAGAAGAAACGCACCTGCCTGACTCACCCGTATTGTAGAGAGGAAGAGGGAGTAATCCGACCTAACATAATCCGGAGGCCGCCCCCTTCGGGGGACGGGGGACATTTATTTCACACAATAATTTTGATGCTTTTACGTTAATAATAATATGCAACGACTTGTAAAGGTAATATTGACATTCGTGGTACTCGGAGTACTCGTGGCATGTTCAACCAAGAAGAACACAGCCATGACTCGTCGTGTACAAGCGATAAAGGCACACTACAATACCTATTACAACGGACAACTTGCATATAATGATGGCGTACTCTCACAGGAACAAACACACAAGGACAATTTCACGGAAATCATTCCACTCTATATGACTTCCAACCCAACGACAGCAAAGGCTGGAAAGTCAAACTTTGACAGAGCAATAGAGAAATGTCAGAAGACCATCAAGCAGCATTCCATAGTTGCACGTCCTGAATGGAAATCAAACAGACCTAAGACTCAGAAAGACAAGATATGGCTCAGTCAGAAGGAATATAATCCATTCCTCTACAAGCCATGGTTTCTCATGGGTGAGAGCCAATTCCGCATGGGAGAATACATGGAGGCTGCCTCCACATTCGCCTATATACAGAATATCTATTTCTCCAATCCTGACATAGTGGCAAAGGCACGAATGTGGGAAGCCAAGTGTTATGCAGAACTTGAATGGTTCTATGATGCCGAAGACCTCATCACAAGGGCACAGAGAGACAGTTTTCCACAGAACATAAATCACCTCAAGGCTTCAGCAAATGCTGACCTCATGATAAGACAGCAGAAGTATGCCGAAGCTATACCTAATATCCTTGCTGCCATCAAGAAAGAAAAACGCTCACTCGAAAAAACACGTATGTATTTCCTCCTCGGACAGTTGAGCCATAAGATAGGAGACAACAAGAACGCATACAAATACTATACAAAAGTAATAAAGCGCAATCCACCATACGAGTTGGAGTTCAACGCACGTATCAACCGTACGGAGTGTATAGACGGACTTCAGGCAAAGCAGATTATACACAACCTCATGTCTATGGCAAAGAATGCCAAGAACAAGGATTATCTTGATCAGGTATATTATGCCATAGGTAACGTACACCTGAGTCAAGGTGATACTATCAGAGCAATATGGGCGTATAAGGATGGCGTAGAAAAGAGTACACGCAACGGTATTGAGAAAGGTGTTGTACTCCTTCACCTCGGTCGCTTGTATTGGGATACTGAGCAGTTCGTGAAGTGTCAGAAGTGCTATGCCGATGCCCTAAGTCTCTTCGACAAGGAGAAGGATGAATACGACGAGATTTACGACCGTTCAAAGATACTTGACGCACTCCTACCACATGCCTCTGCCGTAGAGTTGCAGGATAGTCTTCAGGTTCTCGCAAAGATGGACGAGAAGGAGCGCATGAAGGTTATAAAGAACATCATTGAGGAACTTAAGAAGAAGGAAAAGGAAGAGGAACGTGCCAAGATGGATTCGGAGGATGCGGCTTCCAATCCGTCAAGGAACAAGAACGTAAACAATAATAACAACAAGTTCCGCAATAATAATGCTGCCAACCGTAACAGTCAGCCTTCACTTTGGTACTTCTACAACCCTACGGCTGTAGAGGCAGGTAAGAAGGAGTTTACACGCAAATGGGGAAAACGTAAACTTGCAGACGATTGGCGACGCAACAATAAGACCGTACTTGACGACTTCAACGACAAGGAACCTGTGGATTCGCTTGCCAACGACAGTACAATGACTGGCAATCCTGATGACCTGAAGGTGGACAAGGATGCAGAAAAGACAGAGAAGGACGAGAAGGCAGAAGAATATGCCAACGACCCTCATCGACCAGAGTTCTACATAAAAGACATTCCACTCACACCTGAACAGATGGAGGAATCCAACAAGGCTCTCGTGGATGGCTTGTTCGGTTCTGCTGTAATATATAAGGACGAGATGGAGAACTTCCCTCTTGCAGAGCGCACATTCAATCGCATACTGAAAGATTTCCCTGACTTCGAGCAGATGGATGAGATGTACTACAATCTCTTCCAGCTATACTCACGTACTGGACAGACAGAAAAGGCTGAGGAATATCGTCAGAAACTCATAAAGGATTACCCAGACAATCCTCATGCAATACTGATTGCCGATCCTGACTTTATATATAAAGGTATTCACGGCAAAGAGATTGAAGATTCAATATACTCCGTTGCCTACGAAGCATTCACTTTGGGTGACTATGCAACGGTAGCCAAGAACAACCAGCTTGCACTCAAGGAATATCCAAACGGAGATAACCGTCCAAGATTCATGTTTATAGATGCACTCAGTTGTCTTGAAACAGGCGACAGAGACCGCTTCATGACCTTACTCAAGGAGATTGTTGAGAAATATCCTAAGAGTTCGGTGAGCGAACTTGCAGGTCTCTATGTCAAGGGTCTCAAGGAAGGACGACTCCTCGCAAGTGGCAAGTTCGAGATGGGTTCTATATGGGAACGTCGTCGCAACATGGGCGAAGGAACGGACTCATTAAGTGCCGACTCACTCTTCAGCAAAGAGAAGAACAACGAATGGCTGTTTGCCATAGCATACGAGCGTGACAGCATAGACGAAAACCAGCTGTTGTTTGAGATGGCAAAGTACAACTTCACTAAGTTCACGATACGTAACTTCGACATCTCATTTGACAAGGGAGACGGTATTGATATGCTTCAGGTACGCACGTTCCTCAACTACGACGAGGCTTACATCTATCTTCACCGTCTTATGAACGATGAGGATATGGCATACAAACTGCAAGGACTGAAGTGCTTCATCATATCGGAGGAGAACCTAAAACTGTTGATGACCAAGTTCAGTTTCTCCGACTACTTCCAGTTCTATGATGACAACTTCGACCGCATTGGTCACCTTCAGGTTGACGAAGACTCACTTGACTCGACTACCGACATACCTGAGGATATCGAGAGCGAAGACGGAGAATACTACGAGGACGAGGAGTATTATGAAGACGAAGAATATGAAGACTATTAACAGATAATGATGATTTTATGAGCGGAACGGTGTTATGGGTGGATGATGAGATTGAGTTGCTCAAGGCATACATCATCTTTCTTGAGAAAAAGGATTATGAGGTCCTGACCGCATCCAACGGTCAAGACGCACTTGAGTTATGCAGGGAAAGAGACTTCGACCTCGTGTTCCTCGATGAGAACATGCCAGGACTGAGCGGATTGCAGACCTTGTCACAGATGAAAGAGCTGCGCCCTACCATGCCCGTGGTGATGGTAACCAAGAGCGAGGAAGAGAATCTCATGGACATGGCTATAGGCTCAAAGATAGCCGACTACCTTATCAAACCTGTCAATCCGTCACAGATACTCATGACAATCAAGAAGCACCTACACAAGAAGGAACTGGAAACAGAAGCCGTTAACACGGGTTACCAGCAGAACTTCTCTAAGATAGGCATGCTGATTAACGATTCATACACACTCGATGATTGGAAGGAAGTATATAAACGACTTGTGTTCTGGGAGCTCGAACTTGCAGATACAAATGGTGAAATGAGTGATATGCTCAAGATGCAGAAGTCAGAAGCCAATCAGGAGTTTGCCAAGTTCGTGCGTCGTAACTACCTTGACTGGGTAAAGTCATCGGAAACACGTCCGCTCATGTCTCCTGACGTATTCAAGACTACCGTATTTCCTCCACTTGCTGAGGGTGAAAAGGTTTTCCTAATCGTATTCGACAACTTCAGATATGACCAATGGAGAATGATAAGCAAGGAGCTATCTGATGACTTCACGTTTGATGAACAGCTCTATCTGTCCATCTTACCTACAGCCACACAATATGCACGCAACGCTATATTCTCAGGACTCATGCCTGACCAGATAGCAGATATGTTCCCAGACCTATGGGTTGATGAGGACGAGGAAGAAGGCAAGAACCTCAACGAGGAACCTCTCATAAGGACACAACTTGAAAGGTACAGGAAAAAGAACAGTTTCTCATACCATAAGTTGAACAACTCCGCTGACTCAGAGAAACTGGTTGACAAGTTCAAAACACTCATGGCGTATGACCTCAACGTCATTGTCATCAACTTTATCGATATGCTCTCCCACGCACGCACAGAGTCACGCATGGTACGCGAACTTGCATCCGATGAGAAAGCATACAGAAGCATCACCACTTCATGGTTCATAAACTCACCAATTCGTGAACTATTCAAGCAGTTAGCCTCAACAGATGCACGTGTCATCATAACAACAGACCACGGAAGTATAAGGGTGAACAATCCGCTCAAGGTTATCGGTGACAAGAACACCAATACAAACTTGCGCTACAAACTCGGAAAGAACCTCTCGTACAACCAGAAGCAAGTGTTTGAGCTCAAGAATCCAAAGGCTGCTTTCTTGCCATCGCCAAACCTGAGTACGACGTACATCTTTGCTCAGAATGACGACTTCTTCGCTTATCCTAATAATTACAATTATTACGTAAGCTACTACAAGAATACATTCCAGCACGGTGGAACAAGCATGGAGGAGATGCTCATTCCTCTTGTCACAATGAAAAGTAAAAGAAAATAAAAACAAGATTATATATGGAAATAACAATAAATGGTTTGGAAGGCATCAGGGATGCTGCAAAGCAGTTTGTTGATGCAATGGGACAAAATACCGTCTTCGCCTTCTACGGAAAGATGGGAGCGGGCAAGACAACATTCATCAAGGCAGTATGCGAGGAACTGGGAGTGAAGGATGTAATCAACTCACCTACATTCGCCATCGTCAACGAGTACCTTGACGGCAAGGGTGAACAGATATTCCACTTCGACTTCTACCGAATCAAGAAGGAGCAGGAAGTACTCGACATCGGCTACGAAGACTATGTGTATAGCGGCAACGTATGCTTCATGGAGTGGCCAGAACTTATAGAAGACCTTCTTCCTGAGGATGCGGTTAAGGTAACTATCGAGGAAGAAGCCGACGGTTCACGCAAGATTACAGCACCACAGTTGTAAGCCAAAACACATAAAAAACGCACAGACGCTCCGTCAGCACATGGCTGGCGGGGCGTCTTCTTTGTAATAACCATTCCACATCTTACGTTCCTGTTTCATGATTTAAAAGGGTTGGGGCACTCCATGGTCGCATACATCCATTGAAGTGCCCACACTACAGATATAAAAAGAAAGGTAACTAAATATGGGCTCGAACTACTATTACTATTCACACGTTTTCGTTCTTTAAACTATCCCATAATAAGCAATAATAAGGTGAACTATACAACTAACGTCGTTTATTACGATTATATATCACATGTTCATAATTCCCGTGTTGTAACCCATTTGTCGTTCTTTTTCCGCCTGCAAAGTTATTGTTTCCTTTTCATTTCAATCATTCCATTATAAGCAAAAGGAGAATTAATTACCAACGTATTACTATCTACGCTATAGAAATAAACAGAAGAATTGTATCCCCATTCCGTATCAAATTTCAGTTGTATTATATTTGCTCTCAAAGAAGAAGAGTATCTTAAATTCCAAGTTCCTTTCATATCAGAATCAATCAAAGCATTCCAATCAGTAGCAACTTTTTCTCCTTTCACCACAACAGAATCACGAATCATTATCAATACATGACCTTGAACAGACCCGTCGTTATTAAAAGTATATTCCTGTTCTACATGAGTTAGGTCTTTACTCCTTGTATGACTCCAACTGCCAGCAACCTTATCAGAATACTTTTCTCTAAGCTCAGTTGTCTCCAAAGACAAATCGTCGTCTATTGCCAAGACATCATCTTTGTTACACGACAAAACAGTCACAACAAAAAGAAATGTAAATATTAACCTTCCCATATTATAAAGTTATGATTAGAAATCTTCTACTTCAACATACTTTACATTAAATCTAAGATTTTCTTCTGCGTACAAAGAAACAACAATTCGTTTTCGGATGCAAAGTTATAGCATTTATCATTATGGGAGAAACAAATCTGCTAATGAAAAACTAATAAAACATAGCACAATAGTACAGCATACTGACACATAATGACATACGCACCACGAGTCCAAGCTCCAACATGGTGTATATCATCATTACATGACCCTATGCAATAGCAACCGAAACGATTGTTTCGGTCATAATAAAAACTAATAAAAAACTAATAATTTGCGTTTACTCTTATGAAAGTCACTCCGATACAAGAGAAGCACACATCATTTCCTTTTCAAGCGAGATAATACTGTCATACATGGCACGAGTATTATCATTATGGAACAATTTCTTATTTGCACTACGTTTTACGTTAGATACACCCGAAGTATGAGCGATATGAAGTATCGTCATTATAGACTGAGTTGTACAGCCAAGGCGTATAAGAATACACACCTGGCGTTCCTGAAGGGTAAGACGTGACGTGCGAATAATATTATAGAAACATGGCATATATTCTCTAAGCAACTGATAAACCTCATTCCAATCTGCATTTGAAAAGAAACATGGATTATTTCTGATACAATTGCCAAGCTCTGTCTCAAACACACATTCCTCTGCATTAGTAAACGTGTGCTGACGCAATGAATCTGTCAGCTGCTGGTTTTGCCTCTCAGTAAAGTGATATTTACGACTGATGATTTCTATCTCACGTTTCTTCTGTCTATAACGCTTGTTGAAACCATAGTATGATGCACAAACAGCAAAGAACATGACAACACCCACAATACAGAAGCATAACATATTGTGCTGCGACTTGACACTCAGAGCAAGCATATCACTCTTGTAATGCGAATAATTGTACAGCGACCTCATCTCATATACAGAACGAGCCTGTAACTCATCCATGCTTTGTTCAACACTCAAGGCATAAAGACGAGTATATTTATATAACGAATCCGTATTATGTTTCTCATAGTAAAGACGCATCAAACCATTATAAGACTTAGTCAGTTCACCATACTGAGCAAGTTTGCGAAAATAGTATTCGGCTGAATCGTACTGATGAATACCAAGGTGATAACGACCAATATGATAATAGTAAACCTGACGGTCATCCGTAATATTATGATTTTTGTCAAACATATCCGACTCACGCTCCACTTTCATCATAAGTTCATGAGCCTTAGCATAATTACCTTTATCAAGATAAATATCGATGGCATAAGGATACACACCACCAGCAAGATTATCCAAACCATTAGCATGATACCTTTCAGCAACCTTGTGTGATAGTTCAAGTACCGTCTTCTCATCACCAAGCATAAGGTAATTCTTAATCAGATGCTCATAACCAAGAAGCTCCTGACCAATATCGCCAATCATGCGGGCATACTCAATATACTTCAGGCGTGCCTTATGTTCCTCTTTCCATATACGCTGAGTACGATACACGTCAGCCATCTGTCCCCACACGCACATAACATACTTCTTGTTACAAGTGGCAGAATCACTAACCATGTTTATTGCATCATAGTAACATTTGAGAGCTTCTGGAGCATCACCAATGTCACGATATATGCATCCAAGCAAGTAATGCGATCTGATCTTTTCGTCCTGCGTTCCGTTTTCATCATAGTACTCCACCACCTTAAAAAAGTCTTTAGGGGCAGGCATTGTGTCATACAACTTATTCTTCACGTCAGCATACAACATGGCATAGCGCATCTTAACATCCATATCAAGCCTCTTAACATCTGACTCGATAAGATGAAGAATGCTATCCGACTCATGCGGATTACTGAAAATCACAGAATCTGCATGCGATAGTTGATTGATGATTTTGTCGTTTTGTTCATTCCTGCATGATGCAAGCAATACAGTCAAAGCAAGGAATAGGGATATAAATGTACGGCTACACATTTTGTTGATTTTTGGTTTTTACGAAGTCTTGTTCTACGTTATCTTCCCGTTACAGGGGTGTTACTACGGGATAATATAGACAATGAAATTTCGGTAGTTTAATATTTTGTGGCAACTTGGTATTATTACGAATCAAGAACACCACATCTGATTTCATTAGGCATCACAGCCCGTTTTACGAAGCGCAAAGTTACATAAAATATCCTTTCAACAACACTTTTTCCGAATTTATTTATTCCTTACATGATATTATCCTTATATCCTCAACACACAGACATCCTCATCTTCTACCCCCAAAACACATTCATGCCATTTCGTATAACTCATCAAACAACATACGACCCGAAAGAACTACACAAATGAACATACATTCTTTCAACTCATAACAAACACCACATAACCACAAAAAACTGCCACTTTACACCTCGTAAACATAATAGTTACAAAGCGGGAAGTGGCAGTTTATGTTTTGTAAATATGATAGTTATACAGTTCTATAATTTCAGCTTACATTTCCAGAGGCATTCTGTTTATGTACAAAAGCAAGAATCCTATCACACATTTCGGCTGAAGGCTTATACCCTTTGTTTGCACCTATACGATAGCAGTTATATGCTTCCTTTAGATCTTTTCTATCCAGATAAATACGACCACCTGCTCGCGGTATTCCATCTTTCCATCCGCATTCATATCCATGCAGTCTACAAGAATCTCATAGGTGAGGTTCTTCTTCATCTTAGTCACGTACACCACATTTTTCTCTGTGAGTTCCTCGAACTTCTC
>JAFYAT010000097.1 GCA_017540585.1 Bacteroidaceae bacterium | reverse complement strand
GTACCGAGGTCGCCCGTGTGTAGCCATCCGTCAGAGTCGATAGCCTCTGCCGTCTCCTCTGGGTTCTTGTAGTAGCCGAGCATCACGTTCATGCCCCGTGTGAGTATTTCGCCAGGTATGTTGTGAGGGTCGGTGCTGTCAATACGTACTTCCATACGTGGTATTACGCGTCCGCAGGAGCCTTGTCGTGAGCTCTTGGTTAGGTCGAAGCAGATGAGTGGGGCACACTCTGTCATGCCGTAACCTACGCTATATGGGAAATGGATTGTGCTAAGCAGTTCCTCTACTTCCTTGTTGAGAGCAGCACCACCTATTACGGCTTGCATTATCTTGCCGCCGAAGCCAGCCATGAGCTTCTTCTTTATCTGCCAATGGATGAAGTTCTTTATGATTGGTATGCTGAGCCAGAATCGCATCTTGTGAGTACGTATGACAGGGAATACGTTTGTCTGTACAATCTTCTCTATGACGAGTGGTACTGCTACTATCATTATCGGCTTTACCTGCTGGAATGCCTGTAGCACAATCTTTGGACTTGGAATCCTTGTGAGGAAATGTATGTGTGCTCCGATGCAGGTGCCGTACATGTATTCGAATGCGAAGCCGAGCATGTGGGAGAGTGGCAGGAGCGGAAGAAGGTCGGAGTTGCGCTTCACGCTGAAGTATTCGTCCACGAAGATGGCATTTGACCATATTGCACGATAAGGTATCATGACACCTTTGGAGTGTCCTGTGGAACCGCTTGTGTAGCTTATGAGTGCAAGGTCATCTGGATTCTCACGGAAGAATGAAATCTTCTTTTTTGATAGCGTTCTCCATTTGCTCAGTTCTGGTGTTTTTCTGCCGTCGAAGAATGAGAAGTTGGCGATGTCGAGAGCATCAGGAAACATGTCGCTGAGTTTCGTGCCGCAAATCATGAGTCGTGACTCAGAGTGTTCGTATATGTTCTTGACCTGTTCGCTGCTGAAGTCTGAAAGAATAGGGACGAGTACTCCACCGTAGGTGATGACACTGAGTGCGGCTATAGCCCATCGGCTGCTGTTCTTGTCGCAGAGAGCTATGTGGTCGCCCTGTTTGAGTCCGAGTTCCTTGAAGATGCTGTGTAGGCGCATCATGTTCTTTGCCACGTCGCCGTATGTGAATGACGTGTCTGAGCCATAGTCGGAATAAGCTGGCTTTTTCCAGTCCTTCTTGATTGTTCTTTCCAGTATTTCAAGGAGGGAGTTACTCTTCAGTTTTCTTTCTATAATCTTCATCTTCGTCGTTTTATGTTCTTCATCCGTTTTTATAACAAGAATTTAGAAAATCAAAGAAATTTATCTTTAATCTTCTAAATTCTCGTTTTTGTTACCAAGAGTGCAGGTGTTTACTTGTACAGATATCTGCGGATGCTCTGTTTTGGAGTCTTCTCGAATGGTTCGCTCATCATCTCGATGGATGCAAGGTTAGCGAACTTAGGGAGAATGAGGTTAAGCTCGTTACGGTAGGTGTTGAGGTTCTTCTTTACCTCGTCCATTGTGAGGTCATTCTCCTTGAGACGTGTCTCTGAGATGTATGCGAGTGCTACGAGTTTCTCGCCACGCTGTACGACAACTGTCTCCTCAAAGATGCCCTGACTGAGGATGACGTCCTCAATCTCCTCTGGATAGACATTCTGACCGTTGGCTCCAAGGAGCATGGTCTTCTTGCGACCACGGATAAATACGTTGCCGTTCTTGTCCATTGTTCCGAGGTCACCTGTGTGCAACCATCCTTCTGCATCAATAGCCTCTGCTGTCTCCTCTGGGTTCTTGTAATAACCGAGCATCACGTTTGTACCACGTGTCACGATTTCGCCAGCTACCTTGTGTGGGTTGTCGCTAAGGATGCGAACCTCCATACGTGGGGCAGGCTTTCCGCATGAGCCCTTACGGAAGCGACCGTAGTCCTCATAACAGATGATAGGACCACACTCTGTCATTCCGTAACCTACTGTGTAACGGAAGTGTATCTTACGCAGAAGGTCTTCTACCTCTTTGCTGAATGCGGCACCTCCGATGATTACCTCATAGAAGTTACCTCCGAATGCATTTTCAAGCTGAGCCTTTATCTTGTTGTATATTATTCTCCTGAGGAATGGTACCTTGGTGAGTACTCTCATTATTGGTTTCTTCAGTACAGGGAATACCTTACCAATGACAATCTTCTCGATGATGAGAGGAACGGCAATGACGATGGCTGGCTTGACTTCGTTGAATGCCTTGATTACGATTGCTGGACTTGGTACCTTGGTGAGGAAATGTACGTGTGCTCCTATACAGAACTCGTACATGAAGTCGAAGGCAAAACCATACATGTGAGCCATTGGAAGTATGGCGAGTGTACGGCTGTTCTTAGGCAATCCAAGTCGCTCGTCGGCAAATATCACATTTGACCAGAGTGAACGGTAAGGAAGCATCACTCCCTTGCTGCGTCCTGTCGAACCGCTTGTGTAGCTGAGTGCGGCAAGTGTCTCGCCGTCCTCCCTGTCGTAGTTCACGCTCTCCTTTGTTACGCTTACTGCATTCATGGCAGCATAAATATCTGCATATTTCTCGCTGTCTTCAAAGAAATGCCAATCGACAATATTGAGAGTTTCCTTGATGTCAAAAGTGTTGCGACCTGAAATGAGAAGTTTTGACTCAGAGTGCTGGTAGATGTTAACAATCTGCTCAACGCTAAAGTCAGCCAAAATAGGAACTGCAACAGCTCCGTATGTGATAATGGAAAGGAAAGCAACAGCCCAATGCGTGCTGTTCTTCTCGCAGAGGGCAATCTTGTCGCCCTTCTGTATTCCGTATTTTGCGTAAAGTGTATGCAAGCGAGCAATATCAAGAGCCACATCTCCGAATGTATAATTTATTTCGGTACCATAATCAGTATAGGCAGGTTTGCTCCAGTTCTCCTTTATAGATCTTTCGATTAAGTCAATAAGAGACGAGTCTTTGCTCGCGTCAAATAATCTTGTTCTTTCTGTCATATAAATGTTTTGTAGTAATGTGACAAACCGTTAAGACATGTTCTATTAATATGTTCTTTCTGCCTTATAAGGTTCGCACACTTTGCATTATTTTGTGCAAAGGTACGATATGTTTCATACAAATGAAAATTATTTTGAGAAAAATAGATATTATCTTTGTTCATTATCCTAAAAAACTTAATTTTGCAAAGTAAATAGGTAAAAAATGCTCACTATCTATACTAAATGAGCAAAAAACAAGGCTAAAACTGTTAAAAAGTGCAAATAGGAGATAAAGTTCGCTTCCTCAACGATGTTGGTGGAGGTGTTGTAAAGGCTTTCAAGCCAGGTGGAATTGTATTGGTAGAGGACGAGGATGGATTTGATATTCCATGTCTTCAGGATGACCTTGTTGTCATTACGACCAATGCGTACAATTTTGAGGTACCACAGCATAAGGAGGCTCCCCGTGAGGAGCGAGTGGATGGACGCGAGTATCTTGCTTCCAAGGGTGTGGCACAGAGTGTGAAGGATGATGATGACCTTGACGAGAACCTTGAGGCACGTATCGTCCGTCTTGAGATGCTTGTGCATAAGCTTGAGGATCGTATCGCCCGACTCGAAGGCGACAAGGCTGCACGTGAGAAGGACAAGCTCCAGTCACGTCAGGTGCGTCAGCAGCAGAAGAACGAGATACTTGAGGTTGACCTTCATGCCCACGAGATTCTTGAGACAACCAAGGGTATGGATGCCCGTGCCATCAAGGATTATCAGTTGTCAGTCTTCACCCGTACCATGAACGAGCATATTCGTGAGAAAGGTCGTAAGATTGTCTTCATTCACGGAAAGGGTGAGGGTGTACTCCGCAAGGCTATCATCGATACGCTCAAGGACAAGTACAAGTCATGTGAGTATCAAGATGCCTCTTTCCAGCAATATGGATTCGGAGCAACGATGGTAATAGTTCATTAAAGCCCCCCATCCCCCAAAGGGGGCGTCCATCCGGAACATAGTGGCAGGGGAGCATTTTTTTTATAGCCATGCTTGGCTATTGCCCCAATCTATCCATTTTTCTGCATACTTAAAAACTTAAAAACTTAAAAACTCAAAAACATACAAACTTACAAACTTAAGAACTTACAAACTCAAAAACTTAAAATCTCATGAAAAGACAAGCTTTCAAAATGTTCCTCAAGCCAGGATGCAAGGAGGAATACAAGCGTCGTCACGCAAACCTTTTTCCTGAACTCAAGGCTCTCCTGAGTGAGTCAGGCGTACGCAACTACAGCATCTATCTTGATGAGGAGACAAACATCCTCTTCGCCTATCAGGAACTGGAGGGTGAGGGAGGCAGCCAGGACCTCGGCGGAACAGAGATATGTCAGAAGTGGTGGGCTTACATGGCAGACATCATGGAGACAAATCCTGACAACAGCCCTATCAGCATCCCACTCCCTGAGATGTTCCACATGGACTAGCTTGCACCAGTCATTCTTCCTGGTGCAAGAGTTAAAAGTTATAAATTAAAAGTTAAAAGATAGAGTATCATTCATGGTGATAAATGTCATAGCTGATGTTTATTACCATGAATGATATAAATATGTAAAAATGGACAAATGATGGTGCTGCCCATCCGAAAATGGTAAGGGTGAAGTACTGTCAAAGTATAGACTAAGTACTGACTAAGTATAGACTAAGTACTGACTATGAACATTCGGATAACGTATATCCAATTTTGATAATATTGGGTGTGGGTAAAGCTTAGACAAATATTTTGTGTAAGTCGTGAAAAGGGGTGACAATCGTTCACTCGTGTTTCTATTTTGCAATCTCCGGATTACACTCCTTTGTAATGTTTTTCGTGTTTATGTTTTTTTTTGATAAAAGATTTGTTGGAAAGAAAAATAATCCCTTACTTTGTCATCAGAAAGTGAAAACCTATTTGGATAGTATTGAAGAACGATTTATATATTTATTATAACTATGTTACAAATCAAAAAAATAATTACGTTGTTTGTTGTCATGCTGACTTTATTGTCTTGTGACAGCAAAGATGAGTCTTTTGTACCTTTGTATGCTTCTGCTATGCAAAATGGTGTGTTCGTGTCTTATCCAAGTGCTGATGGTGAGGAGTTGATTACGTCAAAAGAAGTACTTAACACTATAAGTATCAAGGGTAAGTATTCAGAGAGGGACATCCCATTTGAGATAAAGAATGTCGTTGATGATGGAATTGCTCGTAGGGTACTCTGCTTTAATGCTGAGTTGCCAAGAGAAAACTCCATGAAATACAATGGTGACCATTCTAAAGGATATGGAGAATCGGTTGTTTATTTCAGCATTTGTGGTAAAACATTCCCTTTGACATGTAAGTTTGTATATAGTTGCTCTAATCGTGAGATATACGGAGGAACTTCCTTGCGATTAGAAAGTGTCGAGTGTGATGGCATTAGTGCAAATGAAGAAAGGTATAATTATTTGTTTGTTGACTTGTCAAAATTCATGAGTGGCAAGAAATAATTTTATAATAGTAGGGAGCGTGGTTGACAATTGTTCACTCATGCTCCCATTTTGCAATCTCTATATTACACTCCTTCGTAACGATTTTTGCGACCATGAAAAATTTCGAGAAAATATCTGTAAAAAACACGATGTAAATTTGCAAAAAGGACAATTTGATTGTATATTTGTAGTGCAATTTGGAGGCGAGACTTCAGAATCCATAGAAAAACGACGTGTGCTTTACGAAGCCGACACGAAGGGTTCACGAAGGATTGCCGAAGGATTTTACACATATATTGTGTCCTGACAGAAAGAACTCAATCTATATTGTTGTGTTTTTTTGCACTAAGGTGCCAATTAGAAAAACCTTAAAGAAACAGAACAAAAACAAGAAAAAACAGGTTTTATTTTGTTTTCTTTTGTTTTCCCCATGTTTTTCTAACTGGTCGCTTTGCGGCAAAAACAGAAAACAATTATCCTCGTATATTAAACGAAAAAAACAAAATAATATGAAAAGATTTTCCTTGGCATTAGTTGCCACCCTTATGGCGTATTCTGGATATGCTCAGACGTTCATAAGAAGGGGCAATGTTGAGAATGTTACCGATTATTCTGCACTCGCTAAGTCATCAGCTCGTGGTGCACGTAAAGTGGGATTACGTAGTACGGCTGCACTACCATGTACTGGCAGCCCTAAGATTCCTGTTGTACTTGTCCAGTTTGCTGACACAAAGTTCATGGACTATGACAAGGAAGGCGTGGTAAATAAGCGTTATGATGACTATTTCAATCTCAAGCATGGGAATGCCAATAATTCAATAGGTTCTGTATATCAGTATTTCAAAGAACAGTCATACGGACAGTTCACTCCTGAGTTTGATGTCATGGGACCTGTCACTCTCAGCAAGAACTATGCCTATTACGGAGAGGATGAACTCAACAAAGTCGGCAATAAATGGGTATCGCTCCATAAGGATATTCATATAAAAGATTTTTATCGTGAGGTGTGTCAGTATGTCGTATCTAATGAAAATAAGAATTGGAAGGATTATGACAACGACAACGATAATAAGGTTGATATGATATTTTTCATCTATGCAGGTGAAGGGCAAAATCCTTATGGTTTTGAATATGATGAAAAAAATATTGAAAAAAGTTATCTCATCTGGCCGAAAGAGAGTGGCGATCCTTTACCTTACCCTTTTGGCGATGTCGTGTTTGGTTCGTATGCGATGACAAATGAATTATATGATGATGATATTGATGGTATTGGTACGGCTTGTCATGAACTTTCACATGGTCTTGGATTGCCTGACCTTTACGACACAGAAACGCAAGGCAAGACCATTTTGGATGTATGGGATGTTATGGATGGTGGTAACTACCAGTGTTTGGGATCTGCTCCTATTGGTTATTCTGCATACGAGCGTGATTTCATGGGATGGCGTCAGATTGTAACTCTCGAAACGGATAAGCCATATTCTCTTACCATCAATCCATTAGAAACGGATGGCGTGGCATACAAGGTTGTTAATCCGGAGAACAAAAACGAATATCTTATTCTTGAAAACAGACAGAATATGGGATATGACAAATATATGCCTTGGCCAAATGAGAAGATGTATGACGCATTTGGAGGACTACATGGTCTCATGATTACTCATGTTGATTACGATCTGTATTCGTGGAAAAAAAATAAGGCCAACGGTGAGGCTGACCACCAGAGGTACCAGATTGTTCCTGCCGATGGGGAATTCCTTCACACGCAGATTGATTATGACAGGGCAAATCCAGAAGAGTCTGCAAGGAAAATCATAGCGTCACTCATGGGCGACCTCTACCCAGGATCAAAGAATGTGCATGAAATATCATCTTATACGATGTTTAATGGTGGAAAACTTAATCAGACGATTGACAATATCCGTGAGAAGGATGGAATAATATATGTGGATATCAACGGAGGTACGATTATTCCTGCTCTTCAGCAGCAACTCAAGGACGATCTCATCGCGGCTGGTGAATATGTAAGCAAAAAGATGGGAAAGAAAGAGGCTGATGCTCTTTCTGCAGCTATTACGGTAGCTGAGAACGTTGCGAGAGACCAGGATGCAATTGAAAAGTGTATTGCAGATTTGAAGGATGCTGTTACAGATGCCAAGACATCTATCGAATTGTATGAGAAGGTGGCAGGATACATAGCAGATGTTGATGAACTTGGCGAAGCTGCTAAGGAAAGCTTTATGGATGTCCGCACAAATTACGAAGATGGAGAAATCACAAGTATCGAAGATGTAGATAAGGCTTATGCAGAAGCTGTAGCAGCTCAGGAGGCTGCCAATGCAATTGATATTGTGACTCAGGATGTGGAAGGACAAAGTATTTACACACTTGATGGCAAACTCGTTAAGTCACCAGTCAAGGGCGTAAATATCATGAAGACTGTGAATGGATTGTCAAAGAAGGTGGATTTCGAATGATGATTAGAGAATAACAGATGAAATGATAGAAAAAGTACATTATTTTGCAAAATCTACGCCATACTTCCGTTGTGAGTTCGAAGTGGCTCCGCTATTTCTCTACTATTTCTCTGCTTCTCAACTATTATAGCGGAGCCATAGCGAAGTCACTTCGGAGTCACTACGGATTCATAGCGAAGTCATGACGGAGTAATGAGGGAAACAATATTTTTAGACCGGTACAGCTGTTTTTATACTTTAATCTCCCACGGAGGCACAGAATACACGAAGTCTTGACACTTATTTCGCTGATTTTAACTGAGCTCACAGAGGTCGCTTGTGCTCAATGGAGTCCACGGAGATACCAGCAACTCCATTTTTTGATTGTTAAATAGATTTCTCTAAACCACTAATATGCTCTGGAAATTATGAAGAAGGAATTGTTTATAACTTTGTTTCGTGTGTCTTGCCTTAATTCTGTATATAGAAGGATTGCGATATACAGAATCTTTTTGTTTTGCCTTTCTCCTATTATCATATTGTTTTGTGTTCTTATCCCTTTGTTAGTTGGTCGTGGTTTTAGTGGCGTGAGTGGAAGCCTGGTTGCTTTTGGTAGAGCTTTTACTAAAAAAACATTGGTTGATTATGTCTTTCTTTCATTACATGGCAGAGCTGCTACCTTTTTCGAGTTTGTTTGTGCGTTCTATCTTGTTTTTATATATAATGCAATAGGATGGTTGATTGCTCTCATAAAAGGTGACTTTTTTTTTATTATTTTGATATTGATGTTTTATTGGAAATTTGTGCGGGCTATATAATTTCTACGTTGTTTTCTACATGGAAACTTTATGATGAGGTAAATACAACTATAGTTAGCCAGATTATAAGTGGAGAGGTTGAAGTGCGTTCTCAATATATTATGCCTGAGTATAAGTTTGGCTTTGTGAAAAGAAATCTTATAGAATTACCGTTTGTGTTAGTTGGTGTTTTGCTTTTGTGTATTTGTGCTTTTGTTCAAGTGCTTTAAGGGTAGCTAAAATAGCAAAACATCCCTATAAATTCCTTTAAATCACAAGAAAATAGCTGATTTACATTTAAAAGGGCGCAAAAATTTTGTCAATTCAAAAGTTTGCTGTAATTTTGCACCCCGTTAGACTCTGTGCGTTCGTCTCAGAATGTATAGACGTCTGCGAAACAATACATTATTTTATAAACAATCAAAAACAAAGAATCGAATGATTATCGTACCTGTAAAAGAAGGTGAGAACATTGAGAAGGCTCTCAAGAAGTTCAAGAGAAAGTCTGAAAAGACTGGCGTGATTAAGGAAGTAAGAAACCGCAAGCAGTTTGATAAGCCATCTGTAGTGAAGCGTATCAAGATGCAGCACGCTATCTATGTTAATCAGCTCCACCTCAACGAGGAATAATCCTGAGGAAGAGAAAAAAGAATTTTTTTTGAAAATAATCTGCCAAAAATTTGGTTGTTGGCGGAAAATGTCCTAATTTAGTCGCGAATTAAAGACGCAAGTCACTTCAACGACGTAAAGATGGAGACATGGGTAGATTTATTTCTTGAATACCTGAAGTCGGAAAGGAACTATTCGCAGCGTACTGTTGAAAGTTATGCGGATGATATAGGTGACTTCCAGCGTTTCATGGATACCCTCGAGAGCAAGTGGACTTTCAGCTCCGTGACATCTTCGGATGTGAGAGAATGGATAGTCTATATGATGGATGAACGGCATTATGCAGTTGCAAACGTGAACCGTCATTTGAGTGCTCTCAGGACATTCTATCGTTATCTTAGGATGATGAGCTTCGTGGATGTAAATCCAATGACGAAGGTCACAGGTCCAAAGAAGGAAAAAGTCCTTCCTGCTTTCGTAAGAGAGGCGGATATGGACAGGTTGCTTGACATGACCAAGGACGATGATACGTACGAAGGAGTCAGGGACCGCACGATAGTAATGATGTTTTATGAGACAGGTATTCGACGAGCCGAGCTTATCGGACTGACGGATGCGAGGGTTGACCTCGGTATGAGCCAGCTGAAGGTGCTCGGAAAACGTAATAAAGAACGAATCGTTCCATTTGGCAACGAACTATACTGTCAGATAGAGCACTATCTCGAAAAGCGACACGAAGTGGAGCGGGGAAGTGCTAAGGCTTTCTTTCTTAATAAGAACGGAATGCCAGTAAATGAATCTACAGTGTCAAGGATTGTCAAGGATGCCTTGTCTCAGGTGACCACGCAGAAGAAACGCTCACCACACGTGTTGCGCCATTCTTTTGCTACAGCGATGCTTAATAATGATGCCGACCTCGGTTCAATCCAGAAGATACTCGGACATCAAAGTCTCGCTACAACTGAAGTCTATACCCATCTGTCGTTTGAAGAACTTAAAAGTGTTTATAAGAAAGCGCATCCGCGCGAATAATATAGTATAAACCTTAATAAAAGAGCGACTATGGATATTTTAGTTAAAGCAATCCATTTTGAGGCAACAGATAAGTTGCAGGAATTTATTCAGAAGAAGGTTAGTAAACTGGATAAGTTTTGTGACAATATAAGAAAGGTCGAGGTGTCATTGAAGGTCGTAAAGCCGGAGACAGCCATGAACAAGCAGGCGTCACTTACAGTGTCCCTTCCTGGTGATGAGTTGTATGCCGAAAAGATATGCGACACATTTGAAGAAGCAATTGACGATAGCCTCGCTGCTTTAGAGAAGCAGTTAGGCAAATACAAAGAAAAACAGGCAAAAAGCTAAAAAAAAGCCTGAAAAATATTTTGCATTTGAAAAATAATGCCTAAATTTGCAGCCGTTTCGTATGAGTTGCTTGTACGAACGGCTTTTTCTGCCTCTTTAGCTCAGTTGGCCAGAGCACGTGATTTGTAATCTCGGGGTCGTTGGTTCGAATCCGACAAGAGGCTCTAAATAGAAGAAAATGCTGTGGTTGAGTACTTGTGCTCCGTTCAATCAAGCAAATAAGTGAACGAAATATGGGGGCATGTGGATTATGACAACATAATTTCTGCTGCTGTTATAGCTCAGCGGTAGAGCACTTCCTTGGTAAGGAAGAGGTCCCGAGTTCAAGTCTCGGTAACAGCTCTATGTACTTCAATAACTTGAAAATACAATAGAAAATTCATATTTAATAACAATTTAGATTATTTCAAATAAGCTATGGCAAAAGAAACATTCGTGCGTACCAAACCACACGTAAACATTGGTACAATCGGTCACGTTGACCACGGTAAGACAACACTTACTGCAGCTATCACAACAGTACTCGCTAAGAAGGGT
>JAFYAT010000096.1 GCA_017540585.1 Bacteroidaceae bacterium | reverse complement strand
TTTGCGGACTTTGCACATCAGTCATGTGGGGTGGAATCTTCAACCTCTCTACTGAGGGACTCGGCAAATATACAGCCAAGGCTTCAGGTCTCTTCATGGTGATGGTGTTCGGTGGTGGAATGATGCCATTCTTCCAGGACCTCGTTGTATGTCCATTCACTGGCTACCTCGGTTCATACTGGCTCATCGTTGCCATGCTCGTTTACATCCTCTGGTACTCTGTATCAGGTTGCAAGAACGTAAATAAGGATATCAAGGTTGACTAATCACGATTAGAACAATCGGTAAATATATAGGGTGTGTCAAGCGTGCTTGACGCACCTTTTTTTTGTACATTATTTCGAAGAACTATTGAGGGTTCTTTTCGTAGTAAATACGATAAGAAAGAACCTCATTTGTTAATAATTGTCAATTATAACAGGCTTGAAGATAAATATCTTTACAAAAAATTTGTCAGCACTACCCTTTTTTGTAATTTTGCGATGAAAGACAAATTTGATATTTTTTAAACTAACATCTAAACTTTATGAATCAAAACGAGAATGGCTCTAAAGCCTATCTTTTCTCCATTGTACTCGTAGCTGTAATCGGAGGTTTGCTCTTCGGTTATGACACAGCCGTTATCTCGGGTGCAGAGAAAGGTCTTCAAGCATTTTTCATGGGAGCTACAGACTTCCAGTACACAGACTTCTGGCACGGTTTCACAAGCTCAAGTGCCCTGATAGGATGTATCATCGGTAGTAGTATCTCAGGTCTCCTCGCAAGCAACTGGGGACGTAAGAAGTCACTTATCTTTGCTGGTATCATGTTCTTCATCTCAGCATGGGGTTCCATGTGTCCTGAGACGATGGTACTTGCCAAGGGTGAACCAAACCTCACACTCCTTATCGTGTTTAACATCTACCGTGTCATCGGTGGTGTCGGCGTGGGACTTGCTTCAGCCGTATGTCCTATGTATATCGGCGAGATTGCTCCAAGCGGCATCCGTGGTATGCTCGTAAGCTGGAACCAGTTTGCCATCATCTTCGGTCAGCTCGTCGTCTATTTCGTCAACTTCTTCATTCTTGGCGACCACACTCAACCTGTCATTGAGAGCATCGGTCAGGGCATCAACCAGCTCGTTCCTGGTAGCGACCCATGGACCATCGCAACAGGTTGGCGTTATATGTTCGGTTCAGAGATGATACCAGCAGGACTCTTTGCCATCCTCATCTGCTTCGTGCCAGAGACACCACGTTACCTTGCATCCATCGGCGAAGACGCCAAGGCTGAGAGCATCCTTGCAAAGATTAACGGAGTGAGCAAGGCAAAGGAGATTCTCCACGACATCAAGGAGACAATGGTCGTAAAGACAGAGCCACTCATGACATACGGATTCATCTGCATCTTCGTGGGCATCATGCTTTCCGTGTTCCAGCAGGCAGTAGGTATCAACGCCGTCCTCTATTTTGCTCCACGTATTTACGGAGCTATGGGATTTGATGACCCAATGAAGCTCACTGTATTCAACGGTATCGTAAACCTCGGTTTCACATGCGTAGCCATCTTCACGGTTGAGAAACTCGGACGTAAGCCACTCCTCATTGTCGGCTCACTCGGCATGGCACTCGGAGCAATCGGAGTTGCATGTACATTCGACGGAGCAATAAACGGTGAAGAGACAAAGCAGCTCCTCTGCATGATATCCCTCATGGTCTATTCAGCATCATTCATGTTCTCATGGGGACCAATATGCTGGGTACTCATTGCAGAGGTATTCCCTAACACCATCCGTGGTGGTGCCGTAGCCATTGCCGTAGCCTTCCAGTGGATATTCAACTGGATTGTCTCAACTTCATTCGTGCCAATGGCAAATAGCCTCGGCTACGCATTCGTTTACACCCTCTACGGCATCATCTGCG
Organism: Bacteroidaceae bacterium; assembly: GCA_017540585.1. Classification (GTDB taxonomy): domain Bacteria; phylum Bacteroidota; class Bacteroidia; order Bacteroidales; family Bacteroidaceae; genus Minthosoma. Next base: position 49,498 of record JAFYAT010000096.1, on the reverse strand, counting down.
TCGTTGCCGCCGTCTTCGTATGGAAGCTCGTCCCAGAGACAAAGGGCAAGACCCTCGAGGACATGACCAAGCTGTGGAAGGATAAGATGAAATAAAACCCCATCACAACATATAATCATCAAATCAATGAGGGTGTACCCATCACATGCGGTACACCCTCATTTTTTATATCACATTCTTCGTTGTCTCTTCCCTACTCGTTCATTCCAAATTATTACTGTCCGCTAAACATCATACAAAGTCACTCTACCCATTGAAACCCTGGAGTTGAGTGATTTTCCTTTTTCAGTAAGCCCTCTATTTGCATTTATTGCTGTTCGCAAAACAAGTTTTCTCCCTATATTTACTGCTTTTGTAGCTTGACAAGCCCCTTTTTAAGAGACGACAACGGCTGTCCGCTAAAAATTTCTCGCCTCACATGACATAAACCTAACCTTGGATCGTCATATTTGCTATTTTGAGGCGTCTTCTGTCACTTTACATCATCAAAATAGGTATTTATACGTCCATTATATCGGCTGTCTGAGAAAAAAGGGATCCATGAAATAACCAAAGATTTTTAGCGGACACCAATAGTTGGTTAAAAAGCATTTGTTGAGTCAGTTTATATTTAGATTACGAAACAGCCCCATCCGTGAGGACAGGGCTGTCTTTATAGAAAGCGAGTTTAACTTTTTCTTCTCATGTTGCTTTACAATATCTGTTTGTATCGAATATAATGTCAAATATACGTACTAATAAGCTTATTTTATTTGAATTATATCCCAAATATCAGCTTTATGCTCATCGTCATAACCTTTCTTGACAATTGTTATACTTTGCCCTATTGTAAACAATACATCTTGATACCCAATTTCTGCAAGGCGATTTTTGTGAATTAGTGTGCGGCGTCCATCTTGAAATTTTATTCTTATTCCAAAAGGTAATACTTTATAAATCTTACCTTCAATTTCTTGATTATCCTCAAATGGAACAAATGTTTTTGGATTCATTTCCTTATATGGAACTCCATAAACAGCTTGTTTTTTGAAATTTATATAATTTATAATCAGTTTCAAAGTGGAATGTTCTTTTGTATACTCCGTAACACTCTTTCCATTTAACTCCAAATTCTTTATTTGAATCCTTACATAATGACCTCCTACAAGGTAGATTAATGTAGATGTATACTGTCTATAAAACGTACCTATTACTGGTATTGGTTTAGTATATTTCTTATCAAGAACGCAGAAGTCAGATCCATCAAATTTTATGAATCTTCCTTTATAAGTTCCTATTTCTCGATATTCGCCCTCGATAATGGAGTTGTTATTATTATCAACTAGATTCCAATAACCAAATATCTTCTTTTTAATAAGGTTGTTTCCAATAGAGAGTGACATCTCAGGAAGAATGTTTGCATTTATGTCAATATATGCTGTGGATCCATTTCTTAAGACTTTGGCTTTACCTTCTTGTATGTCATATATATTGCTAAAGGACTCTCCTATATATGTATTGTCTTCAATACTATATATTTGATATTTCGAGTACTCATTCTTTACTTTTAACCTATTTGTTGCCCATAGAGAAACTTCTAGTACGCCACTTATAACCTCGTTTTGATCAACAAAAATGTCATATCTTGAGAACTTTCTTTTGACAAGAATATTGTCAGACAGAGAGCTTTCTTCATCATAGATTTCAATACCATTAGTATCTATAGTGCCGGATAATTTGTTGATGTTTACAGCAATAGCTTGACCGTCAGATAAGTCTGAAATATCAATGTATGAGGATGATAATTCTGACTCCATCTGCAAAGAATAGAGATTATAATATCTAACATTCTTCTTTTTCAGCTTTATAACTGTTGGACTAAAGAACGACGCCTCTACTAAATCAAACAAAACCTGTTCCTCACCTTTCCACACAGAATAATTGCCAAGGAAACATTTAATTGTCCACTCTCCTTGAGTTTCTGCTTCTGCAATTTCTACACATTCATCGTTAATATAGCCTTTTTGGTTATATAGAACAATTTGCGCTTTACCATCTTGCAATGGCCCAATTTCGGAATACTTTTTTGAAATTACATCTCCTAAGGCACTAATTATAACACTGTATTTTACAGACGAGTAATAAGAACTTTCTATTTTCGTTGCAACAAATTTATTGTTAGTCCATTCGGAAATAGAGGTATAACCTTTGTCAAAAGGAATTATTTCGTCTAAATTATCACTATATAAAGCACATCTTGAACCATTAGATATTATGTAAAACCCATTGCTACAAGTCGTGATTGACCTAAATCAAAAACTTAATTTTTCATTTCCTTTCAAGTCGTACAAATACGAATTTGACAACGAGTAAGGATAACTATTGCTTGATTGAACAACAGCAATAATAAATTTATCCTCAAATAATTCAATTTTAGAAAATCTTGCAGGGAGGATTTCTTCACCTAATGCATTAGTAACATACCATTTACCGAATTTCTTGTGCTTAAAAATATTCTCTTTGATACATTCTGTAGTATCACATATCTCTTCACCTTTTGAATTCAATCTTCCCAAAGCACCATTTCTAGTAGCAATGGCTTCACCATTTTCTATGGATGAGATTTCCGAATATTCGTATTCTGACACATGGAAACCTGTAAGTGATAAGAGTTTGTAATTATTAAATTCTCGTCGATCGTCGTCGTCATCATCAGAATATCTAGTTGTCTTTACCAACACTATACCATCTGACCAGTTCTGAATGGAGTCATAATCACAATCCACAAGTAATCCATCAGTCCCAACAATGCCATATTTATTCCATTTACGGATTAAATAATATCCATCCGTTAATGGTTCAACTGAATCTATTTTATGGCTTATCGGCACAATAATATCCCCTGAAATTTTCCTAATTTCTATGTTGCCAAATGAATATAATAATTTAATTTCATTATTGATTACACTTTCTTCCTCAGGAATAATATCTCCATTTTCGTCAATGAACCCCACAGTATTTCCCCATATTGTAGTTACCTCAGCTTTTCCATCAACGAAAGACTTTATTGTATTGATTGCTCCAATAGAACATTCTTTTCCGTTAGATTTAAATAAATATTTCTCTTCTCTTGTTGTAGTGTTCCACCAACCATTATGTTCAACGATATTTTTCGTTGCCAAGAATAATGTACTACTAAATGCTTCTATAGAACTATACTCAAAAGGAATAATTTCTTGTAAATTAGCATCTAACAAGCCAAACTTACTATCATAAGCGCTTTTTGTTGCTATTACAAAAGCATCATTATTTATTGGCCGAATTGAATAATATGTACCTTCCGAGCATTTAAAGTTTTTCAGACACAAAATACGATTATTATAGCACACAAAAGATGCATTCACAAACTCTATTTTAGCTTGCGAACTAACATATTCCGTAGGTATGCCTTTTTGTGAGCCATCAATTGAATATAATTGGAACTCATTGTATTCAACATCAACCATATGATATGATCTGCCCCATGTATACTTGCGTTCTCTACGGTACTTTATCAATTTAACAATTACATATTTAGAACCTATAATCCCATAAATATCTCTAAACGAAGGTCGAAATACCCATTCGTTATCTAAGTTTTTCAGACCAACTTTATCGCCAATCTTTACTTTAAGAAGTCCTTGTCCAAAACTTTCGGCTGCAGAATCCAGTTCATAAGGAACTATGATAGAAGAACCTTTTAAAACTCCCCATTTACCGAAAAATTTGTTTGTGGTCAACCCTTCTTCGAAAGCTATAACTTCAGATGGTATTTCTTTTCCATCTGGTGAAATATGTCCTTCTGTTACTTTATAATTATCTTCTACAGAAACTTGTATTTTAGATTCGTTAAAACTAGATATAGACTGATATTTAATTTCCGTCAACAAGCCTTTCGAATGTTCATAAAGTCCCCATTTACTACTTTGCATGACCTTAAACACATTATTATTCCACCATTCAATAGCATCAAAAATTGTGGGAATAACAAGCATTCCTTCAACCATCGAAAATGCTCCGTATTTATCATTGTCTTTACATTTGAATATACTTTCATTGCTTATCCTTGAATATCTACCAGTATATAGTACAAACTGATCAATATCATCATAAACAATTGGAACACAAATATCTCCTTGCATAGACATAAGTCCATACTTTCCTTCGTCTTCAATTTTAACATATTGTTCGTTCAATGCAGAAATGGAGTCATATTGGGCATTAAGCAAGCTTGAAGCTTCAGCATTAAACAATTGCCATTTATTACTAGTACAACACTTGAAATTGCTGGTAGAATAGATACCTTGTATATCATCAAAAGACTTATTAATCAGAATATTTCCTTCAGAATTATACAAATAGTATTTACCATCTTTTTCGGCTATTAAACAGCCATTGACATATTTTATTGAGTTAAATTCAACTGGTAATAAAGATTCATTCTTGTCATTGTATAGTCCAATTAGATTGTCTTTTGAAACCTGAAGCCAGTTATTACATGGATACTTATAGCCCGAGAACGATCTTATGCAATCGAAATTTTGTCCTGTCAAATTTTTACCACTTGCATCAAAAATTCCCCATTTGTCTTCTTTTTGTGCAATTATATGAGAATCGAGTAATTGAATATCTGAGAAATCTGTAGGAATGATTTCCTCGTATCTCTCATTTATTAATCCGAATAATGATTCTTTCGCTACTTTGTAATAACCATCAATTTCAAATTCGTTAATACTGTCGTAACTCGTACATATACAAATATTGCCTTGTGCATCATAAATATCTGATTGTCCCTTATTGATGGCTATAGTAATATTGTTGTTGAAAGTACATTCCTGATATGATTTGTCATTTCTAGGTTCTCCATTAAGTTCTACTATTTGCCATAGCTTCGTTTCAGAATCCTTAACCCAAATACAAGAATATTTTTTTGAAAATTTGTATTGACTATATGTATGCTCAGTAATCTTTTTCCCATCTAATGAATAGAAGGCAAAAGATCTATAGTCTCTTTTGAATACAAGTTCGTCATCTATGACAAAAACTTCTAATTCAGAAGAGTTATGCTTAATTACTGAGATTTCTTGAGATAAATCTTTTAATGAAATACTATCATGAGGACTTCTTTCACATAGATAACCAACTGAATGCATATAAAAGCCAGTTGTGTTTTCAGCAACGATTATGCCATTGGACAATCGATGAAAATCCAAATAGTTACATGCAAACAATTCGTTTCCGTACTTATCAATTAGTCCATAGTGTCTATTAAACGATACCTTAAACATTCCATTCTCCCCAAAGGAAGAATGTGAAGAGTACTTAGCTGGAACAAGAACAACATTGTTATACTTGAAACCATACCTATTTCCTTCTTTGAATGGCGTTACTGTACCATTGTTCTCAACCATATCTTTCAATGCTGCATCACGCTTAACAATTGCTTCTTCTGCTTCACGTTTAGCACGAGCTTGTAAATCATCAAGCATTTGTTGCTTTGAGCGTTCTTCTTTCAATATTCGCTCTTTGACAGAAGGATGTATCTCATAATAAGGGGTTTCCGCATCAAAATAATATGGCTTACATGTCTCTTTGTCAAATTTCAATTGATCAAGAGTTATAAGCACACCATCTCCATTTCCTTTTGCGTTTGAATAATGCCATGTATTGTCTATGTCCAGCCAATTACATTTTAGCACCAGTTCACCACGTTCTTCACTTTCTCGCTGTGCATCTTTATCGAATATGAAGACATTACGCTTATTAGCGTAATATATGTCTTTACACATTAAGTTTGTGAGATCAACGTATTTCTCGTTATCATCAAAATTAAATACCCATATTATGAAATAGTCATTAAGACGATAGAATATATCTCTTTGTACTACTACACTTACAAAGGTTGTAGATAATTGAAGCTCAAAAACAAGATGCATGTCATTGTAATCGGCCATTACATCTGGTCGACGCCAATTGAGATAAGGAATATCACTATTAACTCGTTTTTCTTCTACGACATTATTTACACCCTTTTGTCTGCTTGAATACCCTTCAAGCGCTTGATGAATAAGTCTCTTAAGCCTCTTATGTCTCTCACTCTCAGCAATAAGACCATACTTTCTTGCTTCTATCTGTTCCTTAGAAAGTCCAGTCGTGGTTTTAATCTCACAGAAGTCACTGTCATGGAGGTGAGAAAAAAAGGCAACTTGACCTCTTTCATATTTCCTTCCTGATATTTTTACGTCTTGGCGACAATTTGTGCAGATGAAACGATGTTCAGCATACAAAATTGATTCTTCAAAGATTCTACGCCATCTTACGAGTTCGTGTTCTGGTCGTTTAAAGAATTTCTCAGACTCAATAATATCACCTTCTTTTGTGTCGAAAATCTCAAGGATGCTTCGTTTTACAATATGAGATTGTGTCTTCTTTTCGCTGGTTACTTCGTTCTTAGCGTTGGACAAAGCGGTTTTAAGAGACGATATATTACTTTGAATCTCTTGTATGTTATCACTGTTGACTTCAGAAAATTTTTCTACAGACTCTATAACATATTGTAATTCAGTAGCAATATCTGCATATTCAATGGTCTCTTTGTATATTTTTGCTTCATCTATAAGTCTTGTGAGAACATTTCTCGTTTCGCTAAGTAATTTTGCAGCATTTTCAGAAGCTTCTTTCTCCTGCTGTTCACGATGTTCTTCTTCAAGTAAATCAGCTTCTTTAGATTGAGCCTGGTTGATGCTTTTATCTAAATCAAGTTTTGCTTCATCAATAGCAGCAATATCTTTAGCTGAGCTCAGTTGATCTTGGGCTGTAGAAATGGCAGATGATAATAGTGTTGAGACTTCATCGTGTTTCAATTCTGACAAAACAATACCTGCCTTGTCTATTAATTCTTGTAAAGTTTCTTTTGCTTGGTTTAGTGCCAATACTTTCGTTTTTTCTTCCTCTTTAAGCTTACGTTGTTCTTCTTCAATCAATTGTTGCTCTGTTAATTGAGCTTGATTGAAGGAATTGTCTAAATCCTGCTTGGCTTCATTGATTGCTGTAATGTCCTTAGCAGAGTCTATATGTTCTTGGGCAATAGAAATAGCAAGAGACAATGGTGCCGATACTTCCTCATGTTTCAAGTCAGACAACACACCATTTGCCTTGTTGATTAAGGCTTGCAAAGTGTCTTTTGCAAGATTAAGTGCACGCTCTTTTGCTTCCTCTTCTTCTTTAATCTTCCGGAGCTCTTCTTCAATTAATTCTTGCTCTTTTAATTGCGCCTGGTTAATGCTTTTATCTAAATCATGTTTTGCTTCATCAATAGCAGCAATATCTTTAGCTGAGTCTATTAGCTCTTGGGCAGTAGAAATGGCAGATGACAATAGTGTTGAAACTTCATCGTGTTTCAAATCTAGCAATACATTATTAGCCCTATCGACTAATTCTTGCAAAGTGTCTTTTGCAAGATTAAGTGCACGTTCTTTTGCTTCATCTTCCTTCTTTGCATCAATAAGGTACATATATGGTTTTAACTCTTCTTTTTCAGAATTCAGTATCTGAATTTGAGATTGAAGAGAATCTAAATTCTTCCCATAGACGTCCAATTGTTCTTGGGCTGACGAAAATTCATTTTGAACAGTTTGGAGATCATTTTTAAGTTGTGAATTCTCCGCGTTCGCTTGTTCTAAGGCTGTCTTTTGCAATTCCAGTTCTGTGCAAATCCTATCGTTCTCAATTTTAAGACTTTCAAAATCAGAATTTAGTGTAGTAAATCTATCAGAAAGTTCTTCGTTTTTATTTTTAAGTTCTTGATTGTCATTAGATATGGTTTCACAAGTTTGCTGGAGACGATTGTTGTCACAAGTGACTGATTCAAAAGAATCTTGATTTTTTTTTATGTCTTTTTCTAAGACACTAATAAGCTGTAATTTATCTTCACGGTCAGCATTCAATTCTTGGTTAATTTTCTTAAGATTTTCAACCTCGCTTGATATAATCGTGTTCTCTTCTGTTTTTATTGATATTTCAGCTTTGAGTTGCTGGTTATCCTCATTTAGAGTTTCAACAAGATTCTTTGCTTCGTCTAAAAGTGAAGTTTCATTTTTTAGACGATTTTCAATTCTTTCTGCATTTTTATTTACGGACGAAATCTCTGAGTCTTTTGCATTTATCTCGTCTTTAAGGTGCTTTATTTGATCCTCTAACTTTGTAACCTTATTGTGGAGTGTCAAATTCTTGCCATTTAAACTACTATTTGATGCACCAAGTTTTTGTAGGTCTGCTTTAAGTTTTTCCTCAGTTTTTAACAACTCGTTATTCTCTTTTGCAAAGGATACTATACGACTTTCTGACTCTGCAAGTTTTGATTCTGCTATATGACATTTATTAGACTCTCTAGTAAGATCTTCTTTTAGAGTATCGTTCTTTTTCTGAGCCCGTTCAAGCTTAGAAGATAGCGAGGATATTGATTTGCGTGCTTCTGCTTTTTCCTTTTTAAGTTCGTTGGTTAGTTCCTCTATCTGACTTAAAAGGGTATCAATATCTACTCCATTGATAAGATGCTGAATATTGGAAAATATAGCCATAGTGAAGTAAAGACAAAAAATTATTGTAAGTTATTTAGTTCCTCAAACTGAGCATCATATCTCGTCTTCAGAGTGAATGATTTCTTGCTTGAATGCAGGTTACTACTATCCAGTTCTATTGTCTGGAACGGTACTACAGCATACATTTCAGTGGTGCCTACATTCTTATAAACGTCGCTACCAAGTTCGTCCGAATCAACCACGGTGATGTCACCATTGATTGCGAACAGATGCAGCCCTTCATCCTTGCGAGTATGGAACAGAATGTAACCAATCTCAGAAAGATGTTCGACTATCGCCATGGAATCCTTGGAATATTTGATACCAATGGCAATTTTACCATAAGGTAGGAACTTCACGCACTTGTCCGCAAAGTTCTCCATCATGACCATAAGGACACCAGTCTTTTGCTTTTCGATGCCGGCTGGCACAGGGGTGATTGCCTTTGCTTCCTCCAAGATTTCTGTTGGATCAGTACCAATCTTGCATTCTTCTACATAGAAGTGCTTTTTCAGTTCCTCCAGCAACTTGTCATTCTCTTCCTTGTACTTTTCGTTGGAATCCAATGCCAGGGAGAAGAATTCTTTGTTAGGGAAGGGCTGATAGAGTTTACCAAGCACCTCCTTGAAGTTTTCTTCTATGTATTGGGTAGCATCCACATTCGGATGGGCAGTCATGGCATAGAACTTGAAGTCACCTTGCAGTTTCTGCTGGATTTCCTTTCTAAACAATGCTCTGACCTTATCCTTCCATTGTTGCTTTGCTCCATCGTCATTTTGGGCATAGAGTGAAACGACATAAAGGAAGTTCACATCGTAGTGGTATATAAGCAGAGTGTCACGGTCGAACAAGCGGTTCTCAAAGTGACGTTGGATAAAGAACTTGTTATCCTTCTGAGTCTCATATATCTTATCATCGTAGGATAGTTCCTTGTCCATCCTTGCGCTGATGAAGAAGTTAGGCACGATGTTGTAACCTTCAGTTACCTCATCCCTATACTTAGAAACTCGCTTTGACCAGTTATTGTCTTTGCCATCGAGGAATAAGTTCATGTTCCACTGGATGACGTTACGAGCATAGGTGAATTGCTTATAAACGCTTTCACTACCTATCTCGTTACCCAGCTTGTAATACTGAGCGTCAGGATTATCTTGCGTTGACACTATCTTATCTGGCCATCTTTTCGAGATGAATTTCTCTATGGCAGCTATGTTATCTGAAGTTACTAATAACATAAGATCGATTATTTTTTATATGTATTATTTCATTGGTTATTACAATATCTCTCTTGCAATCCATGCACATGCTTCGGCATCGGCAAGTGCGTGGTGATGATTCTCCAATTCATAGCCACAGGCTGCTGCAACGGTGTGAAGCTGATGGTTAGCCAAGTGTGGGAGTACTCGTCGTGAGACACAAAGTGTGTCGTAGAACTCATAGTCTGGATAGTCCATCTGATAGACACGGAACACGGCTTTCAGACAGCTTTCGTCAAATGGCTTATTATGTGCCACAAGTGGCAGGCCTTCAATCAATGGTTCTATCTGTGCCCATACCTTCGGGAATACCGGGGCATCCTCAGTATCTTCCTGGCAGAGACCATGCACCTGACTGCACCAGTAGTTATAATAGTTCGGTTCCGGTTGGATGAGAGAGTAGAACGAATCCACTATCTCGCCACCACGAACGATGACTATACCGACAGAACAGACAGAACTGCGCTCATTGTTGGCTGTCTCAAAATCTATTGCAGCAAAGTCTTGCATTTATTTATCCTCCTTGTATTTTGATAATATAGGCTACACTCGACAAAGATCAAACAAGTTTGTCTTTGTTCTCGCTTGCACTATATTTGTTCCACATTCTGTTTATCTTTTCAGCAATCTCTTTACGTAGCCAGAGTGGCTCGAGCACTTCCATATCCTCACCGTGCCAAAGCAGTTCCTGCTGGAAATCAAACTCTGGTCGGAGGTTGAAAGTAAAGATGCTGTACTCTTCGTTGCGCTCTACCTCTTTCTGCGACTCATGCATTTTCAAGTCACGGATGTAGTTGGCCTGTCCAACTGATACTTTTAACTTAACAGGTTGGATTTTGACAGACTGTTCTGCAATGATTCCAAAGCAGCCGTCAAAGAAATCCTCTGCCGTCCAGTCCTTCGGCATCTTGAATGTCTCGCCTGTTGTTTGAAGATGTTTGATACGGTCAAGCGAATATATACGTGGACCTTTCTCAGAATAGTACGAATCGATGCTTTGTGCAACCATGTACCAACGCTGACGGAACAGTTTCACGCAATACGGCTGAACATCAAAGTTGTTCTCCTCATCCTTCCAATAACTGTGATATGTTATGTTTAGCACACGGTTTTCCTTCATCGCCTTGATGATAGGCTGCAAGTATTCCTGTCCAGACGGCACGTTCTCAAGAATGATACGGTCTTTGATGCTCTGACTGTTTGCCAAGGCATTGCTCACACAGAAAGTATTGTAAAGCCATGAACGGAGTCCGTTATTGCTGATGTCCTCTTTATTCTCGATGTAGTAACGATACTCGCCACGATTCTCGTTGGCTATGATAATACCGAACATATCCAAGATGGCACTGCGCCACCTGTCAAAGGTGCGTTTGGGAATTTCCACGCCTCTGCTGATATCATCGCTAAGCCACAGCTCATTCAGTTCCTTGAACGATATATTGTGTCTGCGATAGATGGTATCTATCACCCAGACGTACTTGGTAATCAAACTTTGTCCTCTATCGTTGTTCATGTTTCTATGTTTTTTCTGCAAAAGTATAACAAGGTTGCGCCAAATTGTGGCATAGGTTCGGGAAAAATGAGCCGTTATCGAAAAATACAGTTACAAATGTAAGGATAATTCCAATTACTTGATGCATATTCCATTAAAAAATCCATTTTAATGACGTATTTTGTTGAATGCAGAGTATTATTAACAGCATTTACTTTTTGATATGTTTTACATTTCTATCCAAACATATAAATTCGGCAACAAAACGAGTTTATTGCCGAATTTATAAAAAACAACGTAATGACCTTATGCTTCGAGTTAATGGAAGCAGTCTTTTGACTCACAGGTGAGCGGCACAACCTGTATTGTTCATACAGGAGTTAATAATTTACAGTTAACAGTTAAAAGTTGAGTTGAATAGTTAGAAGTTATTGCATAACAACATGTAATACGAGTAATCTCTAACTTATAACTTTTATTTTTAAACTTTTAACTCATGCATTATGAAGATAATAATGCAAGTTAGAAGCTGTCACCTGTGTTGTCATCACCACTACTTGGATTAGGCGTAGGAGTGCTACCACCATTACCACCTGATGTACCGCCGTTACCACCAGATGATGGACGAGCAGCATTGCCTGATGTCGTTGGGTCAAGGAATACATTGCGCTCGCCACCGTAAGTGTTTACAGCATCGTAGTATGCATCCTCAGATGTGTAGTCGGCAAGGATGGTGTTGTTGTCAATGAGACACTGTGAGCTGACAAGCAGACTACCATCCCCCTTCTTACGTGAGTGAACCCAGCAGAACACGCCATCACCCTCACTCTCACCATGAGCAAGGAACCCGTTCTTGCTTGCAAAACCTGCCTTGTTGACAAGAGTCCAGAGAGGTGCCTGATTCTTTGGGTCAAGCTTTATTGAGCAAGCATTTGCCTTGACGAATGGTGTACCAGTTTCCTCGTCAACGTACTGAAGCACACTGTAGAATGACAACAAATCATATTTGTCATAATCTGTGTTCAGGCTCACAACAACTGAACTGAACTCACCTACCGTAGTGTTGGCATCAATAACAAGACCGCCAAGGTCAATATTCGTTACTGCATTTGCACCCTTACCAGTAACGAAAATCTTGTCGAGAGAGCCATCTGTAATCTTGTATGGTGCTGCTACACAAGCCCTGTCTGCCACCTCTGCCTTTGTGAGGAAAACAGGTGTGCGATACATGTTTACCTTAACAAACATGTTGTAATCACTTACACCCTTTGCCTTGTCCTCAAAGCCGCATATTGCCAAAGGCGAAATAGCCTTGTACATACGGATGATGTTAGTAAACTTCATACGTGTTCTCTGCTGTGCAACGCTTCGAACGTTCTTCACTGATGCAGGCTTCTCTCTTACGATTGTTCTGCCACTCTCAGAGTGGAACATAAACTCACCTGCTGAACCGGTCATCTTTTTGATTGCTCCGCGTAAAATTGCCATATCTATTGTGCCCTATTCGCCATCCATAGAAGAATGACCCGTCGGACACTTCACGGGATTAAAGTTAAACATTAAATTTTCAATTTTGCAGTTCAAAGGAACGTTTTCCAATGCTTTTCCGTCGGTTCTCCGTTCATTCTCCGTTCGTTCTCCGATGTTTCTCCGTCGATTCTCCGTCACTTCTCCGTCGTTTGTCCGTTCAGGAACGGAGACTGAACGGAGAACGAACGGAGGAAGAACGGAGAATCTTAGGAGTTGCAACCTTGAATCAGCGTTGGCTTTTCCTCCGAACTTGCGCTGCAAATGTATGAGGATTTTTTGAGATAACGTAAAAAACACGTATTCAGGGGCTTGATAAGTTTTAGAAGCAAAAACTTTACAAAAATGAGGGGATGTACCATTTCTGTAAAGTTTTTCAGACAGTATCTCTCGATTTTGTAAAGTTTTCGTGTGTTTTTCAAGGTTGGGACAAGGCAAAAACTTTACAAATCGGATTTCATGTACTCAAAAAACTTTACAAAAACAAAAAATCGCATCAACATATATTGAAATATGCTGATGCGAGATAGAAAGTTTCACAGGTAATTTAAAACACGTACATATCCATTTTGGATACGAACGAATCATAGTTATTCTGCTTTCCATGGTTCTGTTCCGTGCATGCCTGATTGAATCTTTGTTTCGATACAACGCGATGTTTTCCGCCATTCTGCATGTATGTTTCGCGGAAACACTCGTAGAAAGCCGTCTGGCTGGATGTACAGTTGGTGTATTTCATCACATTCACAATTGTGTCACCTGTAATCTTGTCTGTACAGTCGTCAATATGTGACACGACATCAACGAAGAAACGTATAGCCTCTGGATTCTCGTTGAACACATATCGCTGTGACGGAGTGAACTCTGAAAGACGCTGGTCTTTCAGTCCTATTGCCACATCACCCATCTGTTCGGGTGTTATTTTATGGAACCATTTTCGTACGTTTTCCGGATTACTGTCAGCTTCAAGCAATTCCTTGTAGAATGTTTTCCCCTTTGAACCACCCTTTTTTCTTTTGACAATCTGATAGACTTCTTCAATTTGTTTTTCAAATAATTGTTGTATTTTTGTTACATCTTTTCTTATAGACTCTTCCTCTTCAATAATTCTTATACAGATTCCGAGACTACGGTCAAGATATTCAATAAAGTTTTCCATTTCGGTAAAGACTCTCTTCTGACACGGAGTAAGATTGTCAAATATATATCCGGTTACCTCAAGGTCGCCTACGGTGCTGTGTCGTATGCGGAACTCAAGGCTTTTTGTTTCATTTCGGTTGCCATAAAAGGCATGGCTCTTTTGTTTTGAAAACATTCTGACTATCTGGTAGAATGCAAATACGCTTTGCTTGATGTTGTTCAAAACCGTGTATGCTGTCGAGTACTTGTCGTTATCGACATTGGCATACTTCTTGTTGTGGGTTTCGCTATCTTCCAACAGTCGTTCTTCCTCAGCAGCAAACGTGTTGTTAAGGTTCGACAAGATATTCATGAGGGCGTCTAAATCTCTCTGCTTCCTGACAGTATTGATTGCTGCACGAAGTTTTTCCTCACTAATGTTACAGACTCTTTGTCTGATGTAATCCAGTTTTTCAACTGAAGAAATACTTAAAATCTTTTTTGATGCCATAAAAAAAATATTAAACATTTCCACTTTATCCTTACTACATTAATAGTTATTCGGAGGGTGGGATAATAAATTATTTTATAATGAGAATATTATGAATCTCTTTTAGATGCAAAATTACAAAAAATACACAATACGGGCAAATTATTTATTGTATTTTTTTAGTTCATTTTTTGAACTTTCATTATCTTTGCAAACAAAACTGAGAAGAACATGAAGAAGATACAGATTATCGCAGCCATCATGGCTGCAATGACAATGGGCACGCTCCCTGCATCTGCCCAGGAAACGGACGGAAACAAGCAGGAGACAAGGCTCACGAAAGTGTATGACGAGAATATCGACCCGATGCAGCAGATAGACAATGCCGTGGCAAAGGCAAAGGCTGAAGGCAAGCACGTCATCTGTCAGGTGGGCGGTAACTGGTGTCCGTGGTGTCTCCGCTTCGCTGCCTTCATCACCAGCGACGCGGACATCAGCAAGGTCATTGACACCAACTACGTCTATATACACGTCAACTACAACCCTCGCAAGTCAGAAGGTGCGGAGAAGACCCGACAGGCAAAGGCAATGCTTGCCCGTCTCAATAACCCTGCCCGCTTCGGATTCCCTGTATTCGTGGTCCTCGATGCCGACGGTAAGGTGCTACACACTCAGGACTCCAGCTTCCTAGAGGAAGGCAAGAGCTACAACAAGGACAAGGTGCTCAGGTTCCTCAATAACTGGACAAGAGCAAGCGTAAATGCTTGCTCCAATTAACAATTAAAAATTAACAATTAACATGCCATCCGGAGAGTTTTAATTAGTAATGAGTAATGAGCAATTAGTAATGGCAAGCACCGACGTTTTAATTAATTAATAATTAGTAATTAGTAGTAACAAGTTCCGTCAACGATTCTTAGCCGAATGACTATTACTCACTTCTCATTGATAATTACTCATTAGAAACAATTCCTAATTTAAAAAAATGGCCCCTCCCGACATCAACACTTCGACAAGAGAAGAGCGTCTGGCATACGTGCGTAAGGCGTGGGAATGTATTCACAACTGCGAGTTGTGCGGCAAGTGTCGTGTTCTCAAAGGAAGGGATGCAGAAACGCTATATGCGGACTATATTGATGGCAGGAGAACATATTTGGACGTAACATTAGAAATAAGGAAGTGAAACAACAGAAGGAACATAAACTACGGATGGAGCCGGATACATACTATGTGTGGTGCGGCGGCTCATGCGACTACGCCCATGACGAGCGTTGCAGCGGGGGTGCTTATATCATGCAAAGGAATGACGAGACGCTTGACACCTACGTCATCTCTGACGACCATACCACGGAGTTCCGCATGATTCTCTCCGTCATGATTCATGCCATGAAGGTCATCCCAGAGGGTGCCTCCATAGTATTCATGACAAACGTCTCATACATACAGCAGAACTACGACAAGGTGCCGACGGACAAGTCCGCCAATGCCGACCTCATCAACGAGTGCATCTCACTCAAGGCAAGACACACTTCCATCAATGTCCGCATTGTCCCATTCCACAAGTATTCAATCTTGCCAGCTACGCACGAACTGGCACACGATGCCATGACAGAGAGAAGGGCCCCCCACCCCCCGAAGGGGGCGGCCATCCGGATGCCAATTGAGAATTGACAATTGATAATTGAGAATTGACAACTTTGCGAAGCAGTCTCACTGACCGCAAGTAAGTAATTGATAATTGACATGCCATATAGGAAATGAAGATAGAAGAAGCAATAGTATATGCGATGGTAAGGCATAATGGAGGAATGACTACCGACCAGATTGCCGATTGCATCAACAGAGAAAGACTGCATATCCGCAAGGATGGCAATCCGGTAACAAGTAGTCAGGTGTATGCTGTCATCTGCCACTACCCAGACATATTCACAAAGGAAGCAGGCAGGATAATGCTCATGATTTAACGAAGTATCTGTTATTGTCTTTCAAACGTATTTAAGTAATATATTCTTAATGCGCTATTGTTTTGAGGGAATGTAAGCAACTCCTTATAACATTTCTTTATTTCTGGATAAAGTTCAGATTCATCAATTTGTCCTGTTGTTGCAATCATTTCCATTACTCGTCCCACTATGTTGACAAAATGAGATGCAGGAGTGCCGTCCTTAGGACTATGTGCATAAAAGGACATTGGAGAAAAGCCTTTTGTTGGAATAAAATAATACCTGGTTCCGTCTAATACCAAGTCCTCATAATTCTCGTCGGCTGTCGTACCTGCCAAAAATATAAGATTGCTCAACCAACTTGTTACTTCCCCTGTTTTTGTAATTGTCCTGCGTTCTATTTTAGGAACCTTCACATTGCATTCCTTTAATTCCTTTTCTTTCTTGGAAAGCATAAGTTCCAGAGATTGAAGTTTGGTGTTGTTCTTACCGTCCAAGTTGTCTTTCTTCGCAATTTTTATGCCTCGTTTCAACTCCTTTATTTCATTTCTAATCTTGTTCAGACGAAATTGTTTTACCTTTGCCGTGAATCTCGGAATTCTGAGGAAAGTCAGTTTCCCGTTGCTTATGATTAGTGCGGTATAGAAGCTTGAGAATGACTGCGAAACCATATACATATATCCTTCCTGCTTCTCCGATTTCGCTATCTCAAACACACGTTTCCATCTTGTGTCTCTAAGAGAATCAACGTCATCGTACATCGGCATTAAATGTGAGTATTGTGCAAATACACCCAAGGATATTAAGCACAAGTATAGTGATAGTAAAAGTCTTTTCATATCTTACTTCTTTTTGTTATTCATTATCTTAGATGCTTTTCTACTGAGTGGAGTCACATCGTCTGTGATACGTGTCCATAACTCGTAATCTGTTATTCGGTTACGTTTTCTTGCTACGAGAAGAATGTCCTTTGATAGCCAATGGATGTCCCATTTTGAGTTAATATCAAAATAAGATTTGCCGTCTGACTTGCAATCGGAAATCTGCCCTCCACAATAGATAAAGTGGGAAGGTGTGATGATACAGATGTCATTACCCGTATATGGATAGTTGAAATTCTTGTTTTCTTTGAGGAATTTCTTTGCGTCAGGTATCTCGTCAAACTGTTCGTTAAAAATGTGCC
Organism: Bacteroidaceae bacterium; assembly: GCA_017540585.1. GTDB lineage: Bacteria > Bacteroidota > Bacteroidia > Bacteroidales > Bacteroidaceae > Minthosoma. The sequence goes on along the minus strand of JAFYAT010000096.1, from coordinate 31,891 downwards.
AATGACCATACAGAGGATTTGCCTTGTCGTAAGCAGGTGCAGGATTGGTGATTGCATCAAAGAGCACCTTTCCTGATTCAGAGTATTCATCTGAAGCATAGTATTCCGTCACCCAATCATCCTCGGAGAATACCGTGTGATTGGTGAAAGTTTTATTGAACCATTGAAGGGTGAAACGTTCAGCATTACTGTCGAAAATTCGTATCTTGTCAGGATGCTCAGCATCAGGTTCCTTACCTGTATATTTCAGTACTTGTTTGTCGTTATCAACAATGCTGAATGAAGACTTGGAACGGAAGAATACCGTTAGCGTGATGCTGTCAGTACATACCTTATACTGATCCATGGAATTATTGATAACGCCATTCTTGCCTACGACACCTGTCATCTTATACACCCCTTTTGGGTCTTCTGTCTGTGCATGGCATAGTGGCATGATTGCCACTAATGCGAGAATTGTGAAAAATCTGTTCATAGTGTAAAAAGTTTGTTTGTTAAATCATGGTGCAAAAGTAACTATATGTGGCAAGAAACATGGTATGAATGTGTTGACAAATTTTTCACATTTTCAAATATCAGTTCACAGAAATTTCACAATACCTTTGTACACTTGTGTTTGCCAGTATTTTATAGAGAAAGAACAAATCTATCCCAATCCTTGGCAGTTCCTTCACCATTAAACGCTTTTTGTTGCATACGGAGGCGTGACTGGGAAACACTACTTACAGCAAGAGACATTACCTTGGCTATTTTTGATGGCGAAACATCCTGTTTGAGCAGGAGACAGATGTGATATTCTGTGTCGGAAAGATTGATACGTGAATAGAGTTTCTCCTTGAAGTCGGGGTATGCGGCAAGAAGCTTTTCCTCAATCATCTTCCACTCTGAATCCTTCAGAATCTTGTCTGTCTTGACATGGCTGTCAATCATACTTGCAATATCCTCATCATAGAACTTGTTACTCTGTAATGGTTCTTGCTCTTGTGTAGGGATATTGGTTTTGCTTCTTCTGTATGCCACCACGGCTATGAAGGCAACGATGGCTATGATGAATGCAACAATAGCGAACAGGTAGATTCCGTCCGATTGCTTGTCAGAATGGAGGTCTTTGTTTTCACGCCTGAGTGCGCTGATTTTGACCTTGTCGCTAATTCTTTGTAGTATAAGCAGTCGTTCTGTCATCATGGACGTGTCGTATGCACCCACCTGTATAAGAGAATCAATCGTGTGAATGTCTTCACGACAGTACCTCATGGCAAGGGTGTCGTTTATCTTTTTACAATAAAAGTAAGACAACTCATGCATCTTCTTTGCCTCCTCAGGAAGCTCGTTACGAAGGAGAACATATCCCATCTGGGCAAATATACGGCTACGACGGTAATCTGACACATTGACGCTGTCTTCAAGTGCCTTGTAGAAATAGAACATTGCCTTGTCGCCCAATGTCATATCTGAGTAAGTTCGTCCAGCAAAGTAATACGCCTCAGGAAGACGAGTATCTCCAGTTTTTTCGAAGTAATCTGTGGCGAATCTTATGAGAGAATCGTCATCATGTCTTATGAAGAGTTTGTCGTCAACTTTGACGCTCAATAGGTTATAATAAGCCTTGACATCGTCATTTGCTGTGGCGACATCTTCCTGTATGGATGTAAGTATGTGTTTTGCGCTGTCAGCATCATTCATTATAAGGCTGTCTGCCTCTACAAGTGACTTTAGCAGGCGTGCATTATTGTCACATGACACTACAGCGAACGATGCAAATAGTAATAATATAACAAAAAAAGGTGTTCTTTTTTCGGTAGGCATAAATTCTAATTTAAATTAGGAATGTATAATGAGTAGTGAAGAATAACAAGTACCACTCAGTTCCGAATGGCTATTACTCATTATATCATTATAAGTCAATTCTCATAGTACCACCAGTAGGTGTTCCCAAAGGACTGGCGTGTCTTGTTTCTCTTTGCTCTTTCTGAGAGATACTGGGCTTTCTCGAGCTTGTATGCATTGTATCTTTCCTTTGTCTCCTGTGGGATGTAGGAGAGCGAGTCACCATCCTGTTCCGCTTTCAGGAGCAAGGCTTCCTGATAGGCACGTGGAATGTCCATACTCTCTGGGTTGTAATTGTCGTAGAAGACTGTCTCGAATGCCTTGAGGTCTTTTTTCAGGAGTTGGAAACAGAGATAATAGTCGATAGCCGCATTTGAGCGTTTCTTCTCTCCATTCATGATGATGTTGAGGAATTGCTCAACACTCTTGATACCACGTCCGGGAATGACACCCATATATGAATAAACCTCAGACGGTAAGACCCTTTTGTTTCGAGTAGTATCGTAGGTAGGAAGAAGTCCTTCTGTACCATAATACTGTGGGAAGTCAAAGATTCGTTCAGCAAGCAAATCCTGTTTTGCAAGGGCGTACATGCGCAGCTGAGTGAGTTTCTTTGAACTCTTCAGCGACCTTTCACCCACATTAACAGCATCCTCGTATTTGCCTTCAGCCACAAGCCTTTCTGTCTTCAATTCGTAAAGAAATACATCATTGTTGTTTGACACCAATCCTGTTCCGAGCGTCATAATCATGAGGATAATACAGTTAGGTGTGATGATGTAGTCAAAAGTCTGTCTGTCCTGCACCTTGTCCTGAAACATGCTCCTTATGACCTGTGCAACAATGAAGTACAATAGTAATAATAGTGGCGTAACCCATGCCCATGTTCCCATGTAGAAATGCTCTATCCTGTCTTCGTTGAAGTCAGCAAGCATGGCAAGTATAAGGAACGAAGGGAAATAGCTCAAGGCATAGAACTTTTGAGGCAGGCGTGCCATACCGTAAACAACGCCCTGTATTATCTGCAAAACGAGAGACACTATGATAGGTGTCATAATGTCGTGATAAGTGGTAAGTCCTTCAGAATAGACAAACTGCGCCTTTGCAAGTATTTCTCCTTGTATGCAATAGATAAAGAAGAAACAGAATAATACAAACAAGACTCCGCAGACAAGTCTTATGACTCCTGCGGTCTTCTTGATATTGTCGTTATTTACAGTATAAATCATTATTTAATTTCAAATTTATAATCTCAAAATTTAAGCCTCCATAAGCTATTCTTTACTCCTTATTCTTCCTCAGCACCATTGCACAACGTGCAGGGATGTAGAGTTTGAGCCAGCCCTTCTTGTCTTTCTCATAGAGAGGGTCATGCATGGTGAAGTGACGTACGGAGTCGTCTGTAAGGTTGTTACCTCCGAAGTCGCTATTGTCTGTGTTGAGCACAACATCGTATGAACCTTCTGGTACGAGGAATCCGTAATCAGTGAATGACTGCGAAGGATTGAAGTTGAACACGAATAGCAAGTCACCACGTGTATAGGCAAGAATCTGGTCACCATCGTTGTGCCAAATCTCAGTTACAGGTGTCTTCTCTATATTCTTCTCTGACTTTAACACTTCGAGCATAGCCTTATCAAAATCACCGAGATAATGATAGCATAACTCATGATTATCCACGAGGTTCCATTGTCTGCGTGCATACTTGTGACTCCAGCCGTTACCTTCGCGTGGGAAGTCAATCCATTCAGGGTGTCCCCACTCGTTACCCATGAAGTTGAGATATGCGCCATTGAGTGTTGAAGCCGTCACGAGACGAATCATCTTGTGGAGCGCAATACCACGGTGAGCCATGAAGTTCTCGTCACCCTTCTTGAAGTGCCAATACATGTCCGCATCAATGAGTCGGAACACGATAGTCTTGTCGCCTACGAGGGCTTGGTCGTGACTTTCTGCGTAAGTAACGGTTTTCTCGTCCTTACGACGGTTGGTAAGTTCCCAGAAGATAGAAGACGGTTTCCATTCCTCGTCCTTCCTCTCCTTCATAGTCTTTATCCAGTAGTCAGGCACATTCATCTGCATACGGTAGTCAAAACCGTAGCCGCCTTCCTTGAATGGTGCGGCAAGTCCTGGCATTCCTGACACCTCCTCAGCAATAGTTATCGCTTTAGGATTAACCTGATGAATGAGTTCGTTGGCAAGTGTAAGATAGCATATCGCCTCGTCGTCTTGTCCTCCGTTATAGTAGTCGCCATATCCTCCGAATGCCTGTCCAAGGCCGTGACTATAGTAGAGCATGGAAGTGACACCATCAAAACGGAATCCGTCAAACTTGTATTCCTCAAGCCAGTACTTACAGTTAGATAGGAGGAAATGCAATACTTCGTTTTTGCCATAGTCAAAGCATAGCGAATCCCATGCTGGATGTTCACGCCTATCGCCTTGCATGAAGTACTGGTAGCCGTCACCAGCAAAGTTGCCGAGTCCTTCCATCTCATTCTTTACTGCATGAGAGTGTACAATGTCCATGATTACGGCTATTCCCATCTCATGGGCGGCATCAACGAGCTGCTTCAATTCTTCTGGAGTACCGAAGCGACTTGAGCAGGCAAAGAAATTGCTGACATGATAACCGAATGAACCGTAGTAAGGATGCTCGGCTATTGCCATTATCTGGATGGCATTATAACCCTCGTTCTTGATGCGAGGGAGTATGTTGTCCTTGAACTCAAGGTATGTGCCCACCTTCTCTGCATCCTGTGCCATACCAATATGGCACTCATATATGAGGAGTGGAGACGTGGAAGGTTTGAAGTTCTTCTTCTTCCAAGTGTAAGGCACTTCGGGCGCCCATACCTGTGCAGAGAATATCTTGGTGTTGTTGTCCTGTACCACACGATTTATCCATGCAGGTATGCGTTCACCTTCACCGCCATTCCATCTAATCTTGAGCTTGAAGAGGTCACCATGCTTCATCTGCCCCGACTTGAGCTTTATTTCCCAATTGCCGTTGTCGATGCGCTTCATACGATACTTCTCATTCTCCTGCCAGTCGTTGAAGTCTCCTATGACGAATATTTCATTCGCATTAGGTGCCCACTCACGCAACACCCATCCACCATTGTCGGTCCTGTGAAGACCGAAATAGAGGTAGCCAGAAGCAAAGTCAGAAAGTGACTGTTTGCCTCCCTGTGTGAGTTCCGCAATCTTGTCTATTGCGTGTTGATGACGTCCAACGATAGCAGGTTCGTATGGTTCGAGCCATGAGTCTGCCTTGACAAGTCCGATATGTTTAACGGCAGTAGCCTTTTTGGCTTTAGTAGCCTCTGTTGATTTCTTACAAGCCATATTAGATTTATGTTTAATGAGGAATTGGTAATTAGGAATGAGTAATGAGTAATAGCCATCCGGATTATGACGGACAAATATTATTACTCATTACTCCTCACTAATTACTAATTGTTCTTTACCTTGAATATCACCTTCTTTATCTCAGCTTCATTTGAGATACATGGAGCGTGTCCGTCCTGTGGGAAGAATATTACGAAACTGCCTGGGTGGATAGTCACGTATTCCTTGGCACGTCCCTTATAGAAAGTGATGTCTTTCTCAGCGTTGTACTCCTCTTCTGGAAGTTCCTTACGTGGAGTGTAACCCATTGTCTCAGGACAAGAGAGAGGAATCTGAATGTCAATCATGAGATTGTGAGTTTCAATCTTTGCCTCCTCTGGTGTCTTACCCTTTGATACTGCGTAGTTGACAAAGAGGTCTTTGCCCTTTATTTCTACCTTACCTGGCTCATGAGCATTGAGGTCATTAGCCTTGATGTATTCTGCCACTTCCATGAAAAGTGGATTGATACTTGCATACTTTGCAAGATTATCAAGAGTGTCTATTATCATAATCTTAAAACCCCTAATCCGTCAACTCGGAGAATGGGAAAATTTACAAATTATAAATTATCAATTACAAATGCTTACGCATTCTATCTGCAAATATAAGCATTATGCTTAATTTGCAATACAAGTATGGAGTTTTTTTATCTAAAACGACCTAAAAACTTGCATTTACAGCCTCTTTTGAAGCCATAACAGCTGAGAGCAGCTCTGAATGAATCTTTCCGTTGGTTGCAAGCACCTCTCTACCCTGTTCCCAAAGGTCGTTGCCACCGCCGAAGTCGCTTATCTTGCCTCCTGCCTCCTGTATGATGATGCTACCGGCACACACATCCCATGGATAGATACATGGCTCTACGTAGGCGTCAATCCTTCCGCACGCCACATAGCACAATTCTGCTTCAGCAGAACCGAGGTTGCGTATGCTTGCCACGTTGCCGTAGAGTGCACCTGACAGATGCTTGTAGAACTCCTTGTAACGCTTCACGTCGTATGGGAGGCCAAGCACGAGCAAGGCCTGATTGAGGCTCTCTGTGGATGATGCCTTGATTGGTTTGTCGTTACAGTATGCACCACCCCCTTTGTACGCCCAGAAAAGTTCATTATTAACTACCTCATACACAACTCCTAAGATTACTTCTGTTAAAGTTCTGAGTGCAATGCACACGCAGTATGGTGCCATGCCGTGAATAAAGTTGGTAGTACCGTCAAGCGGGTCAACCACCCAGCAATATTCTTTACCCTTTTCCATGATGGCACGTTCGTCACGAGTAGCAACAGATGTACCTTCCTCGGTCACGAATCCTGCTTCTGGCATTATCTTCCTGAGTCCTGCCACGATGCGTGTTTCTGCTTCCTTGTCAACATAGCTCACGTAGTCGTGTGAGGACTTCATGATTACCCTGTCGGGATTGAATTCTTCCCTCTGTTGACGAATAAAAGCGCCAACCTCTATGGCAAGCGCTTTTACATGTTCAGTTATATTCTTAATATCCATAAGATAAATTCAAAATTCATTTTACATCTCCTAAGTATTTGTGATTTAATACGGAGGATGACGAGTTTTAGAATCTGAGCTTAGGATGGAGTTCAAGAACCTTGCGTGCGTAGTCAATCATCTTGATGGCTGTCACGGCACATTCGTCTCCCTTGTTACCCATCTTGCCACCACAACGGTCAAGAGCCTGTTGCATGTCATTAGTAGTGATTAGTCCGTAGATTACTGGCTTATCCTGAGTGGCATTAAGACGAGCAAGTCCGTAGGTGGTACCCTCACAGATGTAGTCGAAGTGTGGTGTGTCGCCACGTACCACACAACCGATGGCGATGACTGCATCCACGTCAGCCTTGGTCATCTGTGTTGCTCCAAACACGAGTTCAAAGCTTCCTGGCACTCGAAGCACCTTGATGTCCTCTTCTGCCACACCATTCTTGATGAGTGTGTCTATTGCGCCCTCAAGGAGTGCGTCTGTGATGTTGTTGTTCCATTCTGCTACTACGATACCAATCTTCATGCCCTTAGCATCTGGAACTGAATTGATGTCATATTCTGATAAGTTGTGATATTTGCTTGCCATAACTGTAAATTTTAGCCCCCCAACCCCCAAAGGGGGCGGCCATCCGGACGTCAATTAACAATTAACATGCCATCCGGTCGCAGGAGGGTGCGATTTTTCGTTTCTTAAACTTTCTCTGTCTCCCGATGCTAACACATCGGGAACGGTGACAAACCCCGTGGGTGTCTCTTTCTCCTCCCCTGCTGGGAGGTCGGGAGGGGGCCTCCCTTTATTTATCGAAAAAGGAAGAATGAGACTATTCCATCTTCATTCTTCCTTTGTTATGTCAGTCCGTTGTATGGAACTAATTACTTTGTAGCTCTTTCGATGTACTTGTCGATGTCCTGTGATACAGGAGAGAGGTAGTACTTAGTCTTGATTTCGTTGTAGAGCTCAAGAGCCTTTTCGTTCTGATTCATACCCTCGTATGTCTCACCTGCCTGAAGAAGGAGAGCTGGAGAGATTGCGTCGTTGTCTGCCTCCTTGGCAGCCTTTACGATAAGCTCAACACCCTTCTCGTTCTCACCTTTCTGGATGTAGCAGTTTCCGAGTGCTGCAATAGATACTGGCGAAATCATCTGGTCGTCCTGCTGGTCAAAGTCCTCGAACATCTTGATAGCCTCGTCTGTCTTGCCTGTGTTAGCATAGCAGAGGGCAGCATAAAGCTTAGCGAGGTTAGCAGTCTTTGTTCCGCTGTAGTTGTTGATTACTGCGAGGAAACCTACTGAACCAGTTCCGTCACCATTGAGTGCCTGCTCATACTGCTGAGCCATGAAGAGGTTCTGACTTGTTGCGATTGCCTTCTGTGCGTCCTGCTCTACAGAGTCCATGTGGTTCTTCCAGAGGAATCCTGCCACTACGATAACTACTACTGCAGCGATTGCGCCAGCAATAATCTTCCAGTTTTTCTCGATTACAGCTTCAGCCTTGTGAAGCTCTACGTCCAAGCCTATTGGCTCGTCTTTCTGTACATTTTCTTTTGCCATTTTATTTAGATTTTTATTAATTTTCAGATTAGGTGCTTTACTCAAAGCACGCAAATTTAAGATATTTTTTCCTAATAAAGAAGTATTTTTTCAAAAAACTATATTAAAACTTTTTTATTATTTCAATTTATACTACTTTTGAAACATATTTTCAATAAAAAACTATAGTATGACAAAACGTTTTGTACAATTATTGGTATTTTTTTCAGGAATGTGTACCCCTTTAATTGCCCAGAATTATGAGATTGGTAATATCAAGGCAAAGAGGGTCGAAATCACTAAGGCTTTAGACAACAAACCTGGCTACAAGGAAGCAGAACTTTTCCTTGCCCCTTTTAAGGAAAAGGTGGACAGTTTCGTAGGTCCTGTAATCGGCAACAGCGATATATATATGAATGCTGACCGTCCTGAGAGCCTTCTCAGCAACTGGGCAGCAGACGTGCTCCTTACAGAGGCTTCGAAGAAATATGGCAAGATTGACTTTGCAGTCATCAATATCGGCGGTCTTCGCAGCTCAATGCCTAAAGGTGCGATCCGCAGAGGTGACATCATCGACATTGCTCCATTCCAAAATATGCTGGTTATCATTACACTTAAAGGTTCTGATGTAAAGGAATTATTTAATCAGTTTTCCATCTACGGAGGTGAGGGTGTGAGCCATGGTGTAAAGATTCTCATGGACACAAAGAAGCTGAAATCAGAGGGTACACTAAAGGGTAAGAAGATAAAGGATAACAAGCTCTATCGTATTGCCACACTCGACTATCTTGCCGAGGGTAATGACAACATGAAGGCTTTCTGCAAAGCTGTCAAAACTATCCGTACCGACACACCTGTCAGGGACATCTACATGGATTACATCAGCAAGCAGAATGCCAAAGGCAAAAGTCTCAACGCTAAGATTGAGGGACGAACGGTGATAACAAATAAAATCAGGAATGAGAAATGAGGAATTAAATGTCACTAATGAATAATAAGTAGGTGTGCAACAAAACTGCTAATTCCTAATTCATAATTCCTAATTCATAATTCGTAATTATTTCCACATTATTATACATGAAACATTTAACACTTTACATTATAGCATGGGCATTATGTCTGAGTGCCTATGCACAGGACAAGATAAACTTGAAGGTCATCCACACCAACGATACTCATAGTTGTGTGCAACCTCTCAATCCTAACCTCAGCGACACATCTATCGCTAACAAGGGCGGGTATCTGCGTCGCAAGGCATTCGTTGAAGACATGCGCAAGGAGGATTCCGACCTTTTACTCTTTGACAGTGGCGACTTCTCACAGGGCTCTACATACTACAACCTCTTCAAGGGCGAGGTGGAGGTGAGCCTCATGAACATGATGAAATACGATGCTGCAACTATCGGCAACCATGAATTCGACTTCGGGCTCTCAAATATGGAACGAATCTTCAAGATGGCAAACTTCCCTATCGTTTGCAGCAACTACGATTTCTCCAAGACACAGCTTGCGGACATCGTCAAGCCTTACACCATCATCCGCCGCAAGGGACTAAAGATAGGTGTCCTTGCCGTATGCACTCGTCTCAAGGGGCTCGTATCTGAGAAGAACAGCGGTGCAACAGTATATCTCGATCCTATAACAGAAGGTAACAAGGTAGCTGACTATCTCAAAAACGAGGAGAAGTGTGACATTGTCATCTGCCTTTCCCACCTTGGCTGGAATATCAGCGGCGTAGATGTGGAGGACGAGAAATTCATCAAGGCATCACGCAACATTGACATCGTGCTTGGCGGTCATAGCCACAGTTATTTCGAGCATCCTGAGACAGTCATCAACAGTCAGGGTAAGCCTGTCCTCTGCAACCAGATGGGCAAGAACGGTCAATGGGTCGGAGTACTCGACGTAGAAATGAAGAAGAAATAGCCACGACTCAGCTAACAGTTTACAGACCGCAAGGAAACAATCAGCATGCCGTTCGGAACAAGCAACCGAGCGGCATGCTTCATTAATCAGTCATTACACATTACCCATTGCTAATTACTCATTCCTCATTACTAATTACTAATTCCTCATTGCTCTCATTACACAAATGCAATCGTTTTAAGGTCATAAATGATAAAAAATGCTAAAAACATCATGCAGATTGCAAATAATCAGCAAATCATGATGCTTTATTTATCCAAAAACATTATCTTTGCCACAAATTGTATTGATAAAGTATCATCCAATAGAAAAAAAAACAAAAAACATAAAAAGAAGAGAAAATGAAAAAAATTGTACTATCATTACTTACAATGGTTCTCCTTGCAGGCTCAATGAATGCACAGAACCTCTACAGAACAGTATATGACAAGGCTACGGCTGTCGTTAATAGTGCAAATGCTTCTGAGGAAGAACTCCAGTTGAACCAGTTCAAGGTTACATGTCTCAACTACATCACAATGATGGTTCAGCAGAAAAACCTCAAGAAGGACAACTACTTCTATGACTCACAGGCTGTAAGTCTCACAAGCTTCGTTACAGACTTTCAGGTGAACCTCACAAAGGCACGCGCAATCTCTACCGAGAAGCGTCTTGAGGTCATCAAGCTCTATCGTGACGCTACCCTCTACAATCCTCTCTTCAAGGATACAGACACAGAGCGCACAATGGTATATGTCAACGATGTAAACTCACTCACTCCATTCTGCCTTGACACTGACTGGGAGAAAGCTTACGAGCAGACAACAACAATGGTTAAGAATATCTTCAACAAGAAGTAAATCATAACATACGAACAATATGATGGTGTACCACACAATGGTACACCATTTTTTTTGTTACCAATGTGGAAAAAGAAATAATTATGCACACCTACTTACACTCATGTTTCTTAGTTCATGCATCATGAACTTCGCCCAACGAATCCCCTACGTTTCCCTACTCTAACAAAATGGCAAGTATGTCTGAACACCAACTACACAAAAAAATCGAGATAAACACTGTTGATTACCTCGATTTCCATTGATGCCAAACACTGTGTCAGATAGCTTCAACCACAATCTTTCCCCTACACGCAATCTCGCCGTTGGCTGTCTTGCGTATCTCAATCTCAAAGAGCCCTGGTGACGTTTCATCCTTGTATATGGCAAGTTCGTCGTCACAAAGACACTCAGCCATGTAGGCTATCTCGAAACGGCGGATGCGATGCTCACTGTAGAAGCGGAGCGAGAACACGTCGAGAATATGCTCTATGTAACGGCAACTGTTCATGTGACCGTTGATGTCAATGTCGCTGTACTTCACACGCACCGTGTCGCAAGGCTCGCCCACGCTCACCTTAATCTTTGAAGGTGGCTCGATAGGACACTCCTTGCCGGTCACCACCCACTCAGAGAGACGGCCGTCGTTTATGGTGGTGAGGTCAACAGGCTTTCGTGACTGACGGTTAATCATCGCCCAGATGGTACGGGCATAGCCGATAGGATTGCCCATCTGATCCAAGATACGGAAATTACGGCATGTGAACATACGCATCACCGCTTCCACCCATGTCTCCACCGTGAAATGCTGATACTCCCGTGGCAATTCCGTAAATTCAATAGCCACACGTGAGAGCACCCATGTGTTGTCAATCTCATTGAGGCGACTGATGCCAAATCCTCTCTCGTTGGCATGAAATCCAGCCGCATTGAGCAGGTGATTGCCCAACTGACCAATGGTAAGGCGACCCGTGAAATCCACATCAAAGGGATCAACCGCCAGATGATACGACCCTACCAAAGGTACATCTACTTTTTGATACATAATTTACTGTTCTGTTACAATATTTTCATTTGAATACAAAGGTAAGATTTTTTGCAATACGATACAATCAACCACCACTTTCGTTTCATTTTTTTTCAAAAATAATGATAAAAAACATAAAAATCGAGCAAATAATCCAAAAACATGTTCTATAACATAAATTTTAGACTATTTAACACTAAAAAAATCATCTATCTTTGCACCCGTTATCCTGAAGACAATCTTTTTGCCTTAAAAACTAGTACCTATTGAAAGAAATGAAAAGTGCTTCTCTGCGAAGAGAGGCACTTTCGCTTTTTAAACACTATATATTCATTCCCGTCCCGTATTTACCTTCATTTTTGGACTCATGAACAATCTTCAACCTATTTTTGGATTATTTTATCGGAACTACAAGAATTCGTGTGGGTGATGTCTTTACCACGCAAGCAATTCTTCGTGCAATGAAAAAGCTGCCTTGAATTCAAACTTAGAGTGTAAATTCGTGCAATCAGTGTTTTTGAAAAATCCACACAAAATCTTGTAGAACCATTTTATCTATTCAAGAATTCATAATCGACAAAAGACAAAGATTGTCAGATTACCTAATGACTCTTGTGAACTCAGCCTTTGCACCCTTCTTAACAGTAACAAGAATGACAGATTCAGCATCCTTGCCATCCATACCGCGTGACTTGACTGTAAACTTATAGTCAGTACCAGCCTTTGTAGAACGCTTGCCCACAGTCACAGGAGTGCCAAGAGGAAACTGATAATTGCTGCAAGCCTCATCAAACAGTTTCTTCTCTGCATCTGTCACAGGCTTCTGAACCGAATAGTCAGGAAGAGACTCAACCTTGCCAGCAATATAACCATTCTCCTTGAGGAAACGGTCAACCTCAGCACTCACAGCATCCTTACGAGCAGTACGCACGCCATAGCCATCCTTGACGGTAGCCTTAGGAAGAGCCTTGCGGAGGTCACGCACACTCACCTCAAGACCGCCACTGCCAAAGGTACAGAACGGAACAATGGTCTTGCCCTCAAATGTCACCTTCTTGACAAGAGCCTCAACAGGAGGAACGTATGTGCCGAACCAGATAGGATAACCGAGATAGATTACGTCATACTTGCTCACGTCAGCTTTCAGAGGCTTGAGAACAGGAAGGATGCCCTTGCCCTTCTCGTCCTGACAACGTGCAATGGTTTGTTGGAAATCGTCACTATAAGGCTTTTCAAGCTCAATGACTGCAATGTCAGCACCCGTGAGCTTACGAATCTCGTCAGCCACCACCTTGGTCGTACCCGTCTGCGAATAGTAAAGCACAAGTGACTTCTGTCTTGTCACATTCTTTGTTTGTGCCACGCAAAAAACTGACATAAGCGCTGACACAGCTAATAACAAAATTTTTTTCATGATAGTATAAATTTTATATCCAGAACAAAGATGTTCTGTGTTCTAATTAACACCTAATTCGAAAGACTTGCCATTCATTCAAAAGTTTAGTCACAAAAAAGTTAAATGAAGTTAAAAACAGACCAATTATTAGCTGACAGACACAAAGCAATGAAATAATTGAAAAAATCCAAACACTTTATTAATATAATTTGTATCTTTGCCACAATTAGATAATGAAGAAAAATATATTGTTATCATTCAAACGAACAAGGTAGTTATAATAATGGATAAAACGAATAAAATAATAGACGAAGAAAGCATAAAGGACGACCTCAGATACCTCCAGCTGCTCGCACTCTCCTACCCTAATGTGGCAGAGGCAAGCACAGAGATAATCAACCTCGAAGCCATCCTTAACCTCCCAAAGCCGACAGAGCACTTCATCAGCGACCCTCACGGCGAATACGAGGCTTTCAATCATGTACTCCGCAATGCGTCTGGATACGTAAAGCGCAAGGTAGAAAACATCTTCGGCAACACCATACGCACACAGGAGAAGAAAGACCTATGCACGCTCATATACTACCCTGAGCAGAAGTTGCAACTCATCAAGGCAAAGGAAACAAACCTCAGAGACTTCTACACCATCACCCTCAACCAGCTCATAAAGGTGTGCAGGGAGGTGAGTTCAAAATATACACGCTCCAAGATACGCAAAGACCTCCCAAAAGAATTCGGATACGTCATCGAAGAGCTCCTTCACGAGTCGCCACTCGTATCTGACAAGAAGTACCAGTACTACAATGTCATCATCGAGAGCATCATCGACACACAGAGGGCAGACCAGTTTATCATAGCCATCTGTTACCTCATACAGCGACTCGCCATAGACAAGCTGCACCTCCTCGGCGACATCTTTGACCGAGGACCAGGCGCACACCTCATCATGGAGACCCTCTGCAACTACCAGAACTTCGACATGGTGTGGGGCAACCACGATATCAACTGGTTTGGAGCAGCAGCAGGCAACCGTGCGTGCATCTGCAACGTACTCCGCCTGTCACTACGCTACGGCAACATGGCAACACTCGAGGACGGCTACGGCATCAACCTCCTTCCGCTCGCCACCTTCGCAATGGACACATACAAGGATGATCCTTGCACACACTTCAAGATGAAGGAATGTGGCGACAGCGAGTCACGTCAGGACGAGAAATCGCAACGCCTCATAGCAATGATGCACAAGGCGATAACCGTCATACAGTTCAAGGTAGAGGAACAGATAATCAGACGCCACAAGGAATTCAACATGGAGCACCGCCTCATCCTCGACACAATAAACAAGGAGAAAGGCACGTGTATCATCGAAGGTAAGGAATACAAGTTGAACGACACCTTCTTCCCTACCCTCATCGACGGCAAGCGATGCGAGCTCACCAAGGAAGAAGAGCAGATGATGCAGAAGATAGAACGCTCATTCCTCACAAGCGAGAAACTAAGACGCCATGTCGATTGCCTCCTTGCACACGGATGTATGTACTCCATCGCCAACAGCAACCTCATGTTCCATGCATCCGTACCGCTCAACGAAGACGGTTCGCTCAAGGAAGTAGAGATAAACGGAAAGAAATACTCAGGCATAAAACTGATGAAGAAGACTGGCATGCTTGTGCGCCAGGCATTCAGCAACGACTGCAGCAAGGAAGACAAGCAGTTTGCCATCGACTACATCTGGTATCTGTGGTGTGGAGAAGACTCGCCACTCTTCGACAAGAAGAAGATGGCAACCTTTGAGCGCTACTTCATCGACGACAAGAAGTCGCACGTGGAAGACAAAGGCTACTACTACCTCTACAATAACGACGAGAAGGTCATTGACCATATCCTCGACAGTTTCGGAGTGGAAGGCAAACACCGCCACATCATAAACGGACACGTGCCCGTCCGTCTCCTCAAAGGCGAGTCACCAGTCAAGGCCAACGGCAAACTGATAGTCATCGACGGAGGATTCTCCAAGGCATACCAGCCAACGACAGGTATAGCTGGATATACACTCACCTACCACTCACGTGGACTTGACCTCGTGCAGCACCAGCCATTCCAGTCAACGGAACTTGCCATTGAGAAATGTGAGGACATACGCAGCACCACCGAAATTGTGGAGAACAGTTCACAGCGAATGCTCGTGAAGGACACAGACAAGGGACGCATGCTCCAGGCAAAGGTGGCTGACCTCAAGAAACTCCTCTACGCATACCGCAACGGTTTCATAAAGGAAGTGATAAAAAATTAAGAATTAAGAGTTAAGAGTTAAGATTTAATTCAATGAGGAACTAAGCGAAGCGGTCTCACTGACCGTAGGAAAGTAATAAGGAATGAGGAATTAGGAATTGATTCTAATGAGAAATTATTAATGAGCAGAGAGTGATAGCCATTCGGAATGCTTGGCTTGAACGCTCGTTCTCTTGGTAACTTCTCTCTCCCCATAGAGGGGGAGGGCCGGGGAGAGGGTCTGCTCTAAAACTTATAAATACATAATAATATGAAAAGACTATTCTTTATTGCAGCACTCGCACTTGGATGCGTGACTGCAAGCGCACAGAAGACTTTGTCACTCAGCACATATAGTGGCACAGACCTTCAGAAGTATGACAACAAGACAATGAACGTGTATGTATCACGTTACGTCTTCAAAGGATGGAACACTATCTCACTTCCTTTCAACGTATCTAAGGAACAGATAAACGAGGTATTCGGCAATGATTGCCGCCTTGAAAAACTCGCTGGTGTTGAAAACGACGGCATGGACATAAAGATGAATTTCGTGGATTGCAAAGAAGAAGGAATCAAGGCAAACGTACCTTACATTCTCCACTACACAGGCGAAAGTACTAATAAGTCATTCACAGTGGAGAACGCTACAATCCTCAACGCAGAGGCATCTGTAAGCTTCACAGTAGCCAACACAGGCGAGACAGTCACATTCGGGGCTGCACAGAAGCATCAGAGCGCAGAAGGACTCTATGGAATCCTCGCAAAGGACAACGCAGACGCAGCATTTGTAAATGTAGATAACACTTCAACAGGCTTCTACGCTACACGCTGCTTCATCAAGCTCTCAAGCGGTAACTCAACAATGCTCACAAGCAAGCACTTCACAGAGGGCGAGCTTACAAGCATCAACTCAGTAGTCAAGGCTAATGAAAAGGTCAATGTATATAATGTATCAGGTGTGGTAGTTGCCAAGGATGCAACAGCCAATGATATCAACAATCTTGCTCCAGGCGTTTACGTAGTAAAGAGCAAGAAGATAATGGTAAAGTAATCCAATTACGAATAACTCACTACCATTTATAGTAAAAAAGAGGGAAAAATTCATCTAAATGATAAATTTTTCCCTCTTTTGCTTGCATATATCAATTATATACTGTTACTTTGCAGTCGTTATGAGAAAGAATACATTCACATATTGGCGTTGGCATAGCTTAGGATTTCAAAAAAAATCGTAAGTCAGATGGTCATGCCACTATGCGAACAACATAATAGAAACATAAAAAGTAAAGCATAGAACAAAAGAACCTGTCGTACTTACGATAGGTTCTTTTCTTTTTTATCGCACACAGCCACAACAGAACAAAAATAAAACAAAAAAACAAAATAGACATGAAAAGTTATCAGGTAGATGAAAACGGCTTCTACGGAGAATACGGAGGTGCATACATCCCAGAGATTCTCTACAAGACTGTAGAAGACCTCAAAAAAGCATACTTGCCAATCATCGAGAGCAAGGAATTCAAGGAAGAGTACCACGCACTCCTCAGAGATTATGTAGGACGTCCTTCACCACTCTACTACGCCAAGCGCATGAGCGAGAAATACGGATGCAAGCTCTATCTCAAGCGTGAAGACCTCAACCACACAGGTGCACACAAGATTAACAATGCACTTGGACAGATTCTCCTTGCCAAGAAGATGGGCAAGAAACGTATCATTGCCGAAACAGGTGCAGGACAGCATGGAGTGGCAACGGCAACAGCTTGTGCTCTCATGGACATGCCATGTACCGTATATCAGGGAGCACTCGATGTACAGCGCCAGCATGTCAATGTGGAGCGTATGAAGATGCTCGGAGCAACAGTTGTTCCTGTTGAGTCAGGAAACAAGACACTAAAGGATGCAACGAACGAGGCAATACGTGACTGGTGCTGTCATCCAGCAGACACATTCTATATAATAGGTTCAACGGTAGGACCACACCCTTATCCAGATATGGTGGCACGACTCCAGAGCGTGATATCAGAAGAGATAAAGTGGCAACTACAGGAGAAGATAGGACGTGACTATCCTGACTATCTCATGGCTTGTGTAGGTGGCGGAAGCAATGCAGCAGGAACAATCTACCACTATATAGATGACGAAAGAGTAAAGATAATACTTGGTGAGGCAGGAGGTCTCGGAGTAGATAGCGGACAGACAGCTGCATCAATGCAGGTAGGAACAACAGGTATCCTCCACGGTTCACGCATCAAGCTCATGCAGACAGAAGACGGCCAAATTATCGAGCCATACTCTATCTCAGCAGGACTTGACTACCCAGGCACAGGACCTATCCACTGTAACCTCTACTCAACAGGACGTGCACAGGTTCTCCCAGCCAACGACGACGAGGCACTTAGGGCAGCATTCGAACTTACACGCATGGAAGGAATCATTCCTGCACTCGAAAGTTCACACGCTCTTGCACTCCTCCCCAAGGTACAGAATCAGTTTACAAAAGACACAGTAGTGGTACTTACTGTAAGCGGACGCGGAGACAAGGACCTCGACACTTATCTTGCACACCAGAGTGAAATAAAACTATGAGGTTACTCATTACTAACTAAGAGATTATGTACAAATATCATACCGCATCAAAGAAAATACTGGGTGACCTCAATACACCTGTGAGCACCTACCTCAAGGTACGTGATGCCTATCCACAGAGCGCACTCATGGAGTCAAGCGACTACCATGGAGGTGAGAATTCAAAGTCGTTTATAGGACTTCACCCGATAGCAAGCATATCAATCGAACACGGTTTCGGAATAGCAAAATATCCAGACGGCAACATCATCAAGAAAGAGATTACCAAGGAATACGGCTCGGCTCAGGTCATCAATGACTTCCTCCACTCTTTTGACATCTCTGGCGAAAACAGCAACTATTGCGGCCTCTATGGCTACACGTCATTCAATGCTGTACGCTACTTTGAGAATATCAACGTGAAGGACGAGACACAGCTCGAAAACGATGCTCCCGACCTCCTTTATATCCTCTACAAGGACATCATCGTCTTTGACCACTTCCGCAATGAGATGATACTTATAGAACTTCTTTCCGAAGGCGAAGAAGACGACCTTGACCAGCTTGAACGTGACTGTAACAGCCGCGCATATCAGACATACGGATTCAAGCCAGTTGGCGACTTCTGGTCAACACTCACAGACGATGAGCATCGCGAGAACATCCGCAAGGGCATACAGCATTGTCTCCGTGGAGATGTGTTCCAGATTGTCCTTTCACGCCGTTTCAAGCAGAAATATGAAGGTGATGACTTCAAGCTCTACCGAGCACTCCGAAGCATCAACCCAAGCCCATATCTCTTCTACTTCGACTTCGGAGGATTCCGCATATTTGGTTCAAGTCCTGAGACACATTGCCGCATAGATGGCAAGAAGGCTTATATCGACCCTATCGCAGGAACAACAAAGCGTACAGGCGATGCAGAGCAGGACAGAAAGAATGCGCTCTATCTCCAGAATGACCCTAAGGAAAATGCAGAACACGTGATGCTCGTTGACCTTGCACGCAACGACCTCAGTCGCAACTGCCACAATGTTAAGGTTGATTTCTATAAGGACATGCAGTTCTACAGCCACGTCATCCACCTTGTTTCAAGAGTAAGCGGCGAACTTGACGAGAAAGCAGACCCTATACAGGCATTCATCGACACATTCCCAGCTGGAACTCTAAGCGGAGCACCAAAGGTACGTGCCATGCAGCTTATATCCGAATACGAGCCACATTGTCGAGGAGCATACGGCGGTTGCATAGGATTCATCGGATTCAACGGCAATCTCAATCAGGCAATAACAATCCGCACATTCGTGAGCCGTAACAACGAATTATGGTTCCAAGCTGGTGGCGGCATAGTGGCCAAGAGCGATGTAGAATATGAGCTTCAGGAAGTAAACAACAAGCTCGGTGCACTTCGCAAGGCAATAAGTATTGCAGAGAAAATATAATCCAACAACACAATTACTAAAAGTATAGACACATGAAAGTTGTAATAATAGACAATTATGATTCATTCACATACAACCTGAGTCACCTTGTCAAGGAACTCGGTGCAAAAGTAACTGTGTTTCGTAATGATATGTTCAAGCTTGAGCAGTTGAAGTCATACGACAAGATAATCCTCTCCCCTGGTCCTGGTATCCCATGTGAGGCAGGGCTTCTCCTCGACGTAATAAAATGTTATGCAGGCAAGAAGCCAATCCTTGGCGTATGTCTCGGTCATCAGGCAATAGGCGAAAGCTTTGGAGGAAAACTCACCAATCTCAGTGAGGTGTATCATGGAGTTGCCACTCCTTGCACCATAACAAAGAAAGATTATCTCTTCGAGGGGCTTCCTGAGAAGATAGAGATAGGCAGATACCACTCATGGGTAGTTGACAACGACGGTTTCCCAGATTGTCTTGAGGTGACAAGTGTCAGCGATGAAGGCTACATAATGTCTCTCCGTCACAAGGAATATGACATTCGTGGCATCCAGTACCACCCAGAGTCAGTACTCACTCCTGACGGAAAGAAAATCATTGAAAACTGGCTGAAAAATTAAGAATTAAGAGTTAGTTGTATTTATCAATAACTCATGGTTCTTAAAAGAACTCACAAAATTTTAAAACTTAAAAACATAAAAACTCAAAAACTTAAGAACTCAAAAACTTAAAAACTCAAAAACTCAAAAACTTAAGAACTTAAGAACCTAAGAACTCACAAACTCAAAAAACTCGATAAGATGAAAAAATATCTTTTGAAACTCATAGATGGTGAAACACTTTCACAAGAAGATACTCACCAGATAATGCTTAATATCACAAAGGAGCAGTATAATGACCAGCAGATTGCCGCTCTTCTCATGGCAATACAGACACGTGGAGCTACTGTAGATGAGATTCTCGGCTTCCGTCAGGGACTTCTCGAAACAGGCAAATATATCAACTTTGAGGACTTTAACACTCTCGATATCGTAGGCACTGGAGGTGACGGAAAGAACACATTCAATATCTCCACATGTTCTGCCTTCGTAATTGCTGGTGCTGGCTACAAGGTAACAAAGCACGGAAATGGCGGTAGCTCTTCAGTAAGTGGTGCAAGTAATGTACTCATGGGACACGGAGTCAAGTTCACAGATGACGAGGACAAGCTTCGCAAATGCCTCGAAGAAGTAGGAATATGCTATTTCCATGCCCCACTCTTTGCATACGGAATGAAGTTCGTAGGACCTACACGTAAGGCACTTGCCATCCCTACATGCTTCAACATCCTTGGTCCTCTCGTCAATCCTTGCCATCCAAAGAACTCACTCCACGGAACAGCCAACCAAAGTCAGTTGAGACTTTACACCAACATACACCAGCAGATTGGTGACAATTATGGAGTTATAACATCATACGATGGCTACGACGAGATTTCCCTCACATCAGGTTTCAAGATTTGTACCAACAACTTCGAGAAAGTCATCACTCCTGTTGACCTCGGTCTTAAGTACATAAATCAGGAAGAAATCTATGGAGGAGAAACAGCAAAGGAAGCAATGAAGATATTTGACTCTGTACTCGAAGGTACAGCCACAGAGGCACAGAAGAGTGTAATCATCGCCAATGCAGCCTGCGGTATCAGTGTGATGGACAAGAACCTGAGCATCAACGACTCTGTAAATGTGGCTCGTGAATCACTCGAAAGCGGTAAAGCCCTCAACGTATTCAAGAAATTCGTAGAGTTCAACTCCTAATTAACATGACCACATGGACATATTAGAAGAAATAGTAGCACACAAGAGGATTGAGGTTGCAAGACAGAAGGAGGTAATTGCCCCAAAGGCACTCTACCACGAAGTGGAGAACATGATTACAGACGGCACAGCTCATCAGATAATCTCCATGAAGACCTCACTCAGAAACTCAGATTCAGGTATCATCTCCGAGTTCAAGCGCAAGTCGCCATCTAAAGGATGGATAAAGGAAGAAGGACAACCAGAGATTATTCCTGCATCCTACTGCAAGAATGGAGCATCTGCCATATCAATCCTCACAGACGAGAAGTATTTCGGAGGAAGACTCAAATTCATCAAGACAGCACGACCAATGGTCACCTGCCCTATCCTCCGCAAGGATTTTATCGTGGATGAGTACCAGTTGTTTCAGGCACGAGAGATAGGAGCTGATGCCGTACTTCTCATTGCTGCTGACCTCAAGAAGAACGAGTGCAAGACACTTGCAAAGACGGCTCATGAACTTGGGCTTGAGACACTCCTTGAGATTCATTCAGAGCACGAGCTTGACTATGTGGGAGACAATATAGACATGGTAGGCGTGAACAACAGGAATCTCGGTACTTTCCACACAGACGTACAGAACTCCTACCGTCTTGCATCTAAACTTCCAAGCGACTTCGTACTCGTGAGCGAGAGCGGAATAAGCAATCCTGACACCGTGCGTGACCTCCGTAAGGCTGGCTTCCGAGGATTCCTCATCGGAGAAACATTCATGAAGACTCCAAATCCTGGTGAATCGCTCAAGGAATTCATAGCACAAGTAACACAACAGTAAGATATGATAATCAAGGTTTGTGGAATGCGAGAGGCAGAGAACATCAAGGATGTTGACAATATTGATGCTGTAAACTGGATGGGGTTCATCTTCTTTCCAAAAAGCAAGCGTCATGTCGAATCTCTGCCATCATATATGCCAAGAAACTCAAAGCGTGTAGGCGTCTTTGTCAATGCCGAGAAAGATGACATACTCACAAAATGTCATGAATATGGCTTTGACATCATACAGCTACATGGCAACGAGGATGCAGATTATTGCCAGTCACTCAGACATTTACTCGACAAGAGCATCAAGATAATCAAGATGATTCAAGTATCTGACAATACCGGCATAAGGAGTGTCAGCATGTATGAGGATGTAGTGGATTATTTTCTCTTTGAGACAAAATGTCAGTCATACGGAGGTAGTGGCACGCAATTTGATTGGAATATATTGGAGCAGTATGAAGGTTCAAGACCTTTCCTCATTACGGGTGGCATAACGCCCGATGATGCAGAAAAAGTAAAGGCTTTCCATCATCCCATGTTTGCAGGCATAGACCTCAACTCCAAGTTCGAGACTTCGCCAGCATTCAAGAACGTAGAAGCAATCAAAGCATTCGTCGCAAACTTTTAGAAAGTGACTACAGAGGCAAGCAAATATCTGACATTATGTCAAAGTCTTTCGGACAAACATTTTCTTTTTGTCACTCAAGGTGTCAAGAAAAAATTAGGAAGGGTTAGCGAACCATTAGCGAAGGATTAGCGAAGGTTCAGCGAGTAACATAATGGAAGCATAACCTTGCCATTCGTAACAAAATGCTTAAACAATTAAAACACGAAACGATATGAACAGAATAAACAAATTATTCCAGACAAAGTCTGAGAAGATACTTTCAATATACTTCTGTGCTGGACACCCAACACTTGAAGGTACAAGAGACACCATCAAGACCCTCGAACAGAAGGGCGTGGACATGATTGAGATTGGCGTGCCATTCAGCGACCCTATGGCAGACGGACCTGTCATTCAAAATGCAGCCACAAAGGCTCTGCGAAATGGAATGACTCTACGCAAATTGTTCTCTCAACTCGACGGAATACGTTCAGAGGTAAATATTCCGCTCATCTTCATGGGTTATCTTAATCCTATCATGCAGTTCGGATTCGAGAACTTCTGCAAGGAATGTGTTGCTAAAGGCATTGACGGAGTAATCATCCCAGACCTTCCATTCAAGGATTATCTTGAGGATTACAAGCCAATTGCCGACAAGTATGACATCCGCATCATCATGCTTATCACACCAGAGACAAGCGATGAGCGCATCCGCTTCATCGACGAACACACGGACGGATTCATCTACATGGTTTCATCTGCTGCAACAACGGGAGCACAGAAGGAGTTTGACAATGCAAAGCAGGCTTACTTCTCACGCATCAACGCCATGGGACTCAGGAATCCTCGCATGATTGGCTTCGGTATCAGCAACAAGCAGACACTTGAGGCAGCACAGAGCAATGCAGCAGGAGCAATCATCGGCAGCAAGTTTGTCAACCTCATTGAGGAAACAGGCGATGCTGGCAAGGCTATAGATAAGCTGTACGAAGCATTGAAGCAGTAGAAAGTCGATGACTCGGTAAAAAAAACTTGACAACAAACAATAAACTTCAACAATAAAAAAATTAAACAAAACATTTAACCTGTCTCCCTTTATGGAGTTTGGTAAATAGTCGTATGAAAAGATTTTTACTTATCATTGCTATTTTAGCAATATGTCTGCCTAATATTGCACAGACAAAGAAAACAACAAGTAGTAAGACTGCCAAAAAGACAGTAGTTGTAGTAAAGAAGCCATCAACCACCAGCGCAAAGAAAGCGACTGACAAGAAAGATGCCGCCAAGAAAACTACCGAGACAAAGACAACAGCAAAGGCAACTAATAAAGAAGTCGCAAAGGAAACAACACCAGCAGTTTCTACTGCCGTCAACTGTGGCTACCTCTGTAACCCACCATTGCCATATCTGCCATCTAAGCTGGATATTCTCTTTATCGGCAACTCATTTGCAATCGATACAAGTACTGCTTTACCAGAAATCCTCAATTGTCTTGGTCTCAGCAATGTAAACGTCTATGTTCTGTACAAGGGCGGATGCTCTATGAAAGAACATTACAACTACTACAAGAACGGAGACAAGGTGTACGAGCTATGGCAATACAACATTAAGGGAGAGCAGAAACTGGAATCTGCCACAAGCATCAACTATGTGATGTGCCGTTTCCCATACGATGTGGTTGTGTTCCAGCAATATTCACTCGACTCAGGCGACTACACAAGCTATGAACCTTATCTCTCAAAGATTATTCAGGCTTACAACATCAACAAGATTGCTTCACGCACAACATTCGCATTCAACCAAACTTGGTCATACAGTTCAAAGCATAAGAACATCGCCAAGTACAAGAATCCTGAGAACATGTACAAGAAGATATGCGAGTCAGTCAAGAAGATGAAGGCAGCATCAGGCATCGACGTCATCATCCCTTGCGGAACAGCCGTACAGAACGCACGTAATGTATCTTCACTTGTTACCGACAACGAGTTTACGCGTGACAATCAGCACATCGACACATACATGGGTCGCTACCTGCTTGCCTGCACCTTCTATGAGGCAATCATAGCACCATGTCTCGGACGAAATATCAGAGATGACTTCACCATCTACGGTAAGACAGGAACAAACAACCAAGTCAATAACTCCAACCGAAGAATACTTCAGAATTGCGCTCGTCTTGCTGTTGCAAACAACTTTGAAGTATCTGAATTTATCGGAGAATAGTATAAAGGGCAAAAAATAATGTGCTAAAGAATGTATTTTGCAAATAATAATGTATCTTTGCAAAAATTTATCCCTTTTATGCAAGTTTTTTTACGATATATATACACAATCTTGCTGTCCTTGCTCTGTTTCGATGGAGTAAGGGCAGATAATTTGCGTGTATCCCTTCTCACTTGCTCTCCAGGTACTGATGCGTATGCTCATTTCGGACACACAGCCATCCGTATCACTAACATGGACACTATGGAAGATGTCGTATATAACTACGGTTGTTTCGACTACAACTCCAACATGTTCGTATATAAGTTCATCAAGGGTGAGACGGATTACATACTCGGAGCAGAGCCTGCCAAGCTATTCTTCTACAGATACAGGGTTTATGGCATTGAAGTGATGGAGCAGGTACTCAATCTCTCCCAGAATGATGCTGAGAACATCCATGAACTCCTTGAGGAGAACCTCAAGCCTGAGAACATGGAATACAGATACAACTACTTGTACGACAATTGTACGACAAGGGCAAGGGATGCCATCGAGAGAGCCATAACAGATGACATCATCTACAAGAAGAATCCTATCAAACTCACAGCACGACAGGAACTTCACGAGTCATTACAAAATGCTCCATGGTTGCGTTTCGGCATAGACCTCGTACTTGGAGAGAAACTTGACGACAAGAATTTCGACAAGCGACAACAGATGTTCATCCCTGCACATTATGCAAACGAGCTTGACTCTGCATACATCGTACTTGAAGACGGAACTGAAGCACCACTTGTGTCATACAAGCAGATTATCCTTGATGCCAATCCAGAAATGGCAGAAAAAGCACCATTTATCACACCGACGCTCTTGTTCTCTCTGCTTTTCATTGGCATATTTGTAGTCAGCATATTTGACTTTACAAAGAAAAAAGTTACATACGGATTTGACATTGCAATCAGCCTCTTCCAAGGACTTGCAGGTATCATCGTGTCATTCCTCTACTTCTTCTCTGAACACCCAACGGTTGACAGCAATTGGTTTGTCATCATCCTCAATCCGCTCTACTTGCTCTATGCCATTTATCTGACATATTGCATGCGAAAGAATAAGGAAAACAGATTTGCAGCAGTCAATATGGCAGTATGTGGCATATTCTTCATGCTCATTTTTGTCATAAAACAAGATATTCAGGCAGAAGCAATCATAATGGCAAGCACTTTGCTGTTAAGAGCAATATCTGTACACATTATAGAATATAGAAACAATAGAAAAAAGAACTAACTAAATGCGTTTACTGACAACAATCATTGCAACTGTAGCTTTCTCCAGTGCGATGGCACAATCGAATAACGAGGTGCCACGCCTTGTTGTTGGTATAACCATAGATAATCTCCGTACGGATTATCTCAATGCTTTCGCCCCACTCTATGGGGAGAAAGGTTTCAAGAAACTACTTACAGAAGGACAGGTCTATTCCAATGTACAATATCCATCCAAGGGTATTGACCGAGCATCTGCAATAGCAACTATAGCTACGGGAAGTGCACCATACAATCACGGAATCATTGCAAATGAATGGCTTGACCGCTCTTCTCTATCCAAGAAGTTCTGCGTAGATGACAAAGAATGGCAGGGAATAGAAACAAAGGATTGCTCTTCGCCTAAGAACCTTCTCGTAAGCACAATAGGCGACGAACTGAAGGTAGCGACAAGTGGCAAATGTCTCGTATATTCTGCTGCACCAAACAGAGAGGCTGCAATCCTCGCAGCAGGTCATGCAGCCGACTGGGCAATATGGATTGACTCAGAGACAGGTACTTGGGCTGGAACATCTTATTATGGAAGCGCACCATCATGGATGAAGTTCCTCCACACAACCAATGCCACATCAGTCATCGAAAATCTCGTATGGGAACCTCTGAACAGCTATATTGGAACATACAACTATTATCTCACATCTGTTCAGAAATCCTTCAAGCATAAGTTCAACGACAAGGACCTCAAGGGCAATATTGAGTCATTCAAGCATAGTGCTCTTATAAACGAGGAAATCACCAAGGCTGCACGTTCTTTCCTCACGAGTGGAAACGCAGGACTTGACCTTGTCACAGACTATATATCTGTCTGCTACTATGCAGGCAACTATAATGACCTGCCTCTCTCTGAGACAACAACAGAGTTACAGGACACATACGCCCGACTGGACAAGGAGATTGCCAAACTCCTCAGTGAGATTGACATGCTCGTGGGACTTGACAAGGTACTTATCTACCTCACATCAACAGGTTACGAGAACGTACAGGAAGACCCAGCACTCTCACAGTTCCGTGTTCCATCTGGCAATTTCACAATCAACCGATGTGCTGCTCTCCTCAACATGTACCTCTCAGCTATGTACGGCAGAGGACAGTATGTAGATGGCTACTTCGATGCACAGATATATCTCAATCATCAGTTACTCGAACAGAAGCAGTTACGACTCAATGATGTTTTATCCAACTGTGAGGATTTCCTTTTCCGCTTCGAAGGAGTAGGTGATGTATATACATCCCAGCGACTTACACAAGGAGCATGGTCACAAGGTATTGGCAGCATACGCAATGGCTATAATGCCAAGTGTTCAGGCGACATCATCATCAAGCCTGCCCCAGGTTGGAAATTGGTGGATGAAGACAGAAGAACAAGCAAACTCCAACGTGAGTCGTTCTTTGAATTTCCTCTGATATTCTTTGGTAACAAAATAAAGGCAGAAAAAGTGCAGACGCCAGTAACAACAGACTGCATAGCACCTACAATTGCACATCATATAAGAATAAGGGCACCAAATGCTTGCAATACTGCCCCACTCTTCTAAAGAGACAAAAAAACTATAAGACATAGAGAAACTATAACAAATAGTCGATCTAAAGAAAGAAATAATTTATCAGGAATAAAACAAAACAAATATATGGCATTTAACTTAAACGCATTTTTGTCAAGTCTATTCGGCAACAAGGCTTCCCGCGACTACAAGGAGATTAAGCCTATCGTTGACCAGATTCTTGCAATAGAGCCACAGATTCAGGCACTCTCTAATGATGAGCTTCGTGCCAAGGTGGACGAAATCAAGGCATATCTTCAGGATTCTGTTAAGGAATATCGTGACAAGATAGCCGAACTTAATGAGACAATTCAGAAGACAGACATCGACCGTCGTCAGCCTCTCTTCAATCAGATAGACAAGATTGAGAAGGACATCCTCGACAAGTTTGAGGAAGGACTCACAGAGGTTCTCCCTACTGTCTTCGCAATAGTAAAGGACACAGCACGTCGTTTTGCACAGAGCGAGAATGGTACAGTCATTGTAAAGGCAACAGACTTTGACCGTCAGCTTGCTGCAGAAGGTCGTGACTTCGTAGAAATTGATGGTGACAACGCTATATGGCACAACCACTGGGTAGCAGGAGGTAACGACACAGTATGGAACATGATTCACTACAACGTTCAGCTCTTCGGTGGTATTGTACTCCATCAGGGTAAGATTGCCGAGATGGCTACAGGTGAAGGTAAGACTCTCGTGGGTACACTCCCTATCTTCCTCAACGCCCTCACACGCAACGGTGTTCACGTCGTAACTGTAAACGACTACCTCGCTAAGCGTGACTCGGAATGGATGGGTCCTCTCTTTATGTTCCATGGTCTCTCTGTTGACTGTATCGACAAACACCAGCCAAACTCTGACGCACGTCGTCGTGCTTATCAGGCTGATATCACTTACGGTACAAACAACGAGTTCGGTTTCGACTACCTCCGTGATAATATGACAATGGATCCAAGTGAGCTTGTACAGCGTGAGCACAACTTCGCCATCGTCGATGAGGTGGACTCAGTCCTCATTGATGATGCACGTACTCCTCTTATCATTTCAGGTCCTGTACCAAAGGGTGACGACCAGATGTTTGAGCAGTACTGCCCTATCGTTGAGCAACTCGTAGAGGCACAGCGCAAGCTTACTCAGAACTATCTCACAGAGGCAAAGAAGAACATCGAGAGCGAGGATAAGCAGGCTGTCGTTGACGGCTTCCTCTCACTCTTCCGTGCCTACAAAGGTATGCCTAAGAACAATGCCCTCGTCAAGTATCTCTCACAGCCAGGTATCAAGACAGGACTTCTCCAGACAGAGGAAATCTACATGGAGAACAACAACCGTCGTATGCCAGAGGCTACTGACCCACTCTTCTTCGTTGTTGACGAAAAACTGAAGTCAGTTGAGATGACAGACAAGGGTAACCAACTTATCGCAAGCATCGTTAAGGACGATAACTTCTTCGTTCTCCCAGATATCACTACACAACTTTCAGAACTTGAGTCAAAGAACCTTCCTGAGGAAGAAAAACTTGCACAGAAGGATGCACTCATGCAGGACTATGCAATCAAGGCTGAGCGTGTTCATACCATCCAACAGCTTCTCAAAGCATACACAATGTTCATCAAGGACGACGATTATGTCGTAATGGATGGACAGGTTAAGATTGTCGATGAGCAGACAGGTCGTATCATGGACGGTCGTCGTTGGTCTGACGGTCTCCATCAGGCAGTAGAGGCTAAGGAGCGCGTTAAGGTAGAGGCAGCTACACAGACATTTGCCACAATCACTCTCCAGAACTACTTCCGTATGTACCACAAACTCTCAGGTATGACAGGTACAGCCATCACAGAGGCAGGTGAGTTCTGGGACATCTACAAACTCGATGTAGTTGAGATTCCAACTAACCGTCCTATCGCACGTAAGGATCTTAACGACCGTGTTTACAAGACAAACCGCGAAAAGTATAAAGCAGTTATCGAAGAGATTGAGCGTATGGTTCAGGCAGGTCGCCCAGTACTCGTAGGTACAACATCAGTCGAAATCTCTGAGATGCTCTCTAAGATGCTTCAGCTCCGCAAGATTGAGCACAATGTCCTCAATGCCAAGCTCCACCAGAAGGAGGCAGACATCGTTGCTCAGGCAGGTCAGAAATCAATCGTAACAATTGCCACAAACATGGCAGGACGTGGTACCGACATCAAGCTCTCTGACGAGGTTAAGGCTGCAGGTGGTCTTGCCATCATCGGTACAGAGCGTCACGAGAGCCGTCGTGTTGACCGTCAGCTCCGAGGACGTGCAGGTCGTCAGGGTGACCCAGGTTCATCAGTATTCTACGTATCACTTGAGGACAAGCTCATGCGTCTCTTCGCATCTGACCGTATCTCTAAGATTATGGACCGTCTCGGTTTCGAGGAAGGTGAGATGATTGAGCACCCTATGATTAACAAGTCCATCGAGCGTGCACAGAAGAAGGTAGAGGAAAACAACTTCGGTATCCGTAAGCGTCTCCTTGAGTACGATGACGTAATGAACAAGCAGCGTAAGGTCATCTACGAACGTCGTCGTCATGCACTCATGGGACAGCGTATCGGTATGGATATCTCTAACATGATATGGAACCGTGTACTCCATGTAATGCATAACGGAAACTTCAAAGATGTACGTGAGGACTTCTTCCGTCTCTTCGCTATGGACGTACCATTCACAGCTGAAGAATTCGAATCTACAGAACGCGAGAAACTTGAAGACAAGACATTCGACACAGTTATCGCCACATTCAAGGAGCGCACAAGTCGTCTCAAGAATACAGCATACCTTGTCATCAAGAAGGCATACGAGGAAAACAAGGATCGCATCGCTAACATCGAACAGGTAAACGTACAAGTACCTATCACATGGGGTAACGGACGTGGACGCTGGATGAACATCAACCTCAAGGAAGCATACGAGTCACAGTGTGATAATCTCCTCATCGCTTTCGAGAAGTCAATGTTGCTCCACACCATCGATGAGGCTTGGAAGGAAAATCTCCGTGCTCTCGATGAACTCAAGCAGTCAGTACAGAATGCATCATACGAACAGAAGGATCCACTCCTCATCTTCAAGCTTGAATCTGTTACACTCTTCGACAACATGGTAAATGAGATTAACGATAGTACAGTATCTGTCCTCATGCGTTGCTCAATCCCAGAGTTGGAGAACGAGGAAGTACAGCAGGCACAGGCTCAGCCACAGCGCCCAGAGCCAAAGCCACAGTATGTAGAGACAAAGGAGAACCCTGACGAGCCAAACATGGCAGAGGCACGCCGTGATACACGCGTACAGCAGCCAACACAGCCAATCGTCAATGGTCCTAAGATTGGTCGCAATGATCCGTGTCCATGCGGCTCTGGCAAGAAATATAAGCACTGTCACGGAAAGGGACTCTAATCCCCTATCCATATAAACAAAAACTCCCTGTATTGCAGTTGCAATACAGGGAGTTTTCCATTCAAGCAGTTTATAACTGCGCTGTGCTCTTCGAAGTTCGAACAACCCTAAGCAAAGGATCTCGTCCACTCTCATCTAAGTATAACAACAAAAAAGGAAGTCATTTTGACTTCCTTCTTCGTTGCGTAGAGAGAGGGATTGGCTACGCCCAGCTCTACGAGGGTCGAACCCTTGGGTTCTCATCCACACTCTCTAAACCGCACAAAAAAAGGAAGTCAATTAGACTTCCTTTCTTTGTTGCGGAGAGAGAGGGATTCGAACCCCCGGTACCTCTCAGTACGTCGGTTTTCAAGACCGATGCAATCGACCACTCTGCCATCTCTCCAACACTGCTCCACGACTTCGGTCGAATAATCTTTGCAGATTGTACGCCCTCAGGGGCTCGAACCCTGGACCCATTGATTAAGAGTCAATTGCTCTACCAGCTGAGCTAAGGACGCATTTGCATGAAACAGCGTTTATAAT